>NZ_OCMS01000002.1:600000-900000 GCF_900215325.1 Fibrobacter sp. UWB16 | reverse complement strand
CATGATGCTCGAATTCGAGGCGGACCTCGCCATCATCGCGAACACAATGAGCCGCTACGCCGAAGACTTTGTAAACTGGAGCTCTTGCGAATTTGGCTTCCTTACATTGCACGATGCATTCTCCAGCGGTTCTTCGATGATGCCGCAGAAGAAGAATCCAGACTCCATGGAACTGATCCGCGGAAAGTCTGGCCGTATGCTCGGAAACTTCACCGCACTTTACACGCTCGTGAAGGGCGCTCCGCTCAGCTACAGCCGCGACTTGCAAGAAGACAAGGAACCGGTATTCGATAGCGTCCACAACGTGAAGGTGATTCTCCGCGTGATGAAGGAAGCTTTGGAAACGGCTCGTTTCAACTTCGAGACAATGCACGCCAAGATGCTTCCGGCACTCCTTGCAACCGATCTTGCAGATTTGCTCGTGGAAGCTGGTGTTCCGTTCCGCGACGCCCACCACGTCGTGGGAAGCCTCGTCGGCGATGCAGCACGCCAGGGCAAGCAGTTTACGGAACTTTCTGACGAGGCTTGGGCCGCCGCTGGCGTCCCGGACGTCGCCAAGATGAAGAAGACGCTTACGTTCGAATACAGCGTCAGCAAGCGCAACATTGAAGGCGGTACGGGTCCGAAGTCCGTGAAGCAGCAGTTCACGAAGGCTGCAGCTCTTCTCAAGAAGCTCAAGAAATAACTGGACAGAGATGGAGATGCCCGCTCAATGGCGGGCATGACATTGCAAAGTGAAACTGCCGCGCATAAGTGCGCGGCATTTTTTATACAGACTTTACTTTTTGTCTTGCGGGACTAATCGATCCACGATTCTGAACAAATCGTTGTAAATTTCGAGGAAGTCTTCAATCCAAATCGGATCGTGTTCACCAACGATGTGGAACGTTTCTTCGAGCGTGTGGAGGGAGTTGTAAAGACCCACGGTCGAACCGGCCGGCTGAACGTATCCGCCACTGTACGCAAACGATGCGACAATGCGAGCGCGGTAACTGCGGCGGAGACGCGCAATCAAGGCGCTGCGGAGCGCTAAGAGTTCATCGTGCGCGACAAGGTATTCGCCTTTCTGGATCCAGCCATCGACAATGTTCAAACGGCGATTGATGGAATCACGTTCCGTAGACGGCACGAGCATTTTTTTCGTTTCGAGTGTCGAACGGATGCGTTTAACAATGTTGTTCAACAAGTCAGCATTCCAGAAAATCATCGGCGGGCGCGCATCGCCCTTGTTCGTCTCGAGAGCGAGCTTGTGGGCTTGAATCCAGCGATCCAGCTTCTGCGCCACAAGTTTTGCCTCGGGGTAACGATCCACCGCCACATATTCCTGGGCACGCGTGTAAAGCGTATCCGCATAAAACATCCGCCAATGCGAAAGCTTGCCAGTCTTGCGAATGGCATCAATACTAACCTTGATTTCGGACAGTTTTTCGGTGAGCTCTTCCATTAGGGCGTCACCTCAGCTGTTTTGTTGGACTGGAGCGGGGTCACACCGATTTCCACGCGACGGTTCAAACGGCGATGTTCTTCGCTGTCGTTCGGGTATTTCGGGCGGTGTTCGCCAAAGCCTGCTGCAAAGAGTCTATCGGGCGGGAAGCCCATTTTCACGAGCATCTTGACCACGTTCACGGCACGTTCTGTAGAAAGATTCCAGTTCGTATAGGATGTCGAACCGCTAAACGGAATATCGTCCGTAAAGCCACTCACCATGATCACGTCCGTAGAATCAAGCGCTTCCAAAAGCCCCTTGCTGATGCCGCGAATCACGCCCTCGCCTTCCTTGGTGAGGTTTGCGCCGTTAATCGGGAAAAGGAAACTCGCCTGGATCTGGATTTTGCCATCTTCGAGCGCGATAAGGCCTGCTTCGATGGAGGTCTGCAAGCTCTTGGACAAAAGCGCATTGCGTTCTGCCGCAATCTTACGCATCTGTTCCTGGCAGCTGAGCACTTCTTCTTCGGTACGCGTGAGGTCTTCCGCTTTTTGTTCCTTGAGGGTCGCCATCGCCACAAACGCAAGGATAAAGAGCGAAACGAGGGCCACGCCCAAGTCCGTGTACGCCATCCATGGATTGCTATTTTCGTCTCTATTGCGACGCATGATTAACCTTCAGCTTTAGGTTGAGCAGGGATTGCAGAACGCTGTGTCTGTTCGAGCACTTCGAGCAAGATTTCCTGAGTCTTGACCGCATTTTCCATGAGCACTTCGCTTGCGCGTTCGTGGAAGGCTTCAAGAGACTGGTTGAGGTGTTCAACAAAGTTGTCTTCTTCTTCGTGTTCTGCGGTATCGCCGGAGAGCTTTTCGAGAATCGTTTCAAGGCCGCTACGCAACATTTCGAGATTGGCGCTGAGTTCGGACTGGTTCACGCGCATAAGTTCTGCGGTTTCCACAATATTTCCGCCAAGAGCGTCCGTGGCTTCTTTTTCCTTGACCACGCGGTTGTCGATGCTTTCGGTGAGAGCTTTTTGAGCTTCGAGAAGCACGCTTGACGTTTCGGAAAGTTTCTGGAAAGCGCCGAGAATGTCGGAGGAAAGGGCGCCGAGCTTTTCGGAGACATTCTGCGAAAGTTCTGCAGAACCCGCCTGAGCCTTTTCGGCAACCTGGAGAGCCACGTTCTTGAGCGTTTCGAGACCTTCGCGCTGAGAATCCACGTTGGCAGTCGTCTTGTCTTCGAGACGCTGCATAAAGTCGGCCCACTGTTCGCTAGACTGCTTGACCTGTTCGGCAACGGAATCACCGATGCTCTTAGAAGCTTCGTCCATAGCATCCTTAGTAAGGTATGCCACATCCATCGTGCCCTTCGCCACATCCTGAAGGCCAGCCTTAACATCAGCAGCAACGCCGTCGAGGCCTGCTTTAACTTCAGAGGCGACCTTAGAAAGTGCGGTTTCCACATTGCCAGAAACTCCATCAAGCGAAGACTTAACGCCTGAAGAAAGACCATCGAGGCTTGCGTTCAAGGCAGCAGAAATGCCATTAAGCTTATCGTCGAGCTTCGACGGGATTGCCTCAACGGACTTGGAGAGCGCACCGATATTTTCGTTAATCGGGCTAAAGGCGTTCGTCACAGAAGCGCCAACGAGTTCGCCAAACTTCTGCGTCGATTCATTCATATTCGCCACAGCACCAGCGAGAGAATCGTTGACCGTCTTAATAGAAGAGGTCATTTCAGTAGAAACCTTCTGGACAGAATCAACGACATCTTGGTTCAGCTTCGAAGTCATGGCAGAGAGTTCCTCGCCCACCATCGAAACAACACCAGCCAAGCCTTCCTTCACGGAAGATGCAATCACGGACAAATTCTTTTCGACAGATTCAAAGAGGCGTTCGAGTTCGTTCTTGTCTTCTTCAATCACGCCTTCTGCGCTTTCGTCTTCTTGCATGTCTAGCGTGAATGTATCGAGGTGCGCCATGAATTCATCGCGCTTGGAGCTGAGTACCGTGCGGCTAGCGCTCAAAATCAAAGCGGCAAACAAACCACAAAGGCTAGTACCGAAAATGCCCTTCATGTTCTGGAAGAGCACCTGAATCGTATCGAGCGTGCCCTGCGTCGTGGAATTGTCAATTGCACCACCAGCGGTTGCCACAGACTGCATAAGGCCGAAGAACGTACCCATAAGGCCAAGGAGAATGACCGTCGAACCCACGCTGCGGTTGAGCGGAATCGAAGAACCCGACGAAAGCACGTCAAACGCAATCGGGGAATCCAGGCGGATGTTCTTTTGCAACAAACGCTTTGCAAGTTCAATTCTCTTCGCGACAACGCCCGTTCCCGGCTCCGGATAAGCGTTCCCTTTTTCGCAAGAATCGATAACTTCGTCTTCGGCGATAATCTGCTTCATCTTGCGGATGGCAGAAAATTGCTCCACCAAGTAAACAGCCATGATGGCGATCATGATGATCCAACCAAATGCCGGGGCGCCAAAGTAAAGAGCGCCTGCGATAAGGGCTATAAAACCCACCACCGTCAAAATAAGAATCGTATTGAATGCATTTTTCATTTTTTACCTACACATTCTGCGCTTGATAAGGAGCGACTGTTTCAAACAAGTTCAACTGACCGCGAGAGAACCCGCGAAGGAAAAGAGACCACTTGCTCTGGTACCATTCGATAACCTGAGTCGTAAGCCCTTGGGCGTAATCACAAAAATCATCCGTAAATGCAAGGAAGCAGTTTTCGTATGCGTAATGCGGGTTCCAGTAGCGGCCCACATTGCGGGCACAAGACATCGCGGACGAATAGTAACGGACCGGACCTTTAGAGGCAAACGCCGCCGCAAAACGTTTTTTCGCAAGCGAGTTCAAGGACGTACGGAGCGAGACAACCATGGCGTTTTCTTTTTCGCGAAGCGAAGCTTCAAGGCACGGCAAAAGCTTCGACACCGGGTCCACCGCACTTTCAGAAAGCCAATACTTGCAAAGTTTTTCTTGCAACTGCATCACACGGCCGTGCATACGCACAAACAACGGTTCGGCATCGCTCACAAGCAAGTGAATCGTCGCCGAATAAAAATTGTTGATGTCCTGCTTGTTGTTCTTGACCGTAAGAGCCCAGCCCTTTTCTTCATCATGGACCAAGAAATCACCGCCTTCAAGCAAGAGTCGCAAGACTTCATCTGTCGAGAAGCGCTGGATCCACTTGGCGCGGAACTCGCTATAAAGTTTTTCGCAATCCTTGAAAATCTGCGGGAAGCCCGATTCGCAAAGTTTCCAGGCAGACTCGCTGTATGAGATAAGTTCGGAACTGCCGACATTTGCATCCGGATTGTTGAGCATGGCGTCGAGATGTTCAAAGAGCGCAATCGACCACGTGACCATCATGGACTGAGAAAGCGTCGCGACAATAGCCGAGCGATTCGGACGCACGGCCAAGCGTACGCTTGCCCCTGTCATCTTACGTATGGCTCTACGGAAAGCTTCTTCCACGACTACCTCTTAGAAACGCGCTTCGATGTTGTGCCACACGTTGCGGCGGACGCGCTTTTTACTCGTCTTCAAATCAGCAGCTTCACTGCGGATATCGGATTCCTGATTATTGCGGATCAAGTCCGTATCGCCATCGAGCTTGCCTTCGGTTTCGAGATAAAGACCATAGACGTTTTCGGAGATGCTTGTACCGTTCGAAACGACACGACCGGCCCTCACAGACAAGGCATAACGGTTATGAGCAAACGTGCAACGGGCAAGCGTCACATTGGGGCTTTCATCGACCCAGAGGCCATAATAGTTATTGAAGAAATTGACGTTCTCGAGAGTACCGCTAGAACGGAAAATCGTATTGCGGAATGCATTCTCGACAGTCAAGTTCTTAATTTCAAAAGCCCCCGCGCTAGACATGATGTGGAAACCATTCCAGTTAGCCACGGAATCCGCTCCGCTAAAGACAACGGGTTTATCGTTTGTACCCGCAATTTTCACCGAGCCCTGAATCATGAGCTTTGCAAACTCGCCCATCAACACAGTCACACCCGGTTCAATGACTAGCGTATCCGTAGCGCCGACAACCACGCTCTGTTCGAGCACGTAAGGGCTATCCTTTTCTTGCAAAAAGACCTTGTTGTTTTCGGCCACCGGGAACGGCATACCCGAAGCGAAAGCCACACTAGCAATTGTCGCCACAGCCACGAGAGAGGAACAGATTAAATTTTTCATTGAACGTTCCTCAAGGTGATTTTCTGATTGACGTTCATGCTCGGAAGCGTATCACCAGCGACAAGGTCGCGAACATCAATAACTGCCACGAGATTCATTTCGGCAGACGAGATGATTCCATGAGTGACATCAAAGAGAACCATGCCATCGCCAACGACATAGTCGCTACTCTTCAGCTGTAAATTCGAAGTCGTGTCCGGGAGTTCGAGGTATTTCACACCCATATGGATTTTAGCCATGCGAACGCCATCCTGAAGGAAAACGTCTTGCAGCGTGAATGTCTTATAAACGGTCGTGGAACTATTACCCTTGCCGAAAATCGGCATCTGGCGTTCCCAGGATTCACCAAGCTTGACCGGCTTTTCGGGGAGAAGCGGCTGAGCCTTGAGGAAAAGCGGAATCAGATTCAGTTCGTCTTCGGAAGGCATATCAAGCGCATTTTCGATAGTCGGATCGGTGATGATGCCATCGTGATCGAGCTTGAACTGGAAATTCTGAATGGATAAATACTTTTCAATATTGCGGAATTCATCGACAGAGCGCTTGTCGCTGGTGTAATCGACGGAATCGATTTTCATCTCGAAGCGGCCCGAGCCATCGTCATACGACATGAGGAGGCTCATCGTGCTGCGAACATTCACGTGGGTTCGCATGGATTCAGGTTCGTTGATGGAATCGCCAGGAATGCTTGCATTCAGCGTCGATTCGAGAACGAACGTCTGCGGGGAAACGGTTTGCGTGTTAAAAGAAAGATGGATTTCGTTCCGTTCGCAGGAACAAAGTGTCAATAGCGCAATAGAGAGTGTTGAGAGCGCGGAGAATGCGCTAAACTTGGTAAAATTCATGCATTAAATTTAAGTAAAAAATATCACGGAGTAGGTGGTTTTGCGCCAGTATCGCCTTTTTCAAGGCGCATCTGCTGGAAAAAGCCTTTCAGAAGGCCAAGGCATTCGTCTGCGAGAACGCCACCCGTGACTTCAACCGCGCGCTTGAGAGCATTGCCGGTAATGACGTCGATGGTGGTGCCGCAGCCGCCGAAACGGGAATCCGGAGAACCGTAAACAATGCGGGAAACACGGCTATTGAGAATGGCTCCTGCGCACATAGGGCATGGTTCGAGCGTCACGTAAAGCGTGCAACCATCCAAGCGCCAGTTGTCAAGCGTGCTTGCGGCAGTGCCAATGGCAATGATTTCGGCATGGGCGGTCGCGTCCTTAAGCTGTTCGACTTGATTGTAGCCCTTCCCTATCACGACTCCGTCTTTTACAATCACGCAACCGATGGGGATTTCCTTCATGTCAAAAGCAATCTGCGCCTGACGAAGCGCCATACGCATGAAACGTTCATCATCAGACGAAAGACGTGGTTCGACAGGCTCACCAACCTTGGCGAGTGACGAGAGATTGGCGTTGCTATCGGTTACGTTATTCATACCTACTTCAACCCTCTTCCGTAGGCGCAGTAGGAGTCTTCTTGCATGTAGTCGCCATCGTGGTAGTAAGCGGCACGGGCGCGGCAACCGCCACAGCGGTCGTTGAATTTGCACTTACTGCAAGCGCCCTTGTATGCCTTTGTACGCAACTGCTTGAAGATTTCGGCATTTGCCCAGATTTCGTCAAACGGCGTATCGTGAACATCGCCCGCTTCTTCCATCATGTAAGCGCAGGGACGCACCTTGCCAATCGGGCTTACGATGCAGTAGTCAAGGCCCGCAAGGCAACCACGGCTGTAACGCGTCTTGATGTCGAGTTGGTCTGCAATGCGCAGGAACTGCGGGGCGCAAGTCGGCTTGACCGGGATTCCGAGCGTGCGGCTCTTTTCCATAATCTTGCGGAGGAGGCCTTCGTATTCGGCAACGCGGAGCGCATGGCCTTCGATTTCCTTGCCTCGACCCACCGGGATGAGGAAGAAGATCTGATGGTTCACGGCACCGATTTCCTTGACCCAGTCCATGATGTCGAAGATTTCGTTCTGGTTCCAGTCCATAATTGTTGTGTGGATCTGAAATGGGAGGCCAGCCGCCTTGCAGTTTTCAATGCCCATCAACGTGAGTTCAAAGGCGTTCGGAAGACCACGGAAATCGTTATGACGCTTGGGATCAATGCTATCAACGCTTATACCCATGGCCATAGCACCCGCTTCCTTGAGCTTGAACGCCAAATCGTGCGTGATGAGCGTTCCGTTGGTACCGAACACCGGGCGGAGTCCACGTTCGCGGGCATGAGCCACAAGTTCCACGATATCCGGGCGCGTCATCGGTTCGCCACCGCTGAAAATCATGATCTTGAATCCGGCCTTTGCAATTTCGTCAATGAGCTTGAGCGCTTCTGATGTCGTGAGTTCGGCAGACTTGTTTTCGCCTGCGTCCTGATAGCAGTGTTTGCACGTCAAGTTACACTTATTCGTTGTCATCCAAGAGACGATCATGCCATAGACCTCATTCAAAATGTTTTTCCACAAATAAATATAGAAAAAGCAAATATATCCTATTATACCACTATATAATTACATTTACTATAGCAAAAATACTATCTTAAAATAGAATGATCCGAAAAGGAGATTCCCGCTCAGTGGCGGGAATGACAATGCAGGATTAGAAATTACACTGTAGATTTTTATGAATAGAAGAAGAGTTGTTATTACTGGTATGGGTGCGGTGACCCCCGTAGGCAAGTCCGCCCCCGAACTTTGGAACGCCATTAAGGCAGGCAAATGCGGCATCGGTCCGATCACATTGTTCGATGCCACGAACTGCCCAGTGAAAATTGCGGCAGAAGTCAAGGATTTTAAGCCTGAAGAACACGGAATTGACCCGAAGGAAGCCCGCCGCATGGCACGCTTCACACAATTCCTCGTCGCCGCCGCAAACGAAGCAGTCAAGGACGCAAGCTTAACGAAGGAAGAAATCGCCGCCGACACGACTGGTATTGTCGCTGGTAACGGACTTGCTGGTATGGACGTTGTTGAAGAAACTTATTGCAAGTACCTCGAAGGCGGTCGCCGTCGCGTCTCGCCGCTCGCCATGCCCGAACTGATTGCAAACGAAGCATGCGCCAACGTATCCATCGCTCTTGGCATCACAGGCTCTGCCTGGACGGTCTGCACCGCCTGTGCCTCCGGCACGGACGCCATCGGCGTTGCCCTTGACGCCGTCCGCTCGGGTCGACTCGACGTCTGCCTCGCCGGCGGTTCCGAAAGCGCCATCACAGACTACTCCATCAAGAGCTTTGCAGGCATGCACGCCCTCACCGACAAGTTCAACGACGCCCCGGAAAAGGCTTCCCGCCCGTTCGACAAGGACCGCAGCGGTTTTGTCATGGGTGAAGCAGGAGCCATCCTCGTGCTCGAAGAACTCGAACACGCCAAGGCCCGCGGTGCAAAGATTTACGCCGAAGTCGCCGGTTACGGTTCTTCAGCTGACGCTTACCACATCACAAGCCCGCGCCCGGGTGGAGAAACTTGCGCCAAGGCAATGATCAAGGCTATGAAGGATGCGGGTATCGCCCCGACGGATGTGGACTACTACAATGCCCACGGTACCTCGACGCATTTGAACGACCTCACCGAAACGCAAATGCTCAAGATTGCACTCGGCGAACACGCCTACAAGATCAAGGTCTCTAGCACCAAGAGCATGACCGGCCACTGCGTCGGTGCAGCAGGCGTTATCGAAGCGATGATTAGCACGCTTGCCATCCGCGATTCGTTCTACCCCGCCACCATCAACCTCGACAACCCGGACGCAGAATGCGACCTCGACTACGTGCCGCACAAAGGCATCGAAGGAAACATCGATGTTGCAGTATCTGCATCGCTTGGCTTTGGCGGTCACAACGGTATCGTCGTCATCAAAAAATTTAAAGATTAACAAAGGAGCCGCTATGTCTGATTGGCTTTTCAAATCCTGGATTAAAGCAACCATTTGCAGCGCAATACTGTTCTTTTTCTACCACCTCTTCATTTCGCAGAAGTTGGAAGAAGAAGTTTCCACTAAAACTAAGGAACAAGAGTAGCTTATGGAACAGAATAAAGATATCGCCGACATCCAAGCGGCCGAAGCGACCTTCCAGAAGAAGAAGAAGTTCATCCTTTGCTACCACAGCTTTAGCGTGAACAACTTCAAGAAGGCGTCCGTCCAGATCAGAAAGCTTGCAGAAGCAGCAGGCTCCCCCATCAGCATTGCGGTCATCCCCGCTTTTGGTGCAGCCCCGGAATCCGAAGCCGAACAGTTCCGCGAAGAACTCGACAAGTTTGTCAAGGAAGGCTACGAGATCATGCTCCACGGTGCACGCCACCGCGCAGACCTCTCGCTGAACCGTAGCATTGCAGGCAAGCTAGCGCTCCTCGTTTCGAACAACGAAGCAGAATTTGCAGGCATCGACGAACGCTTCACGCAGGCGCTCCTCAAGCGCAGTCTTGCACTGTGGAAGGCTCACGGCAACGGCAAGCCCTCTGGCTTTATCCCGCCGATTTGGTTTGGCAACAAGTACCTCAAGGAACAGGCTCTCGAAATTTTCGACTACTACGAAGATTTCCACGGCATTTACCAAAAGGTCAAAGGCAACATCAAGAAGACGAATTCCGCAACGCTTAGCTTCTCGATTTTGCCCACCCCGATTCTCGGTATCGCGCAGACTTACGCCTGCCTTCGTATGCTCTTGCCGGGTGGAGTCCACCGTCTGGTGTTCCACGATAAAGACTTCAGAACGATTGGAGAAAAACGCATTTTGAACATGGTGCGCTACATTTCGACCTTGCGCGAAAAAATCATGTACAAGGACTTGTAATTTCAGGACTTCGCACAAATGATTTTAAATAAGTTTCTATTTAAAATTGATTACAAGTCTTATGAAGACTTGTATAAAAATTTCAAGATAACGATTCCGAACGATTTTAACTTCGCTTATGACGTTGTTGACGAATATGCCAAGACGGAGCCGAAGCGTGAAGCCCTCGTGTGGTGTGACGACAACGACGAAAGCCACATTTACACGTTCAAGGACTTGTCGCTTGCCTCCCAGCGCACGGCGAATTTCCTTGTAGAACAAGGTATCCAGAAGGGCGACCGCGTGATGCTCATTTTGCGCCGCCGCTACGAATTCTGGTTTTTCTTGCTCGCTCTGCACCGCATTGGCGCAATCGCCATCCCGGCAACGAACATGCTCGCCGCCGAGGATTTGGAATACCGATTCAACGCCGCCGAAATCAAGATGGTCGTAACATACGACGACCCCGCCTTGCAAAAGGAAGTGGACAAGGCAAAATCCAAGTGTGAATCGGTCGAAAAGCTCGTGACAGTCGGCCAGACCGCTCGCCAGAACTGGATTAGCTTCTACGACGACTATGAACTTTTCCCATCGACGTTTGAACGCCCCGTTGGCGATGCAGCTACGCATAACGACGACATCATGATTGTCTATTTCACGAGCGGCACGAGCTCAAATCCGAAGATGGTGGCACACACGTACACCTACCCGCTCGGACACATTGTAACCGCCAAGTACTGGCAACACGTTGTGGACGGTGGCCGTCACTTGACCGTTGCCGAAACAGGCTGGGCCAAGGCTCTCTGGGGCAAGATTTACGGACAGTGGATTGCTGGAAGCGCCGTATTCACTTACGACATGACCACGTTCATCCCGGGCAAACTCCTCGAGAAGATGGCGGAATACAAGGTGACGACATTCTGCGCACCGCCGACCGTATACCGCTACATTTTGCAGCATGGCCTCAGCAAGTACGATCTTTCGAGTTTGCAATACTGCACCACCGCAGGCGAAGCATTGAACTTGGATATTTACAACAGGTTCTATGAGCAGACGGGCATCCGCATGCAGGAAGGCTACGGACAGACCGAGCTTACGCTTACCACGGGTAACTTTGGCTTTAGCGAACCGCATCCGGGTTCTATCGGCAAACCCTCTCCAGGCTACCAGATGGAAATCATCAATGCCGAAGGTAAACCCTGTGCCGCCGAAGAAGTCGGTGAACTTATCATCAAGATTGACCAGGGCAAGCCTTTTGGCATGTTCGGCGGTTACTACCGCGATGCAGAACGCACCGAGAAAGTCTTTGAAGGCGGCGTGTACCACACAGGCGATACGGCTTACAGAGACAAGGACGGATTCTTCTGGTTCGTGGGCCGCACCGATGACTTGATCAAGAGCTCCGGTTACCGCATCAGCCCCTTCGAAGTGGAAGAAGTGTTGCACAAGCACCCTGCCGTTTTGGAAGTCGCTGTAACAGGCGTTGAAGATAAGTCTCGCGGTCAAGCGGTCAAGGCAACGGTCGTTTTGCAGAAGGGCTACGAAGCCTCCAAGGAACTTGCGAAGGAAATCCAGCTCTTTGCAAAGAACATTGCCGCAAGCTACAAGAGCCCGCGCATCATTGACTTTGTGACGGAACTGCCAAAGACGATTAGCGGAAAGATTCGCCGAGCGACCATCCGCGACAAGGATACCGCCGAGAATGTGACTGCGCCGGACGAAGCGAATGCGGAAAACGCCGCAAGCGAAACGTCTGAGGAAAAGTAATGAAAAACGCACCCTTCGGGGTGCGTTTTTTGCGAGATGTGTTCGTTTTAACAAGATGCGCGGACCGCTGGGAATGCGCAAAAAAATGCGCCGCCGCTATAATTTTTTGAACACGCGCTTCGCGGCTTCAATGGTACGGTCGATTTCATCTTCGGTGTGAGCGGCGCTCACGAAGATGGCTTCGAACTGGCTCGGCGCAAAGTAGAATCCTTCGTCAAGCATGCCGAGGAAATACTTGCGGAAAAGTTTCAAATCGGATTTTTGCACGTCGGCAAAACACGTGACCGGACCTTCGGTAAAGAAGATGCAGCCCATAGAACCGACTTGGTTTGTCGCAAGCGGAATCCCCGCTTCAGTTGCAGCGGTCT
The DNA here is from genome assembly GCF_900215325.1 of Fibrobacter sp. UWB16. Taxonomy (NCBI): domain Bacteria; kingdom Pseudomonadati; phylum Fibrobacterota; class Fibrobacteria; order Fibrobacterales; family Fibrobacteraceae; genus Fibrobacter; species Fibrobacter sp. UWB16. The sequence goes on along the minus strand of NZ_OCMS01000002.1, from coordinate 887,453 downwards.
TAAGCCCAGTAATCAAGCGTTTCGTCATGGCTTCGGCATGCACGTAATGTTCAGGATGCGTTGAAAGTTCGCGCATCGTTGCAAGCCCTGCCGCCATCGCGACCGGGTTCCCCGAAAGCGTACCCGCCTGGTAAATTCCACCGAGCGGAGCAATTTGTTGCATCACGTCCAAGCGGCCGCCATAAGCACCCACCGGCATGCCACCGCCAATAATCTTGCCAAACGTCGTAAGGTCCGGCTTAATGCCATAGAGACCTTGTGCGCAATGAATCCCGACACGGAAACCGGTCATGACTTCATCGACAATGAGCAAAGCACCATGTTTTTTAGTTTCTTCGGAAAGCGTCTGCAAGAACTCCGGCTTCGCAGGGACAACACCCATGTTGCCAGCCACCGGTTCAACAATCACGCCTGCGATTTCGTCGCCAATCTTATCGAAAAGTTCCTTAACGCCAGCCACATCGTTGTACTGGAGCGTGAGCGTGTACTTTGCCAAATCCGCAGGCACACCCTTACTGCTCGGCTTGCCCGTCGTGAGCATTCCAGAACCCGCCTTGATGAGCAAGCTATCGCTATGGCCGTGATAGCAGCCTTCGAACTTCACAATCTTATCGCGACCGGTAAAACCGCGAGCCGCACGAATCGCACTCATCGTCGCTTCAGTGCCGCTGTTCACCATGCGAATCATCTCGACGCTCGGAACAAGCGACATCACAAGCTTTGCAAGTTCCGATTCAAGACCGCACGGGGCGCCAAAACTGAGGCCATTCTGAGCCGTATCGGCAACAGCCTTAATCACTGCATCGTGCGCATGCCCCAAAAGCATCGGGCCCCAGCTGCCCACGTAATCAATGTAATCGTTGCCATCCACATCGTAAATGTGGCTGCCCTTGGCACGCTTGATAAACGGAGGCGTCGCCCCCACATTGCTAAACGCACGCACAGGACTGTTCACGCCGCCCGGCATGAGCGTCTTTGCTTCTGCAAACAACTTTTCGCTCAAAGAGTGATTCATATAACTACTCCTTAACGATATGTACCACGCGCTGCGGGAACGGGATAGAAATACCGACTTCGTCAAAGCGTTCCTTCACAGCCTTCATGTACTTGCAACGCATATCCCAGTAATTTGCGGTCTTAACCCAGACTCTCATGTTCACGGCAACAGCGCTATCATCCAGCGACGAAACAAAGAACGACGGTTCCGGATTTTTCAGGACTTCCGGGTCCGCATTCACAAGTTGTTTCATTTCGTTCATCGCCTTTTCAGCAGAATCCGCATAATCAATGCCAAAAGCCAAATCAAGGCGGCGGCTCGGATTGCGGCTAAAGTTGACAATCGGAGCTCCCCACAGCATGCTGTTCGGAGCAGAAACGTAAAGACCATCCAACGAGATAAGCGTCGTGTTGAAAAGCCCCACGCCTACAATTTTTCCCTTCAAAGAACCACATTCGATATAATCCGAAGCGCGGAACGGATGGAGGAACAGCAAAAGAATTCCCGACGCAATGTTACCAAGCGTATCCTTCAAAGCAAGGCCAATGGCAAGAGAAGCAGCACCAATCACAGTCACGATTCCAGCGGTATTCACACCGAGAATATGCAGAATCATGAGCAAGCCGACAATGTACAGCGCATAAGAGAACAACGAATAAAGCAACGGCTTTACCGATTCATCTGCGCCCTTTCTAATCGCGAAACTAAGAATAAACTTTATAATCGCCAAGATAATGGCGATAACAATAAGCACTGTCGCAATTTCAACGATGTCCTGAGCAATAGCGTTTGTGACACCGAGATTTTTCAAGAAAGCTTCGTATTCTTTCATTTTAGCATCCCTTTTTAATTGTCATCCCGGACTCTGTTCCGGGATCGCCTTTTTACAAAATCTTATTTTACAGAATTTTATTTTCCAAAATTTCCTTGGCATGATACGTGATGATGATATCTGCACCAGCACGCTTGAACGCAATCATGTTTTCGCGGATAATCGATTTTTCGTCAATCCAGCCCATTTTTGCAGCAGCCTTGACCATCGAATATTCACCACTTACGTTATACACAGCGACCGGCACATTGCTGATTTCAGCCGTCTGGCGAAGCACATCGAGAAATGCGAGGCCAGGCTTTACCATCACGATATCTGCACCTTCTTCAAGATCAAGTTCCACTTCATGGAGCGCTTCGCGACCATTGCGCACGTCCATCTGATAGCTCTTGCGGTTGCCGAAATGCGGAGCGGAATCAGCGGCATCGCGGAACGGACCATAATAAGCGCTAGCGAACTTCGCGCTGTAACCCATAATCGGCGTATTTGTAAAGCCTGCATTGTCAAGAGCTTCGCGGAGAGCCGTGATGTGGCCATCCATCATGTCACTCGGAGCCACCATGTCGGCACCGGCAGCCACCTGCGAAACAGCGGTCTTAGCCAAAAGTTCAAGCGTTGGATCGTTATCCACATCGCCATCCTTGATGATGCCGCAATGGCCATGACTCATGTATTCGCAAAGGCACACGTCCGTAATCACGTACAAGCTCGGAAACTTTGCCTTGATAGCACGCACGGCCCGCTGCACAATGCCATTCTTATCATAAGCCGAAGTCGCCATTTCGTCCTTGTGATCCGGGATACCGAACAGCAAAATGGACTTGATGCCAAGCGCGACACAGCTTTCAAGTTCCTTCAAGATTTCATCAATCGAGAAACGGAACTGGTTCGGCATGGACGGGATTTCTTCTTTGACGCCCGTTCCTTCAACCACGAACATCGGGTAAACGAGGGCATCGGGATTTACAGCAGTTTCTGCAACCATGTTGCGGATAACTTCATTTCTACGTAAACGACGAGGACGAATAATCATAATAACTATTCCTTTTTGAAATCTTTTTCAATTTGCACAAGGTCTTCTGCCCATTCGGTCTGGATTTTCTGCTTGAGTTTCTTGGCGAGCGAAGGGGCACGGCCCTGCGTGGAGACGGTCACGGCAATGTTTTCGCCAAAATCCATGCGGGCAGGCACAATGAAATCACCATCGAGGTAATCGCAAGCATTATTCACGAGAATGCGACGAGCGCGTGCATCGTTAGAAACTTGGGCATTGACGGCAGGCTGGTCGGTACAAATGAAAACCATGAAAACACAACGCAAATCAAGCGGTTCGTAAGGGCGCTGCTTTAATGTGATAGAAGAGGGCTCTACAGATGCTGAATTCGAGAAACAACTGGATTCTTCACTTCGTTCAGAATGACGACAAAGCGCACTAAATTCGGGGTCGAATTGCGGAGCGACAACAGTAATATGAGCACCGGTCGGGATAAGCGTTTTCACCTTGCGCAGAGCAATGCGGCCACCGCCCACAACGAGAACGTTACGCCCTTCGAGATTCAGCTCGATGGAGAAGAGGTTTGAGCTATGGGAGCGCTCCTGTGGAGCTTTGAGTAGCGAGGTCACACCAGCGGCGCTTTGAGAAATTTCATTCTGTGCATTGCGAATACCGCACACAACCATGCTCGAAAATTCTTTCCAATCGCCAAGGCAAGGCAAAAGCGTAATCGGAATTTGCGGAAATTCCGCCTGCAATTTTGCAACCACTCGCGGCACATCATTCTTTGTATGCTGGCCATTCAACAGCAAATACGGCAGAAGCGTCACCGATTCTACGTCTTCGCGCAAAAGCGTGCGGAGGTCGTTTTCCAAATCTAACAAACTTGTGCTCGCCACGCGCGTACCCGGCAAGTCATGATGCAAGCGGTCGAGAATTTCTTCGAATCCTTTGTACGCACCCGGCAAAATGCAATGATGAGCGATGATAAGAATAGCTTTCATTAAGCATTCTCCCCCATCGTGTAATACTTCACGATTTTTTTGACGAGCGAATCCATCGTTGTTTCATCAGAGGTGACCGTTTCAAAGCCATGCTTTTTCGCGGAAGCTTCAGTCATGCGACCAATACAGAATGAAGTATGTGGGCAATGGTCAAAGGAGATCCCCGCCTTCGCGGGGATGACAGCACAAAAATTCTCGACAGCGCTAGAACTGGCGAAGACGATTGCATCGGCTGAGGCAATAGCTTCACATTTCCATTCAGGGAGTTCAGCAACCGGCAGTGTTTCGTAAACCGTCCAGCGGGTTGCTTTCGGTAAGAGTTTGAGCAAAGTATCGTCTGCAAGATTGCCTTGCAAAAGAAGAATACGAGATTCGTCGTCAACCACTTCGCGCAACAACAAACCTAGTCCTTCGCCGGTGTGGTCTTTAGGAACGTAATCGCAACGGATGCCGTATTCAAGCAACTTCTTTTCGGTGATTTTTCCGACACTTGCAATTTTCTTGCCAGCTAGAATGCGAATGTCATTACCCGAAGCGAGCAACTGCGTAAAGAAAGATTCAACACCATTCGTGCTTGTGAAAGCGAGAATGTCAAAATTTTTGAGGTCTTCGAATTCGACAGGCTCAGCAACCATATTTTCAGAAGAATTGGAGATGCCGGAACGGAGTCCGGCATGACAACAAGGGAAAACATCCCGTGTCTCAATCATCGGAGTTTCGATAACTTCGGCACCGAGAGCTGTCAGTCGAGCAGTAATCCCACTAGATTGTTTTGCGGCACGCGTTACAACCAAGCGCTTGCCCGAAAGCGGCAAATTCTTTTTCCACGCAAGAGTCTTGCCAAGTTCAACCACACCACCCATAATCGTAATTGCGGGTGCAGTCACATTTTCACGGACAATGGTCTCGCCCGCTGTTTCAAGCGTTGCCATAACGGTACGCTGGTTCGGGGTTGTCCCTTTTTCGATAAACGCAAGCGGAGTCTTCGGGTCTTTGCCACACTCGATTAAACGACGTGCAATAAAGTCCATATTGGCAATGCCCATCAAAAAGATGAGCGTCCCCTGGCACTTCGCGAGATTTTCAAAGTCTAAAGAAAGCGAATCACCAGCCTCGGCTTTTTCATGCCCTGTGATGATATGGAAACTTGTTGCAATTCCACGATGGCTCACGGGAATGCCCGCATAGGCAGGCACAGCGATGGCAGAGGTCACGCCAGGCACAACTTCAAATTCGACTCCAGCAGCGACAAGTTCCAAAGCCTCCTCGCCACCACGCCCAAACACAAACGGGTCGCCGCCCTTCAAACGAGCTACGGTCGCGCCCGGCATTTCAACGGCAAATTTTACCAGGAGTTTATTAATTTCGGACTGTTTCACCTTGTGGTGCGTCGGCATTTTACCCACATCCACCATCTTTGCTTTCGGATTACATAACGAGAGCACACCCGGTGAAACCAAACGATCGTAAACCACAACATCGGCTTTTTCAAGAATCGTCTTTCCGCGCACGGTTAAAAGCCCAGGATCGCCAGGGCCCGCGCCAATCAAATAAACTTTGCCAAAATGATTCGAATTTTCCATCGAAACCAAATTTAGAAAAACTTCGCCATTAAAATTTTGCCTATATTTTTTAGCATGAATAGTTCTAGAGCAAAGCTTCGCGACGAAGTCTATACACAGATGATGTGTGCCCAGGCACGCCTTTCCAAAGACCAAAACACCCAAATGGGTGCCGTTCTTGTGAGCGCCGACGGGCGTGTTATTAGCACGGGTTACAATGGAGCTCCGGCCGGATTCGACGACGAGACCGTTCCGTACACGCGCGAAAAGCAACTCCTCGCTTACGATTTGCTAGACGCCGACTCAGGTGAGCTTTTGAGCCACCACGAATTCGAGGCGAACAAGTATCCGTTCATGGTCCATGCCGAAATCAACGCGCTCCACTATGCCCGCGGTAAGGTTCCTCCGGGTTCCAAGCTCTACGTGATTGGATTTCCGTGCGAACGCTGCTCATTGGACATTAGCCTTTCGGGCGTTGCCGAAGTATTCGTGACCAAGGACGATTACGATCCGAAGTCCACGCTGAACAACAGCCGAGATACAGCTTATTACATGTTCGCACAGGCTGGAATTATCGTAACGCTTTGCGGCAAACGAATCAAGCCCGTTGTATCGAAGCCTGAAAAAAAGTAACGTATAAATTGCCACGTTGCTCTGCGACTCGCAATAACGAAAAGATTTGACTAAAGAAAGTAGTCCCGCACATCCAAAATGCGCGGGATTTTTTTGCGATACAAGATGGCGATTCCGCCCCGAAATAAAAGCAACCAAGGCGAACGCTGCGAAAATGCTTGCATTTTCATAGCTGAGCCGAAGGGCTTTGTACTTGTACAAATCCGGGGTGACAAAAAGGCCAGGAAGACAGCGCTATTTATAATTGCTTTTGAATTTCGCGGGCAAGTTCAACGCCCAAGTTCTTAGCATGCAGAACGCAATCCGCAGAGTTCAAATCAAGCGCGCCCGAGTTTTCTGCACGGAGCAGTTTTTCTGATTTTTCGTCCCAGTAAATACCGCGGATTTTCAAAGTCTGCGCAATTCTATTAGCATTCTCTTCGAGTGCGCCACAAGTGCCGCGATTTTTAGCACTATCATCGGAAATAAATTCCGCGAAACTTGCCACCGGGAATTGGCAACCGGCATTGAGCGCCTTTAAATACGCCATTTCAGCAGAAGCGATGCAGAATGTCGCAACATCGTTCACGCGAGCGAGAATCTGCGCAAGGTCGTTACAAATCGCCCTCGATCCTTCGACTTCGCACACAGTGCTTCGCTCAGGATGACAAGTGTCAGAATCGGCAAGAGTTTCAATCGCGAGGATTCCCTGACCACTTGCGGGGAGCATCTGTTCGGTGCTAAAATATTCCGTTACCTGGTCAGCAAGCCCCATACGCTTAAGCCCTGCCGCCGCAAGCACAACACCATCAAGTTCCGCAAGTTTGCCAATGCGAGTCTGGATGTTTCCGCGAATCGGCACATATTCCAAATCCGGGCGGAGCGCTTTGAGCTGTACCACACGGCGAATACTACCCGTACCCACGCAAGCGCCAGCCGGCAAATCCATAAAGCGGACCCCAGCAGCACCACCACGCGAAAGGAACGCATCTCGCGGGTCTTCACGTTTGAGGACTGCAGCAAGTTTGAACTGCGGCAGCACTTCGGCAGGCATATCCTTCAAACTGTGAATCGCAATATCGGCACGATCTTCGAGGAGTGCAATTTCTAGTTCCTTGATGAACACGCCCTTGCCGCCAAAGCTCGCCAACGACTTATCCAAACGACGATCGCCTTCGGTTGTCATAGAGACTAGCTCATAAGTCAACGGTTCTGCAGCCGCATTCGCAGCGACAATAGCATCTGCCGCCATCGTCGTCTGGGCCAAAGCCAAAGCGCTCTTGCGCGTTGCAATACGTAATTTCAAGTCACTCACAGCAAGCCTCCTCTAATTTCTAGGAGATTTCGAATCCAAACACTTCAGGAAAACCTGCACATCTTCAGGAGAATTTTCGGCTTTGACTTTATACAGAAAGTCATTTGCCATTTTCTTCGCAAATCGTTCGTACATCATCTGGATGCGGTGGCGATCATCTTCCGAAAGTTCCGGCATAGAGCGCAATAACTTTTCAGATTCTTCATTTGCCGTCGTAAGCATTTTCTCGGCATGCAAATGAATTTGCTTAGAAACCTCGTCCATGCGGTTCCAATGCAAGAATTCGTCGAGACCTTCTTTCAAGATTTTCTGAGCCGCATCAAGTTCAATCATGCGCAAACGCCGGTTTTCTGAGACGATTTTTTCAAGGTCATCAACGCAGACGTATTCAACACCCGGAAGTTCGCCAATAGAAGCTTCAGCATTGCGCGGGCTACCGAGATCGATAATCAATCGCTTTGAAGGGGTGGTCACAGCAGACAAACCTTCACTGGATGGGGCTGCATGCAGCCCCAACTCTTCGGCTCGGTTATAAAAATGATCTTTTTCATTTTTGCAACGCTCGCCTTCTGAGTTGTCTTCGCGATACACAGGATGATATAAAGCAAGAGCCTTAACAAATTCATCTTTCGTCACAATCGGTTCCTGACAAGCGCTGCAAAGAATCACGACATCGCACTTGCCAAGAACTTCGTAGCGGTCTTCGAATTTCACAGGAGTAAGCACATCTGCAAATTTTTCGGCATTCGCAAAAGTCTTGCTACTTGCAAAAATCTTGGTCGTATTCTCTTGTACATATTTGAGCATCAACGAACCCATTTCGCCAAGCCCCACGATGTACACAGTACGATTTTCAAGATCGTCAAAAGTCTTCTGCACTTGTTTCATCGCCAAGAACGGAATATTGCAACTGAGCTTGCTCAAATTCGTCTCAGTCTTGATACGCTTTGTCGTATGGATTGCGCTCTGGAAAAGCTTGTTCAGCGTATTGCCCGTCGCATTCAGCTGGTGAGCCGTTTCGTACGCACGACCAATCTGGTGCAAAATCTGATCCTCGCCCATGGCTACAGAATCAAGACCCGCACACACGTTCATCACATGGTGCGCAACATCATCACCCGACTTAAAATAAAAGAACTTCGCAAAATCATCGTAGTCTTGACGGGCAAGTCCACACACATAACGAACGAGTTCACCATCAGTGATTTCACGGTCGCTCGCCACATAGACTTCCGTGCGGTTACACGTTGCCAAAATCAAAAGTTCATCAAACGGAGAATGCGTCAACGCCTCGGTCTTTACATCCATCGGGATATAAAACTTTTCGCGAATCGCGATTTCAGCCACCTTGTGGCTCATGCCTGCCATGTAAATTTTGCGCATAGTCCAAAGATAGAAAAGATTGGACTACGCAAAAAATCTAAAGCTCGTTTTCTTGAGTTCCTTGAGCGAATGGAGAACGACGTATTCCGGATTATCAAGCAAAGCCACGGATTCTTTGATATAGCTGTTCAATTCTTCGGGCGTCTGAGCATGCATCATTGCATACAAATTGTAAGGAAAATTTTCAAAAACCGGACGCTCGTAACAATGCGAAACAAAATGCTTTTTCGCAAGAGATTTAATTTTACTGGATTCTTCGTCCCTTCGGTCCTCAGAATGACGAGAGAAGCACACCATCGCATTGCATGGGAAACCCGCATCTTGATGACGGAGGATTGCTCCAAAGCGACGCATGCGTTTGGCGGCAAGGTCCTCGCGAAGTTCATCGCAAGAAACGCCCCAATCCTTAAACGGAGTGAGCGTATGCGGGATGTCATCACAAGCGATGTGGATGCGCGACTTGTCGGAATCATCGAGCGTTCCGGGGAATTTACTGGATTCTTCGGCCCTTCGGTCCTCGGAATGACGATTTGTTCCCTTCCCCATCACCGTATTGATTTTATACTTTTTCGTGGCGGTGAGGACATGGACATCGTGCAAATCCGTTTGCAAACACATGCGGTCCACAACAGCCTGGATTGCAGATTCATTTTCAGCAATGACCGTAAACCAAACATTGTATTCGTGACTACGGATGTAATTGTGCGTAATCGCGGGTTCGCTCATCACGACTGCAGCGAACTTTTCCATCGGCGTTTGCGCATGATGTTCTGCCGAAAAATCATTTTCCGACGCCGGAACCTTCCCTGCACAAAGTCTCGAAATAAAGCCGAGTTTCTTGGAATCGTACACGCCACCGATACGGCGAATTACGCCAGAAGCGCGCATTTTCTCAACTTCGTCAAAAACTTCTTGTTCAGAAACGTTCAACATTTCCGCAAGCGCCTTATACGGGCGCTCCACCAACGGAAAGCCGTCTTGAATAATCGCGAAAAGTTTTTGGCTCAGCATTTGCGGCACTTCGCGAGGGGCTTTACAGCCCAATTTCTTCATCCGTCAAATAGCAAGCGGGGTCTTCGGCCCAGAAGTCACCAGTAACGGCTTCGGCACGCGTACGGAAATTGCCGTTGCACAAATTCAAGTAAGCACACTTCGGACAACGCCCCTTCAAAAGCGGTTTGCGGTTCTTGAGGCCAGCCATAATCGGATTTGACAAGTCTGTCCAAATGTCGCCAAAACTGCGTTCGCGAACATTTCCGAGCGTGATATATTGCGTAAACTGGTCCGGATGCACATTGCCAATGCTATCGATATTGCCAAATGCCATGCCACTGCGGTTGCCACCGTTCATCTTAATCAAATCCAAAATCTTTTCGGCGCGTTCCGGATCTTCGCGCTTCATGCGCTGGTACAGATAAACGGCATCGGCATGGTTATCGACGGTCAAAATTTCCTTGTTCACGCCGCGCTTCTTAAAGTCCAAAGTGCGGTCAATAATCAAGTCCATCACCTTGCGGCTCTCTTCGTGATTCAAGTCGTTATCGACCATCGCACTTCCGCGACCGCTATAGACAAGGTGATAGAAACAAACTCTATCAATGTTTTCCGCTTCGAGCAAATCGAAAATGGCGTTCAAGTCTTGATAGTTGTACTTCGTAATCGTAAAGCGGAGCCCAACCTTCTGGCCCGTCGCCACACAATTGCGGATCCCGTGCAAAGCCATCTGGTACGCGCCCTGCTTGCCGCGGAACTTGTCGTGAGTTTCTTCGCAACCATCCAAGCTGATGCCCACATAGCCAACGCCCATCGCCTTGAGCTTCTGAGCCACATCCGGCGTGATGCAGGTGCCGTTCGTCGAAATCGTCGGGCGGATGCCCTTGCTTGCCGCGTAGTTCGCAAGTTCAAAAAAGTCTGGGCGCAAAAGCGGTTCGCCACCGCTGAACAAAATCACCGGCACATGAAAATCCGCAAGCTGATCAATAAGCTTGATTCCCTCTTCGTGCGTAAGTTCGTTCTGGTACTTAATCGCCTCAGAACGCGCATAGCAATGCACACACTTCAGGTTGCAAGTCTTGGTGCAGTTCCACACCACCACCGGGCCACGTCCTGCGCCCACACCATTTGTCGCCTTGTGCGCATGAGGTTGATAACGAAGAGAATCCCCAAAATTCGGGGTGTCCATCAAAAGCTTAGTGATACTGATCATGGGCCCAAATCTAGAAATTTTCGGCACCCTCACAGAAAACCGAACTTCTGTTTTTAAGTTGAAAATATTGTTATAAGGTGGGAAAAACGATTTACCTTTTTAAATATTCTCTTTTCCGCTTTGGGCGTTCCCCGTGCATACACGGGGCGGGCTATATTTTAGGGACTGTTGGTTTTACTTCGCTCACCACCAGCCTCCTAAAACGGAGCCTTGCAAGCAAGTCTCCGCCCCAAGGGGTCACTATCCCTAACGCGAAATTATTCTTTCAAAAAAAATGCAAGATTTTTAAATACATCAAAAAATCTACTTGACATATTTTTCACTTACAAACAGCAGAATATATATTAAAGACATCAACTAAAAAACACAGGTTCCGTATGCCACAGAAAAATGGACTTATAGAGGAAAAAGATTTAAACGGTAAAGTTGTAAAATCAACAGAATGGCTTAATGGCAAGAAAAACGGTTGGGAAACTATATACGACGTCAACGGAAACTACGTAAAAAGAATTCAGTATTTATCCGGCAAAAAGGTTATCGAAGACGAGTATTACAAAGGGATCCTTTCAAAACATACACCTTTTGCCAACGGAAAAAAAGAAGGTATCGTTATTGAATACCAGAATGGCATCAAAATTTTAGAAACTACATATGCTAACGGAAAAAAAGATGGTCTCATTTTAGAATACTACCCTGATACAGGTCGATTGAAAGCTGAAAAAAAATACATAAACGGAAAAAGAATTTTTCAATATGAAAAATCATACTATCCAAGCGGAAATTTTTGTTTAGACAAAGATGATTCTTACGAAATTCACTATCTCGTAGACAATAACATTCCTTCATACAAAAGATATCTAAAAGGATTAGGTGTTGTTCAAGAAGATACTTTTTATACCAATGGCCGTATCTGCTGGACAAAAATTTACAAACCAACATATAAAAACATTTACTATGATCTCGAAGGAAACGAAATTGATTTTGAAGCCTATCTTAAGCTATGCGATTACGTCAATTTTCCAAAAGAAGAAGTGGAGTTAATGAAAGAAGATCCTTCTATGTACTTCGATGAAGATGACGAAAATTATGAACTTGCAAATAATATTGAAAACGAAGATGTAGCCAATAATTACTGTATGGCCATGCAAGATTTATGCGAAATTGCAGAATCGTTAGATTTACTAGGGCTAATCACAGTGGAAAGTGTAAAAGAAAAGCTGCATACAGCAGTAGAATCATATCGTTTTGCAAGAAAAAACTTTGAAAACGTATTTGGAGAAATACAAAACAATTCAATTGTTCAATAAAAATGTAATTTGAAATCCATGAAATCAATCTGCGGAATTTATAAAATCACAAACTTGGTTAATGGCAAAAGCTACATTGGCCAGTCTATCAATATTTCCAACCGTTGGAAGCAGCATACACAATCACTTGATAAAATCAAAAATATTGATGAGGAAAATCCGCTCCGCAGAGCATTCTGTAAATACGGTCTGACCCAACAGATTTCACAACCTGGAACCTATGGGAATTTTAAATTTGAAGTTCTTCTAGAATGCGATAGAGAAAGCCTAACAGAAAACGAATACGCAAAAATTGACGAGTTGCAACCCGAATACAATAGAATGATGTGTCCGCCAAGTCCGGACAGGATGTGGCCTCGAAAAGAAAATTCTTCTGAAAAATGTTGCTATGTTCAATACCATAATTTTAACGCATTAAACCATCTACCCGGAGAAGATACTTTTTTTTACAATATCAACGAAGATTCGTATTCCCTAGTCTCACAAAAAAGAGATTGTTTAAAATTGAAAGGCCAAAAGATTTATTTGATCGTTGGAATAAAGCAGCAAGGTCACAAGAAAAAAGACTTCTTTTTATGGGAATACACTCAAATAGAAGAAATAACATTTACCAAATCCATGCATGGACCCGATTATTCGTTAAAAGGAACTCGATTTATTTGCAAGGAACCAATTTATCTAAACGATTTATCTGGATTTGATTATTTTGCAAAACACACTATGGGATCTTTTGCCTATGGAATGCAAAATGCCATAAACGATCCCTTTTGTAAATATATTCTTAATGAGTCAAATTTCATTCAAATCAATGATGTAGCTAATAAACTAAATTGGCTAGCCAATTTTGAGAATCAACTCACTGATAAAGATTTATGTCTAACTAAAAAAACAAATGATATTATAGATTTTGACTGGTATTGGATTTGGGATAAAGATCAAACTAGCATGTTCTTCAAAGATCAATATAACAATATTTTCACTTGGAATCCAAGCTTTATTCTTAAACAATTCGAAATTTTACGGAAGAAAATTCCAAGTATACAAGAAATTCTCTTTCATTTGAACGAAAACATTTCTCTATTTGCCAAAACTTTTCCCGACATTCGCTGTTTTGTCATTTACAGCCCTAAACACACACATGAATCTTGGAATGATGTCATAAAAGAATTCAAAAAACACAAGAACATCGAATTACGCTCATTAGATTAGGAAAGGATATATCATCCCAATATCCCATCTAGGCAGCTACAATCGCCATGATTTTACCCAGTTCTTCTGCCAATTCAACTTTCAAATTACGGATATCGATATCATCTTGCAAAGAAATAAAATAGTTGTCGGAAACGCCAAAGAACTTGGCTTGCTTTAAGGATGTATCAACCGTAATTCTCCTACGGTCATGAAGGATATCCTGAATCATTGAAACCGGAACATTGATTGCCTTAGCAACCTTATCCGCAGACAAACCCATGGGAGTAAAGAATTCTTCGTCAAGAATTTTCCCGATTGTCAGTGTTTCAATATGCTTCATACACACTATAACCTATTTCATGTGAACTCGTTAAGAGGGCGCAATTCAACACGATCACCACAACAAGAGTACATCTTCAATACTTTGTTACAAACACATTTGCTATCAACAGTTGGCAAAATGAAGCATTTTGATAACGGTTGTTTGCAAAATTTACAGGAAACAGCTTTTCCCAAATTTGCACGTATATATTACGACTCCCGAAACAATTAAAGGCGAATTTATGAGCATAAAATCTTTTGACGAACTTGACATCACTGACCCAATCATGTTCGGACTCGTGTTTAGTAACAAACATATCGCGCAGCCCTTCATCGAGCATTTACTAGGCATCAAAATTGACCATCTTGAAACACCAATCCCAGAAGCTGTCCTAAGTTACGACGCAGAACACAAGGGAGTCCGTTACGATGTTTTTGCCCGCGAAACAAACGAAAACGGAGAAGCCATCCGTTCTTTTGATTTAGAGATGCAAATGGTCGATACCAAAGAACTCCCGCAAAGGGCTCGGTATTACCAAAGTGTCGGCGACGGTGTAGCCCTCTCCAAAGGAGATTTTTACACAAGTCTCAGAGAACAATATATTATCTTTCTATGCCCCGTAGACATTTTTGGCGGAGGATTCCCTGTTTACCATTTTGAGAACAGGGCAAAGGAGGATTTCAACATTACATTAAATGACCTCACCTTCAAGAATTATTATATATTTAGAAAATACGAGGAATTCACAGATCCTGTCGTCAAGGCATACATGAAGTACTTTGCAACAAACAATGTGGACTCTCGCGAAACCGAAACCATCAACAACCAGGTGTCCTTTTACAAGACCGATACTTTCATAAGGAATAAGTATATGACTTACGAATTTGATCTTCACGAAAGCAAGGAAGAAGGAAGAAAGGAAGCCGAGGCTAAGGCATTCGAAGAGAAAAAAGCGATGGCAAAGGGTTTTCGCGACGATGGTGTTTCTTTGGACATTATCTCTAAGCAGACCGGATTTACTATCGAAGAAATCAAGGCCTTGTAGGCAAATAACTGCAAGCCCAACCTAATTCATCGCATTTCATAGTTGAACGCACAAAGCTTTTTAAAGTTTTGTGCTTTTTTACGCCCTTTTATTCCGCATTTTCCTGCAACATGCGAATTTGCTCGTCCGCCCAATCTTCAAAAGTATCGTCTGCGATATGAGCTTTCACGGACTTCATTAAGTGGATGTAGAAATGCAAATTGTGAATCGCCGCAAGCGTCCAGCCAAGCGGTTCCTTTTCCTTGAACAGATGGCGCAAATACGCACGGCTATAGTTACGGCAGCAATAGCAATCGCAGTTCGGGTCGAGCGGCAAATCGTGTTGGTGCGCAAATTTCGCGCCCTTGTAGCGGAGCACGCCTCGGCTCGTATAAACTAATCCATCCTGTGCATTCTTCGCAGGCAAAATGCAGTCGCACATATCCACACCACGTTTCACCAGTTCTAACAAATTCCACGGAGTTCCCACGCCCATCACATAGCGGGCACGGTCTTCGGGCAATAAGTTTGTACAAAAGTCTGCGATTTCATACATCGTCTCGACAGGTTCGCCTACAGAAAGCCCGCCCATCGCATAACCATCCGGCTCAATTTCCTTGAGCGCCTCGATAGACTTCTGTCGCAATTCCTTGTGCATGCCACCTTGCACAATTCCAAAGAAGAACTGCGGATAGCCGTGAATCGGCGGATTTGCCAAAAGCCATTCCTTCGCCTCGCGCGTCCACTTGAGCGTGAGCGCAAGCGACTTTTCGGCCTCATCAACCGTGCTCGGGTACGGCGTACATTCATCAAACGCCATGATGATATCCGCACCGATTTCACGTTGCGCATTCATCACGCACGCCGGCGTGAACAAATGACGAGAACCATCCAGCAAACTCTTGAACTGGACGCCCTTTTCGGTAATCTTTCGGAACTGCTTTAAACTCCACACCTGAAAACCGCCGCTGTCAGTAAGCATCGGCTTGTTCCAGCTCATGAACTTTTGCACGCCACCCGCCTCAGCAATGAGCTTTGTGCCCGGTCGCAAATAGAGGTGGTACGTATTCGCCAAGATGATTTCTGCATCAATTTCGCGGATGTCGCGGCTCGTAAGCCCCTTGACCGTCGCGGCTGTGCCTACAGGCATAAAAACAGGTGTCGTCACATCGCCATGCGCCGTATGGATAACGCCAAGACGCGCCTTGGACTTTGCAGATTTCTTTAACAGTTCAAAAGGATTTTCGTTCACGAAACCAAAAATAGAAATCTTCTCGCCGTTACGACTTTTCGAGTTTCGGCTTTCGGTTTCGCGGGGTCAAATGGCGCACTGCGCTTTTCCCCGTATGTGTAGGCAAAACCTTCTGGCTTGCAGAAAGGGTATGCTCAATTTTGTTTTCGCCAAGAGGACGAAACTGTCCCGTTAAGAGATTGTGGTCAATGGCCATAGGAGCTCCTAATGTTTATGATGGTGATAAAAACAATATATTAAAAAATTTTAAAATTTCAAGAAAGCACCACCGCCAATCAAGGTTAATCATATACATTGGTCATTTTGCACAAGTGCTGTTGTCAACGCAAATTCGATTTAATATAATTGGATGCGGTTACACAAAATTAAAGGATACTATATGAGAAACTCGCTCAAGATCGATGGTCAGGTCAAGACTTACCTCCACGAAGATGAACTCCCGAAGGCATGGTACAACGTCCGTGCCGATATGAAGAAGAAGCCCGCTCCGCTTCTGAACCCGGGTACCGGCAAGCCGGTGACTTTCGAAGACCTGCAGCCAGTTTTCTGCGATGAACTCATCAAGCAGGAACTCGATAACGATACCGCTTACATCGAAATTCCGGAAGACATCCGCACGTTCTATAAGATGTACCGTCCGTCTCCGCTCGTTCGCGCTTACTTCCTCGAACAGGCGCTCGGCACTCCGGCACACATCTACTACAAGTTCGAAGGCAACAACACTTCGGGTTCTCACAAGCTCAACTCCGCTATCGCTCAGGCCTACTACGCTAAGAAGCAGGGCCTCAAGGGCGTGACGACCGAAACGGGTGCTGGCCAGTGGGGTACCGCACTTTCGATGTCCAGCGCTTTCTTCGGACTGGACTGCCAGGTTTACATGGTGAAAGTTTCTTACGAACAGAAGCCGTTCCGCCGCGAAGTGATGCGCACCTACGGTGCATCCGTCACCCCGTCCCCGTCCATGACGACCGACATCGGCCGCAAGATCAACGCCGAATTTCCGGGCACCACGGGTAGCCTTGGCTGCGCCATTTCTGAAGCTGTGGAAGCCGCTGTGAAGCAGCCGGGTTACCGCTACGTTCTCGGTTCCGTGCTGAACCAGGTGCTCCTCCACCAGTCCGTCATCGGTCTCGAAACGAAGGCTGCACTCGACAAGATCGGCGTGAAGGCCGACCTCATCATTGGTTGCGCTGGCGGTGGTTCTAACCTCGGTGGCCTTATTAGCCCGTTCGTTGGTGAAAAGCTCCGTGGCGAAGCCGACTACGATATTCTCGCTGTGGAACCGGCAAGCTGTCCGAGCTTCACTCGCGGTAAGTACGCTTACGACTTCTGCGACACCGGTAAGGTCTGCCCGCTCGCCAAGATGTACACGCTCGGTTCTAGCTTCATCCCGTCTGCAAACCACGCTGGTGGCCTCCGCTACCACGGCATGAGCAGTATCCTCTCTGAACTTTACGATCAGGGTCTCATGCGTGCAACGTCTGTCGAACAAACTAAGGTCTTCGAAGCCGCAAAGCTCTTCGCCCAGACCGAAGGTATCCTCCCGGCTCCGGAATCCAGCCACGCCATTCGCGCAACAATCGACGAAGCTCTCAAGTGCAAGGAATCCGGTCAGGCAAAGAACATCGTGTTCGGTCTTACCGGCACGGGTTACTTCGACATGGTTGCTTACCAGAAGTTCAACGACGGCGAAATGAGCGACTACATCCCGACGGATGAAGACATCGCCAAGAGCCTCGCCCAGCTTCCGAAGGTCGAAGGCTAATCCGCAATTGTCATCCTGAGCCCCGGAACAAGTCCGGGGTAAACTCCGCGAAGGATCCAGGATTCTAAGCAAAAACGCCCAGCACTCGCTGGACGTTTTTCATTTTACAATCACGTCAATTCTATTTTTTCCGCCCGGTCAAGCGGTAGCGATGTTCTACTCCATTTTTCTTGAAACACACAAACAAACTATGTTCGCGAACATCATAGAACAGCCTCGGCAAATGCGATTCCACAGCACGTGCAACAGCCGAACTGTGAATAGCGTTTGTACTATCCGATGATGTAGAATCACTCCCTGTCGAATCAGAAGGCACGACCTTCGAGGAATCAGCTTTAGAGGAATCCGGAGCTGGTTCCTGCGATTTAAGAATTTCAAGCATTTTTTCCGCATAGCGTTCACCAAACGTCTGGTAGCCTTCGCGAGAGAAATGCAACGTATAGCTGGGTTCCTTAATTGCAGGGCAACCCTGAGCCGAAATCAGATGACCATTCGGAATTAAGTCAGCCGCTTGTTTTACCGCTTCATTGCGCCAGCCCAAATCGCCAGTCGGAGCAAGTTCTCCAATGAGAATCGGAGTCTTTTCCGGATCCAGCTCCAGTTCTTCAATGAACTGGTCATAAACCTTCTTGACGCGTTCGGGCCAGTCCTTCATCTGGTAATCCGCTTCACCCTGATGGAAAAGGAAACCCTTGATGACGCCCTTTTGCTTTGCAATTTTACCCATTTCGACAATGCGCTTGTGCACATCGCCACCGTATTCATTCAGATACTGAATCCACCATGTATCGTTTTTGTTCTTGGCATTCTGCACATAAGCTGCATTACGGTCCTTATCGAATAGATCAATGCTCTGCCCGCCAATTGCCACATTCGCGACCGCCACCGTGATGCTGTCCGGGAGTTCCTTGATCATTTTGCGACCAAAGAAGTCAACAATGCCGACCTTGGAACCGCTATGACCCATGGGAGGTGCCGCCGGATAAAATTCACCAACTTTCTGGTTGGAATGATTCCCTGCACGTAACACCAAGAAACGCGGATTCGTTTGACGGTCCGAATCTGTAATCGAAGCCTGCCCGGACATGTTCGACTGCCCGTAAGCAAGATAAATATGCAAGTTCGGATCCTGTGCAAAACTTGCCGCACCGAGTACGGCACTTGTAACAACAACGGACTTAAGGATTTTTTTTAGCATTTGTCCTCCAAACAAAAAGCTGTCACTAACGTGACAAGTTATACAACCCTTATCTTTAATTATAACAAAAAAGAAACCCCGTTTCGAGGTTTCCTATTTTTATTTTATTGCAAAACTGCAAGGGTTTAATGTGTTTACTCAATCTATGCAATATCAAGCATTTAACGCACATTTACACGAATCATACGATGCGAACGTTTTGCACGAACAATATACATTCCAGCGTTGAATCCTGATGCACGAAGCGTTTTTTGTAAAGATTTGTTGCCAAGCGCATTCCATTCAGAGGGTGTTACTTTCGCAAAACCGAGATGTTTTCCATTCAAATCAAACACATCAAAGTTTTCATTTACATCACTCAACTGTAGCGCCAGCACCTTAGAAGCAATACCCGTTGTATGCCCCGGATCTGTCTGCGTGGAATCATCCGCAACGGCGTACCATTTGGCATTTTCAATGTTTGCTGTAGCATCCGTTGGTGGCGTCGTGAGATTTGCGCCAAAGTTCGCATTATTCAGCATGTCGGTATTGACCATGCCGTAGAATACGCCTTTCGTAATTTCCTTGTCAAAATTGTTTTCAAGGTCTCCGCGCAACTGCGCCGTTCCGCTCAGCTTTTTGCCAGAAACCGCCCACATTACGCCGTAAACTTGAGCGTTATCAGTCACAGTACTATTCACGATAATCGAAAGCGCACCGACTTTAGCTTTACCGCTAATCGTCCCGCTCACAAGCCAAGCGTCTTCTTCAAGCATAGCGTCATCGCCAATCGAGCCTGCAGTCACAAGAGCGCGTCCGCGCACCACGGCGTTCCCGCTAATGGTTCCGCCATTCACGACGGCAAAATCTTCAATGCGGGCATTCCCCGAAACAGTACCGCCATTCACAACCGCATCAGGCCCCACATAAGCCGTAGCAGCGACCTTCGCCTTGTTGCTGACCCAACCACCGCCATTACTATGTTGCGCATATCCAGAAACAGTCGTTCCATTAAATCCAGCAGGCTTCCAGAAATCTTTCGTATAACCTTCAGGCGCGCCGTTCACAACTTCAATCATGTACGGATAGCGATAAATGCTGTAATAGAACTGGTCCCAAAGAATCGTCTGCATTTCGGTCGGAGTCGCCGTTACCGCAAGCCACAAAGCCTTATCATTCGCCTTCGTTTCGATTTCAAGATTGAATCCTGTACCATGTTTCATTTCGCTGTAACGCGGCGTGCCATCAGCACCTTCCGCAACCAAGCCAACCGTCCAACCCGACGCAGGATCCGGCAATTTATCAGGTGCATAATTGCACCATTTATAAGTTTTACCCTTGTAATAGTCCGTATTATCGCCAAAGCAAGTATAGCCATTGACCGTCGGCTTTTCCTGCACAATTCCACGGAACTTGACCGTCACCTTCCCCGCCGAATCCGGATAAATGCGCACCAAGTTATAGCCCCAGCGCTGCGGAGCCCAGTAACTCGGCGAAATGTAACGGTCCGCGCAATTCTCGGCCGCGACATTCCCATCCGAATTCTCGGAACTTTCGCATTTCATCTTGTTCAGCATGGTCACGCGAGAATGTCTGCGGTAGTTGTCGCCCCAGCTTGCGTCACGACGCGTCTTAAATTCATAATCGCCATAGGATTTTTTGTACAAACTCTTTTTTGCCGGAGCGTATTCAAGCGTTGCATTCTTCATCGCAAACTTGCCGAACTGATTATTCAGTTCTTCGAGCGACCAACCGTAAACCATCATCATCGCACTAAACGGAGTCTGTTCCATGCGCCCGTCTTCGCCATCACGAATCGATTCCATCCAGATGCGATTGACCTCGTGCGCGCCTTTATTGCCGCCACCAAATTCTTCTTTCAAATGTTCCAGGAACTGCCAATTGCAATAGCGGTCTCGCGTGGAGCCATAATACAAGTACGGAAAGTTAATCAGATATTCAGAGCAATGAGCATCATTCGGATTGTACTGATGCGCCATCCAGTTCGCATGCGATTCCGCCATCCACCCCGAGTGGCTATTGTTCCCGAGCCAACCAGCCACGCCTTGCAAACCATGCGCGAACTCGTGCGATGTTCCCCAATAATCCTTGAGCGCCCCGACTCCAATCCACATGCCAGGCCCATACTCGCCATTCAAAGCCTTCACATAATCCTGACCACCGTACAAGGACGGCAATGTTTCAAACACATAAATATTGCTTTTGAGTTTCCTGTCCGAACTTTTCGGGAACGGCAACATCCAGCCGAGCGAATCGATGTAGAACGAATACACCTTTTCTAGCGACTGGAGCACACCCTCGGCATCAGAAGTCGAGATTGAAACATTATTCGCCGCACCATCATCGGTCTTTGGCTTTTTGCAAACTTCAAAATGTTCCGAAGAACGAATCAGCGTAAAGCCATTATCTTCACACTGCGGGACCCAAGTCACGTCGGCAAACGACGCAACGGCCATAGCACAGACTATCTGCGTAAATTTCATACCACCACCCATCAACACCTTAGAACATTCTAGGTATTACTAATATATATTCTCGCCCCCTCAAGCGCAAGAACCAACTAGCAAATTGTTGTCTAGGGACAACCCATATGAGATTACTTTCTTCCGAGATTTTTGAAATCAGGCGAAATAAACACGCAATTGGTGTCTTTGGGAGCGGAGCGATAAAGCACCAAGTCCAAGGTGAAAATACCCTTAGTTGAGGCACTTACCGACCAGCGGCTACCAGCAGGGCAATCCTTGACTTTCTTGTTCAGCGTTGCCGTAAACTTTCCGCCCGTCACGCGATACGTAAAGTAATCAGACACTAAAGAATCCGGCATCTGGAGCGATTTCGGCCCACCCACCTTGTTTGTCTTTGCAAAGAAAGACTTTTGCGCCTGGATATAGTACAAAGTCTGCCCGGTCAAATCTTCGGACACCGCCTGCGATCCACCGAAAACGCTCGGCGTTGAGCAACCGCGCACGCCAAAGACGAGCACAAGCACAAACGCAAGCGAACAACCGATAAAAACCCAGTACTTCAGTTGAACTTTTTTCGCCGCAGCCGCAATTTTTCCGCAAAGTTCCTTAAGTTTGTCAGAAATGCGAGGTCCTTCTGACGGAGTTCCCGAAAGCTTCATGTCCTGCAACACAATTCCGTCTTGCCACTTGAGGAGCTTCGTTGCAACGAGCATGTGGCAAAACTGCTTCGGAAAAGCAAGCCCAAACGCAGCAACGATAAAAAGAACAATGCTCAAGATGAAAAGAACAAGCAAGGCTTCATCTGCCACCGGCAACAAGTCCTTTGCCTGACGTAAAACATCCAAAAGCTTTTTGTCATCCGAAAAATTCTCAGCCGCAAAACGCCCTGTGAACGAATTGGAATAACGGTTAAGCCCCATCTGCACGCCATCTTTTGCCATAAGGCAAACCTTCGTAAGCGCGCGTTCGACTGCAAAACAGAACATTCCAAGGATTGCAATCAGCGATGCAACCAAACGCGCAGTACGTACAGATGTAAGACTCTTCATTTACTTTTTCTCCACCAGTTCCTTTGCCATCTTCTTTGCGGTCACAAAGTCAGCCTTGCCAGAACCAAGCTTCGGCATCACGTCAACGTTAAACGCAGCGGACGGGAGCATGAGAGGCGGCATGCCGCTTGCACGCAATTCCGAGAGCACGTCCTTCGGATCCTTTTCGCCCTGGTACAAAAGAACGATCTTTTCGCCCTTCGTGGCATCTGGGATTGCCGTAACAACGTAATCGCAGCCCTGCAACACAGGCGTATCCTGAATCTTCTTTTCGACAGCGCCAAGGCTAATCATTTCACCGCCGAGCTTAGCAAAGCGGCTGTAACGGTCCACAATCGTGAGGAAACCATCTTCATCGAGATAGCCCTTGTCACCCGTGCGGTAATAGCGAATGCCATCCTTCTGGACAATCACACTCTTCGTGCGATCTTCGTCCTTGAGGTAGCCCTTCATCACCTGGCAACCGCCAATGAGAATCATGCCCGCTTCACCAGTCGGGAGCGGTTCGTTTGTTTCAGGGTCGACAATCAAGAACTGCGTACCCGGGAGCGCAGGACCCACCGTACCCGGCTTGTTGTTCACCTGCAACGTGGTATAGTCATCGAACAACGTATTTTCGGTATTGACCGATGCCACCGGAGCCGTTTCCGTACAGCCGTAACCTTCGTAAATTTCCTTACCGAACTTGAGGCGGAATGCCGTTGCAAGTTCCGGACGGAGAGCCTCGGCACCAGCGATAATAATACGCACAGACTTAAACATCAACGGGTGCACATAGCGGCTTACCGTAAAGGCACGGAGGAACGTCGGTGTTGCCACCAAGAACGTCACCTGGAATTCCGCACAAACGCGAGACATCGTCTTCACGTCGGTCGGGTCAGCCACAGCTACAATCGGGCAGCCTTCCGTGAGGTTCAAGAGCGTCGTCACCGTAAGACCAAAGCTATGGAACAGCGGGAGTTCCGAGAGCATCACGTCGCCACGGCTCACATTCAAAATGCAAGCAAGCTGCTGGATGTTGCCCATCAAGTTGCGCTGCGTAAGTTCCACACCCTTCGGCGTACCTTCAGAGCCAGAGCTAAACACAATCACAGCATTGTCGTCCATGTTGCGATGTTTCACAAACACAAGGCGAATAAGCCAGCTCGGCATGAGGATGCAAAGCACAAGGAAAGCAGCAATCTTTGCCTTCGGGATTTCCTTCATGATATCTTCGGCATAGAGCAAGCGCACCTTGTCCGAAGCAATCTGCGAGTAATCGTTACCACGGCCTTTCAGCTTTTGCACAAACTGGCGGCTCGTAATCACAGTCGAGCATTCAGCGCGATCGCAGCAGAACTTCACGTTTTCGACAGAAGACGTGTAGTTCAAGTTCACATTCGTCTTGCCAATCACCCAAAGAGCGAGGTTCACAATCACGCCAGCAGGGCTCGGCGGGAGCATAATACCCACGTTCTGTTCGTTCTTGCCAAGCGTCTTCTTGAGGTAGCCGCGGAACGCCATCACAGCACCCATCAGCTTGTAACCCGAGAAGTGAGCACCATCCGGGCTATAAATAGCAGGGCCGTTCTTCACATACTTCTTGTAAGTGCGGATCCAGCTATCTGCAATCGGATGCACAAACGAAACAGCGTAGTTCCA
Source organism: Fibrobacter sp. UWB16 (assembly GCF_900215325.1). NCBI lineage: Bacteria > Pseudomonadati > Fibrobacterota > Fibrobacteria > Fibrobacterales > Fibrobacteraceae > Fibrobacter > Fibrobacter sp. UWB16. Next base: position 863,334 of record NZ_OCMS01000002.1, on the reverse strand, counting down.
AGCGTCAATCGAGATGCGGCGGATAATGGCACGGATTTCATTAGGCGGTGTATTGGCAGGGAGAGCTTCACCAAAAGCAACCGTCACAGAACGTTCAGCCGAAGCACCGAACATGTTCGAGGAGCTATAGCTATAGTTAGAGCCCCACAAGCCCTGGATGTAGAACGGAATTACCTGAGCCTTCGTGCCATCGACTGCAGAGGAATAGTCAATCGTAAACGGTTCCACGTGCGGAGACTTGGAAACTTCGCCCGACGGGAAAATCACGACAGCCTTACCTGCGAGGAGGGCGGCATGAATCTTATCCATCGCAACCTTGGGATTGCGATTATCGATGCGGATCATGCCCAAGCGCTTGAGCACGGCGCGCAAGTACCACTTGTCGAAATGGTCCTTGTTGCTTGCAATGCAAAGCGGACGCGGAGATGCCATCTGCACCATAGCCCAGTCAATAAAGCTGTGGTGGTTACCGACCAAGAGAATCGGGCCTTCGTTCGGGATGTTCTGCACGTTCAACACGCGGATTCTATAACGGCTGAACACAAAACGTAAAAGCGTACGCAGCATCGCCTGCGGCAAGTTGGAAATCGACCAGACGAACACACCCACAGAAATCACGGCAAGGCCAATGAAGTAATTCTGCGGACGGACATCGGTGTTGCGGACCATCATCGTGAACACGAACAGGAACGCCACAAGCACCACAGCCTGGATCAAGTTCGCAAGAGCAATCACGGAACCGGAGTTGTTCGGACGCGTGTTATACTGCAAAAGCGCATTCACCGGCACCAAGATGAGACCGCCAAAGAAACCGGTCAAGGAGTAAAGAAGCACAAGTGCAACCGGATGTACAAGGAACGGCACGAGGAACATGCAGATCGAGGCACCAAACATGCCAAGCGGCACAAAACCAGATTCAATAAAGTCTTTGGAGAAGTGCGCAGCCACAATCGTTCCGACCATGAGACCCACAATCGCAAACGACATGTAGTCCTGCATCATGTTCACGGTCGAAGAACCGGACACGTCCTGGTAGGTCAACACGAACACCTGAGCCAAAGCCCAGAACATCGAAAGGGCGATGATGGACGCACGGAGCGTCGGCACGCGGAAACCGAGACTCAAGTGGCGCTTGACCTTATCAATGCTCACATTCAAGTCTTCGAACTTCACGCGCGGAATCATGAAGTTTGCGACCGTACCAAGCACGCTCACCGCGGTCAAAATCCACGGAATCACGACGGACTTTTCCGTAATGCGACGCACGGCTTCGTAAGAAACGAGCTGATCGAGGTTAATCAGGTTCACGCCGACAATCGCAAGCCAGGATGCCGCGATGATACCGCTAATACTGAATATCTGGAGAAATGCGTTCGCGTAGCTCAAATTCCTAACGCCGAACATTTCCTTGATAATGGCGTACTTCGCCGCACTGTGGATGGCAAAACCGCAGCTCAGCCCAATGGAGAGCCAGAATGCGACTCGCGGGTAATCGATCGTCACAAGCACAGACTGCGCTATCACAAATAGCGTCATCATGAGTGACGACCAAGCCATCACCTTGTTCTTTGAGAACTTATTGGTGAAGAACCCCGCAAAGAACACCATCAACACGTATGGCGCGAGGAAGAAGATTTGGAGCATGAAGTTCTGCCAGATGATACCGTCTTTGGCAAAGAACGATCCCGACAGAATTTTCTGGGCGTAAATAAACACACCCGCCTGAACAAAAGTTGTTGCAAGGATAGATAAGAAGAATCTTATAGAACCTTTAACTTTCCACATTTACAAAACCCTTTTTTTGCAAAATGTCCTTTTGCTCAAAGATAGAAAAATCACTTCATGAGCGCCTCAATCTCCTCAACTGTACGCGGAATATGCTCCGAAATATTTTCAAAACCGCTTTTTGTAATAATTAAATCATCTTCGATGCGGATGCCGATACTTTCGCGGTAGCGCTTGCCGTCAATTGTCGCCGTAAAATCGCCGTAAAGTCCTGGCTCACAAGAAATTAACATTCCCGGTTTTAACACCACATCCAAAGAACGGGAACCCGGGTCGCCTTCGTGGATATGTTCCCCGATAAAGTGGCTCACCCCATGCGGCCTCTTATCGTACAGAAGCTTAAAACTCCCCTTCGCCCCCTTTACAAGGCGGCGGTCGAGTTCCATCATAATGAACTCCCAGCAAATCATGCCAATTTCCTTGAGAGCAACTCCCGGACGTACCACGCGCTGGTACACCTTCGCAGACTCAAGCACAATTTCGTACAACATTTTTTGAAGTGGGTCAAACTTGCCATTTACAGGAATGGTGCGCGAGATGTCGCTGTGGAGCGTCCCGAACCGCACACCAAAGTCAAAGAGAACAAGTTCGCCATCGCGCAAAGGCTCGTCGTTCTTCACGTAATGCAAGCAACAAGCATTCTTGCCACCCGCAATAATCGTCGGAAACGCAAGGTCGCCATCGCCACGGCGCTGCATCTCGTAATTGAGGAACAAAGCCACATCACGCTCGGTCTTCATGTTCTTCATCTCGGGCAACAGTGCGCGGAACGCTTCATCCGTAATCTGCTGCGCCACGCGGGCATCATCGATGCGCTCCGGTTCCAGCACCAGGCGGTCTTCAAAATGCATGTCAGCACAGCTCTTGACGTTCAACTTATAAGGGCGGAGCACCTTCTTCAGATCGTTCTTGAGCTTTTCGTTGTGATCGCCCTTGAACTTCTCGTAATAGAAAGCATAAGCGTGGTCTACCGCATTTTTGCCATTCGCATATTTCTTCGCAAGCGACTCGACAAAATCCCATAGTTCGTCAATCGGTCGAACTTCCTCGACGCCCGTCAAACGGGCGACAACATTTTCGCCATCCACAAAACCAAGGCGCTTGCCGTTCCAGAATTCCTTGAACGGGTCCTTGCGCGGGACAAAGAGCGTCGAACGCATGGCACGCGGATCCAGCACCAGATAGCAGCCCGCCTGGTTCACGCCAGTCAAATACAGAAACGCAGGGTCCTGCACAAAGCGGGTCCAAGTTTGAACAAAGGCTTCCTCGCCCCCCGGTTCAACGATCATACCTGCAAAAACGCAAAAAGAGTCAAGCTTTTCCATCAAAGACTTGCGTCTTTTCGCATAAATTTTCTTGGAATCGTAATTTTTGGACGATAAAAAGACCTGAGAATAGGTCTGGACGTCATTTTTACGTGCTTGCATAGTCAATTTTTACCTTTTTTAACATTTTTTCTGCCACAACTATATATATTTTAGCCATCAAAGACTAGAATGGAGCTTAATAATGTCTCTTAAAAAATGGAAATTAGTTCTCGCCTCTGTTTCTGTAGCACTTTTCACAGCTTGCGCAGGTTCTTCTAACTCTAGCAGCAGCGATACAGGCTACACGGGAAGCAACGAATCTACCTCTGAATCCTCTTCTTACACAGGTTACAACGAAAACCAGGCTGAATCCGCCAAGCCGGCTACTCCGGCAAAGAAGGAACCGCCTAAGGAAGTCATCAACGAAAAGACTCTGAAGAAGACTCAGGACGAAGCGGCCGCCGCTAACGAAGACAACCACAAGCTCCGCAAGGAAATCTTCGACGCAAGGACCAAGCTTGGTCTCCCGGTTCAGCAACCTTCTACAGATGAAGAGTAGTATAAGGCATTACTCACTGTCTGACAACCTGAAACGCGTTATTTCAGGCGAACGTGAAACGGTTTTCCGATTACTGGAGAGCCGTTTTTGCGTTGAAATACGCACCCGTCTTCCGGGTCTAGACCTAGTTCCCCAGGAAGGAGCCGACTTGTCAGGCCTGCTGGCTGTTCTCGACCAGCTTAAAATCGCCGCACGCAACGGCGAAATTTTAGATGCCACCCAACTCGACCGCATGCTCGGCCCTAAGGAAGCATCGGAAACGAGCTACACCGAGCTCATCCCCGATAGCCCCGTCTTTAGGAACAGGTTCGGTATCAGCGTCTCTGCAAAGACGCCCGCTCAGGCGGAACTGGTCAAGGCAGTCGAAAAAAACGACATCATTTTTGCAAAGGGCCCCGCAGGCACAGGCAAGACTTTCCTTGCCGTAACACTTGCCGTTGCAAGCCTTGAACGCGGCGAAGCCGAACGCATCTGCCTCGTGCGCCCCGCCGTCGAAGCCGGCGAATCGCTCGGTTACCTGCCCGGCGACCTCAAAGAAAAGATTGCACCCTACCTTCGACCCATTCACGACAGCCTCTCCGAGCTTTTGCCAGCTGAGAAGCTCAAGCGTTACGAAGAAACGGGCGCCATCGAAGTGGCACCCCTCGCCTATATGCGCGGTCGCACACTCAAACGCGCCTTCATCATTTTGGACGAAGCCCAAAACACGACTATCGCCCAGATGAAAATGTTCCTCACCCGACTCGGTCCCCATAGCAAGGCCATTATCACAGGCGACACAAGCCAAATTGACCTCGCCAAAGGGCAAACGTCCGGTCTCGAACATGCGATGAAAATTCTCCAGGGGATTCGGGGGATCGCTGAAGTCGAATTTAGCGCTACCGACGTTCTTCGTCATCATCTAGTCAAAGACATTTTGCTAGCTTACGAACAGAACGAGCAAAAAAAATAGAAGAGTATTAAATGAACAAGAAAGAGAAAAAGATTCATTTATTTATTGGCTGGGTTATCTTAATCCTCATTGCCATTCTCTTATTCCCGGACAAGAATATTGCCCTCCGCGCCGAGCGCCCGCACTTAGGCCAGCTCAGTACAAGGACGATTGTCGCCCCGTTCAAGTTCGAAGTTCCGAAGACCGAACAGGAAATCCAGAACGAAAAAGCTCGAGCCGCCGACAAGATTAACGCCATTTTTGAATTCAACGCCGACGAAACCACGCGCCAGCTGCGTGAACTGGAACAGTACCTCAAAAAGCTCGAACAGTACGGCAAGATGCAGGCCGTCATCAGCAGCAGCAAGGATGACGGAAGCGCCTCCATGCAAGAAAAAATCAAGGAAGCGTCGAGCATCTACGACCAGTTGAAGCAGAGGCTTTCCATTACCGCCATCAAGCCGCTCAGCACGAATTCCATCGCCCGTGATTCCTTGATGTCCGTGTTCTACCAGATGATGCAGAAAGGTGTTTCGAACACGCTCCTCGCCAAGACGGAAACTGAAGTCAGCCTGTTCTGCAACAGCTACAACATCAAGCAGATCAAGAACCTCATCTACAACAAGCCGAACATTTCGCTCATCAAGGACAACGAAGAAAGCACACTTGAAATCAGCGAAATCCAGCCCATGCAGCGCCGCATCGAAGAAGCCTTTGGCCAACTGCAAAATTCTTTCTCCGCCGAACAAGGTTTACAGAGCGCCTTCTACGAAGCGCTTTACGTCTTCACAAGCCCAAACGTTTTCTATCTCGAAAAAGAAACCGAAGCCCGCAAGCTCGACGCAAGCAACAAGGTTACGCTTATCAAGGGCATGGTCCCGCGTGGCATGGAAATCGTGACGCAAGGCGCTCCGATCACCAAGGAAATTCTTGAAAAAATTGACGCACTTCAGCAAGCCCAGCAGAACGAAGAGAACTCAAAGATGCTCACGGCCCCGTACGGTAACGTGCTCGTCTTTGTCATCATCATCACGCTCCTCATCATGTTCTGGCTCTATACGCCGACACGCACCATGTTCAAGACACCCCGCCAGTTGTGGAGTCTCGTGTTCCTCACCGTGCTCCAGCTCCTCGCGTTCTGGATCATCCATAACCTTTCAGGAACACTTAGCCGCCCCGAAAGCATCCTCCCCGATGCCATCGACTTCATGTGGCTCTACCCGATTACGTTTACACCCGTGATTGCAGTCGTGCTTTATGACGCTCGAATGGGCCTTGCTTTTGCAACATTCTCCGCAGGTTTCTACGGCATTTTGAACGGCTACGACCTTGCAGCAACTCTCACAAGCCTGCTTGTGAATATCGCTGTAATTACCCCGCTCTTCCGTATGCGCTACCGTGTGCAGTTTGCCTGGAGCATGATTGCAGGTGTCGTTGCAGCGGCAGCTTCAATCAGCATCATGTTGCTCCTCCGCAACCGTTTCCACTTCGCGACATTCTACCAGACTCTCATCGCCGCAAGTGCAAACATCATCATCTTTACCGCAGTCGCCTCCGTGCTCTTGATCCACGTCGTCGAGAAAGTCTTCAGCATTACGACCGTGCTTACGCTCATGGAAATGTCGGACTTCAACCGCCCGGCCCTCAAGCGCATTTCTGAACTTGCACCGGGCACGTTCCACCACAGCATCCAGGTTTCAAACCTCGCCGAAAGCGTGGCCGAAAGCATTGGCGCAAATTCGCTCCTCGTCCGCGTGATGGCTCTTTACCACGACCTCGGCAAGACGATGCGTCCCGAATACTTCACCGAAAACCAGAAGCAAGGCGTAAACCCGCATAACAACCTCGATCCGTACCAGTCCGTCAAGATTTTGACCGGTCACGTTTCGCAGGGCATGCTGCTTGCCAAGGAATACAAGATTCCTGAACTCGTTGCTACAGGCATCCAGGAACACCACGGCACAACGCTTATCCAGTTCTTCCACCACAAGGCTACAGAACTTGCCAAGGAAACTGGCAAAGAAGTCAAGGAAGAAGATTTCCGCTACAAGGGTCCGCGCCCGCAGAGCATGGAAACAGCAATCCTCATGCTCGCCGACGTCATCGAAGCGACAAGCCGCTCCATGGCAGACACTTCCTCTGAAGCTCTCGAATCCATGATCCACAAGACGATTCTTGACAAGTTCATGGACGGTCAGTTCAACGAAAGCAATTTGTCTGTAAAGGAACTTTCCAAGCTCGAAGAAGCGTTCCTCCACAGTCTCGATGGAACATACCATACCCGCGTCAAATACCCAGGTCAGAGATAGTTTTTTCAAAAAAAACGCAACAATCCCTTGACACAAGGATTAATTCTTTTTATATTTGGTTCGTTCGGTTGAAAGACTGAATCAAACCACTGGGGTGGTAGCTCAATTTTGGTTAGAGCACCGGCCTGTCACGCCGGAGGTTGCGAGTTCAAGCCTCGTCTATCCCGCGAAAAAGCGCTTCTCTTTGAGAAGCGCTTTTCGTTTGTTTTGCGATAGCGAAACAAACAAAACCTGTTCCTCTCGAAAGGGAGGTCTTTTCGTTTTATGAAGCCACCTCTCAACATCATCTAGAGCGCCCCTTCTTACAGTCATCCAGAGTGGCTACGCCCCAGCGTCATCCTGACGCCGTAGGCGGAAGGATTCAGTAACATTCTCCTCACTCACATAAAAATTTCACTTTTTTTTCGCAAAAAAAACATTTCCGGTTGACAAGACTTTTAATATTTGTATATTTGGCTCGTAACTCGAGGTTGTAGAAAATGTTGAACAAAAAGAATCTTATTCTTATCGGTATTGGCATTTTACTACTCATTATTGGCTTTATTTGCTTGGGCACAGGTCCTACAGATAATCCGGTAAGCCTTTCTGTTGCACCAATTATCTTGACGATAGCTTACGTTGTGATTATTCCTCTCGGAATTCTCTTCAACGGTAAAGATAAAGACAAGTAATTATTTGGACGATTAGCTCAGCTGGTTCAGAGCGTCTGCCTTACAAGCAGAATGTCAGCGGTTCGAATCCGTTATCGTCCACTACCGAAGAATCGGATACGATTTTGGGGTGGTAGCTCAATTTTGGTTAGAGCACCGGCCTGTCACGCCGGAGGTTGCGAGTTCAAGCCTCGTCTATCCCGCGATAAAGTCCTCTCGAAAGAGAGGACTTTTCGTTTGTTGAGCACACGCCTTCGCCGTCATCCTAGCGAACGCCTTCGCCGTCATCCTGAGTGGCGAAGCCACGAAGGATCCAGTTACATTTCAATTATATCTGGAATCCGATAGCGGCGTTGATATCGATGACAAGGCCCTTATCCATCTTAAAGAAGGCTCCCTTGCGATCCGCATCAAATTTACTAGTCCATGTATAACCGAATCCGGCATCGAGGAACACGGCGAAACGTCCAAAGAAACCTTCCCCGCCGTTCAGGACCTTCTTAACGCCGCCATTGAGCATAAAGCCCCAAAGCCAGCCGTTAAAGTCCCCATGCAGTCCCGTATCGATACTTAAATGATCCACAATCATTCCCGCCTGGAAATAGCGCCAGCGCTTGCCGCCAACGCCATACAGACGAAAACTTTCCTGCAAACCGATATCGTAAATCGTGTAGCCATCATTGTCATCTTCAGTACGGTCCACACGCACATAATGCGGAGTCGAGATCAAAGAGATCTTCTCCATCAGCTTCCATTCCAGCGTCAGGTAAAACTGCGGATATTCCGTAATGCCGTTCGGAACGTTAATGCCGCCCCAAAAGTGCGAATACGGCACCATAAAGTTCAACGGATGAATATACACCGTAATCGTAGAATCTCGCAACGTTCCTTCTTCGGACAAGACCTGAGCATCCGTAGACTCGCCTTTTTCGGCCGGTTCAGCCATGGAAAATACAGATAAAGCAATCAGGAGAAGAAGGAATTTTTTCATGCTCCAAATTTAGCTTTTTCCTCCATCATTTTTTTAGCCATCGTGTAACTTGAACGCTATTCCAGCCTATCGAATTGTGCTTAAATCCTCGAGCATATGAGGCCCCGCAATGAGCGCCACGGAATGAAATCTGTAGAGCCACGGCAAAGTCCGGGAATCGGTAAGACGAGCTGAGCTCCACAAATTTCCAGCGAAAACTCGCCCCAGCATACAAGTAGTCGAAATCGTATTCCGCAAAGGCAGAAACTGCTTCATCCGAGATCCAATGAACGCCTACAGCAGGTAAAATGCCCTCGTCTGTAAAGCCACCGAGCATCCCCGCCAGATAGACTTGTCGCCAATTAAAGGTCCCCGCCCACTTGAATCGGTGTCGTGCCCAAAGCGCATCGCCAGGAATCCACTCTAGACCAAGCCCATAGCTCATCCCAAGCGCAAAATGCGGCCACGTTTTTGCATAAGATATTTCTGAATACAAATTGCGATACAGCGAATCCATCGTCTCGTAATCGACAAAAGCACTCACGCGATATGCATCGCTCCCAAATTCAAGAGACAAATTCCAAGATGACTCTACAACATCGTCTAGCCAATAATAAGAGACTCCATACGATGGGATTGCATACCGTGCAGGAGTCGAATTGTAGCCGCCAAGACCAACAGGAGAAAGCCCTCCCGCGAGCAAAGACGCAAACGAAGCACGCCCCTCCGCAGCCAAGGCTCGCCCCGGCGCCATCAACAAGCAACAAAGTAAAATAAAGCCCATACAAAGCCAAGCGTACATGTACGCACAAGCAAACCTACGGGCGAACAAGAATACCGACCACATCCTCATACTCCCCCACAGACAACGAAACATAAGCGGCGCCAATTCCAAGATATTCCTGCACCGGGACCTTCACCCACTCATTAGACAATGCAGAGACCACGGATTTCCACACACGACGCCCCGCAGAATCCAAAAGCGAAAGCGTAACATTGTATTCTGATTCCACAAGCACTCGAAGCGGAGAACCTTTTTTTGAAACTACACGAGAAGATAGTTTGTACACAACAGGCGCTTTTGCCGCATCCCCAACCAATGACACGTTCCGCGCATTTTTAGACAAATACCCGGGCGTAAACTCACGCCGCATCGAGAGCGGATTAAATCCAGACGGGCACGATACCGTTCCCTTTTTCCAATAAACGCTATCAATCACGCTATCCCGATAGCAAAGCCGGAGCATACCTTCTGTGTTATTCAAAAAGCCAAGCGACACCTGAATCATTCGAATATCGGGAATGTTGAGTGCAGTCCGCAGAGACGATGTATCCTTGCTCACAAGCACCGCTTGGTACGGCCGAATCGAATCGCCCGACATTCCCAAAGCGCCTCCGCGATCACAAAAGCGGAAAGATTCTAGCGGGAGCGGATATTCACTCGAATTGTAGAGTTCCACCCATTCCGGCATAGGCTCTTCAGGACAATGATGCACTTCCGTCACCCGCAACAGGGAGGTTCCTGCAGTCAACAAATTCTTCAAAAGTGAATCAGCACTCTCCTGCACCGACACCGCCTTAGACGCGTCAACGAACTCCCATTTGTCCGTCAGCCCTACACGTTGAATAACCTTCCCCGGCTTAGGACGTGGAACAGTCACAGAATCATTGCATGTTCCCGCCCAGACCTTCCACACAGACTCTCGTGAATTCGGGAGCGAGATTTTCCCAAGCGAACCACATGCGACACTCGCCCGCGGCAGTTCTTGCGACAGATCTTGCGACGCACCCTGTAAAGCCTCAGCCGTACACTTTGCCGTGTCATGCACAAGCACAAAGCGTTCCGCCTCCGGCCATGCAAAAGCCATCACCGCCTTGGATTCAAATTGCACATAAAGCGATTCTGCTCGAAAATCGTCCATGCGAATTTCGACGTACTCGCCCTCCTGGTCCGAAACATCTTTCGGGTCCGAATAGAATTCAGTAAACACCGGGCATGATAATGCCCACGAAAAAAGCGCCAAGCTCACCGCCGGCACAACACCATAATTATTCATTGCACCCTCCCCTGGGCGCACCCACCATGCGTAATAACGCTAGCGAGGATTAGTCGACTTCATAGTCGTTAGGGAGAATATAAGGAAGAGGGTTCACTGGGACGCCGTTTTTCCAGACCTCATAGTGGAGGTGCGGGCCAACGGAACGACCAGTATTACCCATATAGCCAAGAATTTGGTAACGATGTACGAACTCGCCCGGAGTCACGGCCGACATCTGCATGTGCCCATAACGGGTCTTGAGGCCATTGCCGTGATTCAGGACTACAAAATTCCCAAAAGAGGAACTCAACTGGGAAATTTCAACAACGCCATCCGCCGGCGCATAAATCGGAGTCCAACGGTCGTTAGAGATATCGATGCCCTGATGCATCTTGCCGACTTCACCCGTCACAGGATGGATACGCGGACCAAAAGCAGAAGCATAACGACCATTTGTCGGAGAAATCGACGGAATGTAGCGTAAAACAGAACGGCTCTGATCGATATACTTAGTCAGAGAATTAAAAGATTCTTCGTTGTTCTGGATTTGTCCAAAAATGCGCCAAACATCTTCGTGCATCTTGGCGGTACGTTCGAACACCGGGGAGGTCTTGCGCAAAAGCTGTACATTCGGCTCGATATGGCCACCCGTAGAGAGCTTGCGAGAAGCTTCGTCCGGTAACGGGAGTCCGAGCTTAGCGTGGAGCATTTTTTCAGCCTTAAAGAAATCCTTAGACGTGCTGGAAATATAATCCACAGTGCTCTGGATTTGCGAAAGCTCCTTGTTCAGCTTCTGACGGCTAGAGAATGCATGCCTCAACACGCCATCATAGACGGACGTAGAGAGCACCTGAACAAGGAAAAGAATAAAACCAATAACAACGGCGACTCGCACAAAAAGCGAACCGCGGAGAATAAAAGAAGGCACCTTCACGGTTAGAGCCCGTGATGACTTCTGAAAGTGTATGGATGCCTTAACAAAATTCATCAGTGGATAATGTAAATAAATGGCACGAAAAATTCAAAGGTTTTATCCCTATTTTTTTATTACAAACCATATATAGAAATTTGCATGGTTTTTGTAACAAGCCACACGCCATTTAACACGCTTGAAAGCACATCATCCTAAATTGGGTTGTCAAAATCGATAAATTTCGACGGAATGCTGAGTTCTGCCTGAATTTTAGTCGCAAGCGCACTCACCCCAAAGATTTCGGTTCTGTGGTGCCCGCACGATACAAGGTTCACCCCGTTTTCCTGACAGAATATGGGAACTTCTTCCTTGATGCTACCCGTAACGTAAGCATCGCAGTTCATTTCCATAGCTTCCTTGATGTCAGACACACTGCAACTACCACTGCAAATGGCAACGCGCTTGATTTCTTCGGGACCATAGAAGAACTTGTTCTGCACGCCATGGACAAAAGCCGTATCCAGGCAATCCACAAATTCTTCCCTTGTTGCAGGCGTATTCCATTCGGCAATCACGCCAATAGCACGCATACCGACATGCACAAACTCATGAATCGGGTTCAAGCCAAGCAGCTTTGCAATGACGGCGTTATTGCCAATTTCACGATGGCCATCGAGCGGCAAATGGAAACCGAACACGGAAATTCCGTTGTTCATAAGCTTACGGAGGCGTTCTGCGAACTTGCCAACCGGGAGCTGGGACTCGCCCTTCCAAAAACCATTCGGATGATGAACGATGATGCAGTCCGCTTTTTCGGCGATGGCGGCATCAATCAACTGGTCGCGCAAGCTCACGCCAGTCACGATTTTGGTCACCTTGTCGTTCGCTTCAACGCAAAGGCCATTCACACAAAAGTCATTAAAGGATTTTGGGTCGAGCAGGTCATCAAGCCATGCAGTCATAAAAGGCAGATCCATACATTCTCCTTGTTGAACAAAACATCCCAGCACCACGCCAGAATTAGCTCTCCACCATCCAACTCTCTATAATTAGCTATAGAAAATATAGATACATAATTTTTATTTACAACACAAAAGTGCGTTTTTGGTCATAAAAAAGCCATCCGGAGCATTTTCTCGTTGCCACAATCTATGCATTTAACTAAATTTACGCATAGAAAGAAAATAAAAATTATAGGAGCCCCAATGGCACATTATCTTTTTACCTCTGAATCCGTTTCTAAAGGCCACCCGGATAAGGTTGCCGACCAGATTTCCGACTCCATTCTTGACGCCTGCCTCGCCCAGGACCCGAAAAGCCGCGTCGCTTGCGAAACGCTCGTGAACACCGGTCTCGTCGTTATCTCTGGTGAAATTACAACCAAGGCTGTTGTTGATTTCCAGGAAATTGCACGCAACACCATCAAGAACATCGGCTACGTGAACCCGGACCTCCAGTTCGATTATAAGGGCTGCGCAGTGCTCGTTGCTATGGACAAGCAGTCTCCGGATATCGCCCAGGGCGTTGATGCCAAGGCTGCCGAAGGCAAGGAAGACGACAAGCAGGGTGCTGGCGACCAGGGCATGATGTTTGGTTACGCCGTCAAGGAAACCAAGGAACTCATGCCGCTCCCGATCAGCCTCGCCCACAAGCTCATGGAAGAAATCCAGAACCTCCGTGAAAAGGGCAAGATCAAGTGGCTCCGTCCGGATGCCAAGTCCCAGGTCACCGTCGAATACGACGAAAATGACAAGCCGGTCCGCGTTGATACCGTCGTCATCTCCACCCAGCACGACGAAAAGGTGAACGGCAAGGAACTCAAGCATTCCGTGATTGAAAAGGAAATCATCGAAAAGCTCATCAAGAAGGTCATTCCGGCCAAGCTCTTGGACAAGAAGACCCGTTACCTCGTGAACCCGACTGGCAAGTTCGTTGTTGGTGGCCCGCACGGCGACTGCGGCCTTACTGGTCGTAAGATCATCGTCGACACCTACGGCGGCATGGGCCGTCATGGTGGTGGCGCATTCAGCGGCAAGGACCCGTCCAAGGTCGACCGCAGCGCTGCATACGCAGCACGCTATGTCGCTAAGAACATTGTCGCAGCAGGCCTCGCCTACCGTTGCGAAGTGCAGCTCGCCTACGCTATCGGCTACTCCAAGCCGGTTTCCGTGCTCGTGAACACGTTTGGCACTGGCAAGATCGACGACCGCAAGATCGAAGCTATTGTCGCACAGAACTTCGACCTCTCTCCGGCCGGCATCGAAAAGATGCTCGACCTCCGCAAGCCGGGTTACGTCGCTACCGCCGCCCTCGGTCACTTTGGCCGTACCGGCGCCCGCTTCACGTGGGAAAAGACCGACAAGGCCGAAGCTTTGAAGAAGGCTGCTGAAGCGGTATAATCAAGCCTCTCCAAACTTGCGACATAAAGCATTTAGCAAAAATGACGGATGAAAATCCGTCATTTTTTAGTTTATTTCAAACACAAAAAAGACTGCCGTTAAGCAGTCTTCTTTTGTATTCAAAGATCCTTCGACTCCGCCCTTCGACGCGCTTCGCTTGCTCAGGGACCTTAATAAGGTTGGTGAGCTTAAGCCTGTGCTGAGCCTTGTCGAAGCAAACCACGCTCAGGATGACACGGCTACGACACCAGCATCATGGAGAACACCATGACGAACAGCGCGACCGTTTCGCCCACGCCGAGCACCATGAGGTAGTTCACGAGGCCCTTGCCTGTTTCGCCGAGGGCGTTGCAAGCGTCAGCAGCGGACTTACCCACGTACCAGGCGCTAGCCATCATGCCGATGCCACCGAAGATGCCTACGCCAAGGTAAGCAGCCCAGTTGCCAGGATTTGCCTGCGACTTGTTCAAAATGAACATCATCAGGAGCATGCCGTAAATCGTCTGCGCAATCGGCGCACCCACGAAGATGAGCAGCGTAAAGAGCGCGTTCTTACCCTTGAGATACGCCTTTTTCCAGGCACCGATGGCCGCCATGCCGGCAGTCCCGCAGCCCAGCGCAGAGCCCACCGCGGCAAGGCCAAGAGCCGCCACCGCACCGAGCTTTGCGAGCGTTAAAAGTTGTGATTGATCCATAAGTGCAACCTCTTTCGATTAAAGCACCATCATGGAGAACACGAGCACGAACAAAGCGACGGTTTCGACGATACCGAGAACCATCAAGTAGTTCACCATGCCCTTGCCGGTTTCACCGAGAGCATCGCAAGCCACTGCAGCAGACTTGCCCTGGTACCAAGCAGAAGCCATCATGCCGAGGCCACCGAAGATACCAGCACCGAGGCAGCCGCCCCAGTTCGTAAAGCCCTGTTCAGCAGCCTTGCTCAAGATGAAGTTCATGAGCAACATGCCGTAAATCGTCTGGGAAATCGGAGCACCGACGAACACGAGAAGCGTGAAGAGAGCAGACTTACCCTGAGCGTAAGCCTTCTTCCACATCGTGATAGCAGACATACCGGCCGTTCCGCAACCAAGGGCAGAGCCCATAGCCGCAATGCCAAGCGCAGCTGCAGCACCCATTTTAGCGAGAGTCACCATTGTATTCGGTTCCATTATATTATCCTCATTAAGTAGCGGGATTTAACCCTTGGTTTAATTTTTTTGCTTGGCGAAGGGGCTGAATGCAAATCCGCTCCATTCAAGACCAAGTCCATTTGAAAATTCGAGTGTGTTAAGACGTACGGCATGCACTGCAACGCCCATCACGGCAAGTGCAATGTTCAGGCCATGAACGCCCAAAAGAACTAGAGCAGCACCGGCAACACCCACGGCAGAGCCAAACAGCGGCGAGAGCATTCCATTGAACGCTTCGGCGATGGCGGCACCAGACATACCCACTGCAAAGAGACGGATATAGCTGATAACGTCGGTGAAGCTGTTCACGATGTCGAGCACGAGCATCGGGATGCTGATGAAGTCCTGTTTGAGGCGGCTAGGCGGCACCGTAAAGAGCACGAGAAGCACGACTTCCACGATAAACATCGGGATGACGAACTTCGGCATGTCGATTCCAAGCACCATGTTGCATGCAAGGAAGAACATGACCCAAGCGCCCATGAGCCAGCCCACCTGCGCCATGAACGTCGAAGACTTGCGCTTGAGGCGCACAACGACATTCCACGCATGAGCAATGCTCAAATGCACAACAGCAATGCAGAAGCAAAACAGCTGGATATGCTGCATCTGGGATGCTCCAGCAGCCTTCGGCACAAAGCTAGCGGGCAAGAACGTAAACGTCTCGCAGAACTGCTTGTACGCTTCGAAGCGCGTCGGATCCGTCGGAGCAGAGCTGCGAATCCAGTAGAGCACGTTGCGCACGCCTTCCGGGATAAAGTTGTAGTTAGCGATATCGAGGTAGTAGCTCCACCCTGCAAGTTCCGGCGTAAGGCCGAGGAAGTTTGCATTGATGGCGCCCCAGATGATAGTCGCCCAGCTCATCAAATACACAAAGTGGAATCCGGCACTACTTGCCTTCGGCATTTTCGAGCGAGCAAACATCGCAAGACCGAGGAACAACAGGCCATAAGCCATATCGCCCACAATCATCGCAAAGAAAAGGCTAAAGAAGCAGAGGAACACAGAGCTCACGTCAACTTCGTTGTAGCCCGGCGAGATGCCAATAATGTCATAGAGGCACTGCATCGGGCGTGAAAGCTTGTTGTAGCCGAGAAGCGTCGGGATGTTATCTTCGTCCGTTGGATCTTCAACGCGGATGCCCCAGCCGTTTGCCTTCGCAGCCGCACTGATTTCAGCAACGCGCGGTTCCGGGCAGAATCCCTGGAGAGCTGCCAAACCCTTGTTCTGGAGCATGCTTGCAGAAGCTTCCACGAGATTGTAACGGTCCGTCACTTCCAAAAGGCGGTCTTCAAGATCGTCCTTCACGGAGGCAAGCTGTGCAAAGCGTTCGTCCACAGCAGAAATCGTCGTGTTCGATTCCTCTTCGATCATTCGATATTCTTCGAGCGACTTGAGAGGCATGGCGAGTTCCGTAAACGCACCCTTCACAGATGCAGGAGCATCGCCCTTCGTGAACACGGCAATGTACGTGCCATTTTCATCCTTGCCAAAGACATGCTTGTAAGCGTTATCGCCATCGACTTCAAAAGGTTCCTTGGAAAGGTCGACGAGATAAAGACGGACAAAGATGCCCTTTGCGGCGAGTTCCTTGACCGTTCGCGGATCGAGATTTCCAAAAGCGTGGAGCTTTTCAAGTTCTTCCTTGGCTTGCTCCAACTGGATTTCGGCATTTTTCTTATCCGAAATGAGCGTCTGGATTTCTTCGACGAGCGTTACACCGCTTGCACCTTTCGCTGCAGGCGTAACCCCCTTGCGGAGCTTATCCGGAACGACTTCCATAGCCTTCTGCACGCGGGCCACAGCACCCTTTGCACCGTTCACAGATGCACCAACGGCATTCTGGAGCGGAGTCAAATGGATAATTTCCATTTCGCGCAGAGCCTTAAGGGTTTCTTCCTTATGGCTTGCAAGCGTAAGAATGGTCACCTTCTTCATAGGAGTAATCATGCGGCAACCTCCTTACTCTGGGCGTCAAGTGCAAGCGCCTTAGCCGTAGCCTTGCCCTTTGCAAGCTTACTACGGGCCACACCGCTTGTCTGCTGGTCACCCAAGAAGATATTGATTTTGCGAATGTTATCCTTAGACTCGGGAATTTTCACCTTTTCGAACAGGTTCACACGCTGGCTCGTGGTACGCAGTTCCTTCGAAAGGAGTTCGTACTGCTTTTCGAGCACGCGGCGTTCCAGGCGCAAGGAAATCAAACCTTGCAAGCTGCGGATACCATCGTCGAGCCACACCGGAGTCGTAAAGAAGTCCGGAATGTTCACGTTGAATTCCACGCCGCTAAACGTCGGAATCTTCACGCCGGCAATGTTACCCTCGCCCTGTTCGACACTCTTCACCGAGAGATATTTTTTCCACTCAATGGGATCGGCAAAAAGCGAAATCCACGAAGCCATACTCTTGCGGAGCTTATCCTCTTCTTCGCGTTTCGCCATCACCTTCTCCTGGAGCGTACGCATTTCCATCTGCAACTGCTGCTTTTTCAGAAGCAACGTCGGCAGATAGCGCTGGAAGCGCTTCAGTGCGTCACGTTCCGCCTTGAGGGCGTTTTTAGTTAACTTGACCTTAGCCATATTACCACTTCTTCGGCCAGTACTGATTGATCATCTTGGTGGGGATACCGGTTTCTTCAGGAGTGAAGCAATCGGCGAGGATTTCCCATCCGAGATCCAAAGCCTTTTCAAGAGGGATGTTCACAGAAAGGTCCATCATTTCCTTTTCGAAGCGTACGCCGTACTTCAACAGCTTCTGGTCCCAGTTGCTCATGTTGAAGCCCATGGATTGCTTTTCCAAGGTTTCCTTGTAGCTTGCGTACAGCTGAATCATGGTGTTCATGATGGTACGGTGGTCGCTACGGGTCTTGCCGTTCACCTGCTGCTTCAAGCGGCTCAAAGAACCGAACGGTTCGATACGGCCCTTGCGCAAGTAGAACTGACCTTCGGTAATGTAACCCGTGTTGTCCGGAACCGGGTGCGTCACGTCGTCGCCCGGCATGGTGGTCACAGCCAAAATCGTGATAGAACCAGCATCGCTAAAGTCCACAGCCTTTTCGTAGCGGCTTGCAAGCTGAGAGTAAAGGTCGCCAGGATAACCACGGTTAGACGGAATCTGTTCCATCGTAATAGCAATTTCCTTCATGGCGTCGGCAAAGTTCGTCATGTCCGTGAGGAGCACGAGCACGTTCTTGCCTTCGGTTGCAAACTTTTCAGCAACAGCCAAAGATGCATCCGGAACGAGCAAGCATTCCACAATCGGGTCAGATGCGGTATGCATGAACATCACCGTACGGGAAAGAGCACCGTTCTTTTCGAGGTAATCCTTGAGATAGAGGTAGTCATCGTGCTTGAGGCCCATGCCGCCGAGGATAATCACGTCGACTTCAGCCTGCAAGGCGATACGTGCCAAAAGTTCGTTGTAGGGTTCACCTGCAATCGAGAAAATCGGGAGCTTCTGCGAAACGACGAGCGTGTTGAACACGTCAATCATCGGGATACCCGTACGCACCATCGTCTTCGGGATGATACGCTTAGCAGGGTTCACAGAGGGACCGCCAATCGTGATGCGTTCGCCATCGACTTCCGGGCCGTTGTCACGCGGCTTGCCGGCACCGTTAAACACGCGGCCAAGCAAAGCATCGCTGTACGGGACCTTCATCGGTTCACCGAGGAATCGCACTTCGGAGTCCGTAGAAATACCACGAGCACCTGCAAAGACCTGCAAGTCCACGAGGTCACCGTCAATGCGGATCACACGGGCAAGAGAAGTACCGAAAGAGCTCGTTACCTGAGCCAGTTCCTGGTTTGCAACGCCTTCGGCTCTCAAAGTAATCACAGAACCGGCAATGCGTTCAATACGATGGTAAGCAACATTATGCATTAGCAGAAACCTCCTTTACGGAAGCAAAAATACTGGATTCGAGATCCTTGAATTCCTGAGAGTCAAACGCCACGCGGTTCCAGTCCTTGGTAGCCTGCGTGAGCTTGAGGAAGAACGTACGGGCGACATCCTTTTCGGTAAACGTCATCGGCGTCATGAGGATGGTGTAAATCTTGTCGAACACGTACTTCTGTCGTTCTGCAGAGCAAGCGGCGTCGATTTCGTTATAGGCGTCCTGCTGCAGATAAACGGCATCAAGATATTCAGATTTCAGATAAACAATGAAGTCTTCGATCGAAGTACCTTCTTCGCCCACAACCTTCATCATGTTGTTCACGTCCACGCCATTAGCGAGGATAGAACGGGCCTGAGCGACCTTCTTGGAATCGATAATGCCTTCGTACTTGGACCAGGAATCCAACGGGTGGATTGCCGGGAAACGGCGCTGGTCAGAACGTTCACGGGAAAGGCCAAGGAATGCACCCACCACCTTGAGGGTTGCCTGGGTCACCGGTTCTTCGAAGTTACCACCAGCCGGAGACACGGAACCGCAAATCGTCACGGAACCGGTAGAACCGTCCTTGAGGCGGACAACGCCACCGCGTTCGTAGAAAGATGCGATCACAGATTCGAGGTAAGCCGGGAATGCTTCTTCGCCCGGAATTTCTTCCAAACGTCCACTCATTTCACGGAGAGCCTGAGCCCAACGGGAAGTGGAGTCAGCGAGGAGGAGCACGTTGAGGCCCATCTGACGGTAGTATTCAGCGAGCGTCACGCCGGTATAAACGGAAGCTTCACGAGCAGCCACCGGCATCGAAGACGTGTTACAAATGATAAGCGTACGTTCCATCAAGGACTTGCCCGTACGCGGGTCAATCAATTCCGGGAATTCGCGAAGGGTTTCCACCACTTCACCAGCACGTTCACCGCAAGCAGCCAAAATCACGATGTCCACATCGGCATAACGGCTCATGAGCTGCTGGAGCACGGTCTTACCGGCACCGAAGGGGCCCGGCGTACAGAACGTACCACCCTGCATCACAGGGAAGAACGTATCGATAATGCGCTGCTGCATGGTAAGCGGCTTGGACGGGCGGAGGCGTTCTTCAAATGCCTTGATCGGCATCTTGACCGGCCAGGTCTGCACCATCGTCACGTCAACAGATTCGCCCTTGTCGTTCTTGAGCTTTGCGACAACATCTTCGACAACGCGGTCACCGGCAGTCGTAATGTAATCCACAGTCCACTTGCCGAGGAGCTTGAACGGCACCATGATGCGGTGCGAGAAAACACCTTCCGGAACCGTACCGAGCGTATCACCAGCGACAACAACATCGCCAGCCTTAGCGACCGGAGTAAAAGCCCACTTCTTGTCACGCGGGAGAGCCTTCAAGTACTTACCGCGCTGGAGGAAGAAGCCGCATTCATCAGCGAGTTTCGGCAGCGGGTTCTGAAGACCATCAAAAACTTGAGTAAGGAGACCCGGACCAAGTTCAACAGAAAGAAGTTCACCCGTAAATTCGACTTCGTCGCCAGCCTTGAGGCCAGTCGTATCTTCGAACACCTGGAGTTCAGCGTAATCACCACGGATACGAATCACTTCGCTCTTAAGGGGGATGATTTCTGTCTTACCTGCTTCGTTCTTCGAAATGAGCTTTGCATAAGCCACTTCGTTCTGGGAAACGGCGCTTTCAAACTTGACACGAATCAGGTTTCCGTTCACGCCGGTTATTTTTCCGATACTAGCCATTGAAAATGGACCTCCACTCATTCCTGCCTGTATGCAGGATCGTTTTCATTAATAATATTGATGACGGCCTTGTCGCCTGCGATATCGTTCAAACGAGCCCAACGCTCGCAGATTCTAAGCTTAATCGCATAGGCGTAGACGTGCTTGATGGTCCCCTCGCCTACACCGGCAAGGCTATCCACAAGCCAAAAACGGGCGCGGTCGATATCCTGTTCCTTTTCAAGCGGATTTGACTTCATGAACGCGTCCTGGATCATCTTCGCAAAGGTGACGTCATAACCAGAGAATGAACGTTCCGCAAAACGCACTTCAGGGCCCCACGCCTGGGCGCGGAGCCTACCTGAAACATTTCTCATCTGGGTTTCGCGGGACTGGTATTCCCTAACAAATTCATCATCGCTCTCCTCGCCCGCTAAAAGGGCGTCGAGCGCTTCGAGTTCTGGGGCATCCAGCACACCTTCGCAACGGCCACGGAACTCGGCCATGCTAAGGGGCGGAACGTCGCCCAGTTCTAGCATCGGAAGCGATGCCATCAAATATGCTGGACTGCTCATTGGACCGCCTTATTTGCCCTGGGCGGCCTTGTTTACAATCTTTGCAAGTTGCGGTCTGAGCAAGGCAGAAAGAGATTCCGCCATTGCCTGTTCTGTAAATTCGTGGCTGACCTTGCCGCCATCGAGCTTCACGCGGAAGCCAAACTTGACGCCCTTGTCGCTTTCGACCTTGACGCCAGCCTTGAGCTGCTTTGCAAACTCGCCCATCACAAAGCTCGTGAGAGCCTTGGCATCGGCTTCGGAGAAGTTAATTTCGATGTCGGAGGTGTAGCTCTTTGCAACCGTGAGGAGCATGTTCTTCACGGTCGATTCATCGAGAGACTTGTCAATCTGGAGGCTGAGAAGATCAAGAATCATCTTTTCGAGGTTCTTGCCCACCGAGAGGAGCAAATCGCGAGCGGACTGTTCCAACGTGCGTTCGCTGCGTTCTGTAAATGCTTGTGCTTCCTTATCGGCGTTTTCGAGTTTTGCTTTGGCTTCGTCTTCGGCAGCCCTGACAATTTCGGCCGCCTTGTCCTTTGCCTTAGAAATAATATCTGCTGCTGCGAGTTCTGCCTTTTCGACAGCATCCTTCTGGATGCGTTCCATAAGGGCTTGCAAATCTTCTGCCATTTAAATCTCCAAATTGAACCAAAACACCCCTTTCAAGGGCATTTTTATTAAACACAGAAAAGAATATACTAGGAAAATTTGGAAAAAGACAAGAAAATCGACAAAAAATTGCGAAAATATTGTTTACTTGCACAATTGGAGGATAAAAAGACCAAAAGGAGCGACAAAAGGTGGAAAACCTCGACAGAAAATGGAAAGCGCTTTACAGATTTGGAAAGAAATGATGAATCTATTCAAAAAGACTTTTTCAAAAACAAGCAATTAACAACTAGGAAGTTTTTCTATATTTCACCGCGAAAAATTATCTTCAAGGATACAACCATGAAACGTACACATAACTGCGGCCAGCTTCGCAAGGAAGATGTTGGCCAGATCGTAACACTCGCCGGTTGGGTGGATCGCCGCCGCGACCATGGTGGTGTGATTTTCGTTGACCTCCGCGACAAGTATGGCAAGACCCAGATCGTTTTCAATCCGGATTACAATGCCGATGTTTTGAAGACTGCCGAACAGCTCCGTAACGAATACGTTATTTACGTGACTGGTAAGGTTTATGCCCGCGAAGAAGGCAACACGAACGAAAAGCTCGCCACGGGTGAAATCGAAGTCAAGGCTGACAAGCTCGAAATTTTGAACGCCGCTCTCACTTCTCCGCTCGCCATTAACGACCCGAACGAAGAATGCAAGGAAAACGACGACCTCCGCTTGCAGTACCGCTATTTGGACCTCCGCCGTCCGTGGATCCAGAAGAAGCTCCTCCTCAAGAGCCGCTTCCTCAAGGCCGTGTACGATTTCTTCTACGCTAACGGTTTTGAAAACATTGAAACTCCGTGCCTTTGCAAGTCCACTCCGGAAGGCGCACGTGACTACCTCGTGCCGTCCCGCGTGAACCCGGGCAAGTTCTACGCCCTCCCGCAGTCTCCGCAGCAGTACAAGCAGCTCTTGATGATTGCTGGCATGGACCGCTACTTCCAGATCGCCAAGTGCTTCCGCGACGAAGACCTCCGCGCCGACCGTCAGCCGGAATTCACGCAGATCGACGTTGAAATGTCCTTCGTCAACCAGGACGAAGTGATGGAAATGTTCGACAAGTTCGTGACTGAAGTTTTGGGCAAGGTTTGGAACTTCGAACCGCCGCGCCACATCCGCCGTATGAAGTGGGCTGAAGCTATGCTCAAGTACGGTTCCGACAAGCCGGACCTCCGCTTCGACCTCGAAATCCACGATGTGTCTGAAATCGGTGCAAAGTCCAACTTTGGCGTGTTCAAGAACTGCGTTGCCGCTGGTGGCAAGATCCGCGGTATCGCAGCTAAGGGTTGCGTTGACTTTACTCGTAAGCAGATCGACGAACTCACCGCCTACGTGGGCAAGTACGGTTCCAAGGGCCTCGTGTGGATGCGCGTCAAGGAAAATGACGAAGTTGAAACTCAGGTCGGCAAGTTCTTCACGACCGAACAACTTAACGAACTCCGCGATGCTGTTGGCGCTAAGTGCGGCGACATGATGTTCTTCATCGCCGGTCCGGAAAAGATTGCTGCTACGGCTATGGGTCAGCTCCGCTTGGAAGTCGCCCGTATCAAGGGTCTCCGCGATCCGAAGAAGCGTGAATTTGTGTGGATTACCGAATTCCCGATGTTCGAATACAGCGACACGGAAGGCCGCTACATGGCTATGCACCATCCGTTCACGAACCCGCTTCCGGAACATTTGGACATGATGCTCAGTGGCAACCTCAAGGATTGCAACGCCGAAGCTTATGACCTTGTTCTTAACGGTGTGGAAATCGGCGGTGGTTCTATCCGTATTCACAACCCGGAAGTTCAGGAAAAGGTGTTCCGCTTGCTCGGCCTCTCCGAAGAACAGGTGAAGACCAAGTTCGGCTTCTTCGTCGATGCTTTCAAGTACGGTGCTCCTCCGCACGGTGGTTTGGCCTTCGGTCTCGACCGCGTTGTTGCTACTATGGAAGGTGAAGAATCTATCCGTGACTACATCGCATTCCCGAAGAACACGAGTGCCTCTAGCCCGATGGACCAGTGCCCGAGCGAAGTGGACCTCCAGCAGCTGCAGGACATCCACATCTCCGTGCAGATGCCCAAGGGTAACGAGAAAAAGTAAAAGGTTGTCATGCCCGATTTAATCGGGCATCTCCCTTTCACTAAAGCTTTTGAAAATGGCGGGTTTCGACCCGCCATTTTTGTATGAATGGAGATTCCCGCTCGGTGGCGGGAATGACACGTTCGCGAGAATCGCGGCACTCAAGATTCAGAAAAGAACCGTCGGTATTGCTACCGGCGGTTCTTTGATTGTTGGATGGAGGAGGAGTCTTTTTTTATAAGTTCTTTTTCTGCTGTTTATGTTCATCGACATTGCCGCAGGGTTTCAGATGGCGATAAACGGCAGGATGCCCCGAGATGCTGTCAATGGAAAGAAAATGTGAGGATTCGGATACGGCTACACCGAATGAATCCGTTTGCCCTGTAAATAGGCTATTGATGTATCCCATGTCGTTCTCCTATATTTTCAAGTTCTTGAGGTATTGCGAAAGTTCCATGTTCGCGGAGTAATCCACCGGGCACTCGATGATGCTCGGCACGTCCTGGCGGAAGGCTTCGCGCAAGGTGCTCGGCAAGTCTTCGGTGCGCTCAATGCGGTAGCCCTTCAGGTGCAAGGATTCGGCGTACTTGACGTAATCCGGGTTCGTGAATTCGACCGCATAGCTGTCGCCGTAACGTTCTTCTTGTTTCCACTTGATGAGACCATAGCCGCCATCGGTAAAGATCAACGTCACGAACGGGATGTGTTCGCGGTAAGCCGTTTCGAGTTCCTGGCTGTTCATCATGAAGCCGCCGTCACCTGTGACCGCCAAGACCTTTTTCTTGGGGTTCAGAAGCTTTGCCGCAATCGCACCAGGTACCGCAATACCCATGGTTGCAAAGCCGTTAGAAATAATGCAGGTGTTCGGATGGTCGCAATTGTACTGGCGAGCAATCCACATCTTGTGCGCACCCACGTCCGAAATCAGAATGTCATCTTCATCTAGAACGAGACGGATGTCATGAAGCACCTTCTGCGGTGTCGGCGGGAAGCTCGTGTCGTGATCGTAACGCGAATGCTCAGCCACCATCATCGCACGGATTTGCATCGCCCATTCCGGTTCCCAGGAGTTCGGACAAACGCTACAAAGCGCATCGAGAGATGCGGAGATGTCACCAATGATTTCTTCGTCGGGCTGATAGAATTTGTTCACATGGTTCGGCGTTTCGTCGATGTGAATAATCATCTTGTCACCATTCGGGTTCCACTTGGCAGGCGCATATTCCACGACGTCATAGCCAACAGCAATCACGAGGTCTGCCTGTTCCATGACGATGTTCGGATAATCCCTTTGCGGTAGTCCGATGCAGCCCATAAAATACTTTTCGCAAGTCGGGATTACACCCTTTGCCATCATGGTGCAAACGACCGGAATCTTGGACGAGGACACAAATGCACGCAAAGCCTCGGAAGCGTGGTTACGCACAGCGGAATGGCCTACAAGAACCACCGGGCGCTTAGCATTTGCAAAGACCCCGCCCGCCGCGAGAATCGCATCGGTGCTTGCATACACCGTGTTTTCGCGATGGTGCTTCAGCGGAGTTTGAGCGACCTCGCCTTCGACTTCCATAGCGGCAATGTTGCACGGCAAGTCGATGTGGCATGCACCGGGCTTTTCCATTTCGGCATACTTGAACGCAATACGGACAATTTCATTCACCGTATCCGGGCGAACGACCTGCTTACTGCGCTTGGTAATCGGCGTAAACATGTTCACCAAGTCCAAATATTGATGGCTCGTCAAATGCATACGCTCTGTACCCACCTGACCCGTAATCGCAATCAGCGGAGCGCCATCGGAGTTTGCATCGGCAACGCCCGTAACAAGGTTTGTAGCGCCAGGGCCAAGGGTCGAAAGGCAGACGCCCGCCTTCCCCGTCAAACGCCCATAGACATCAGCCATGAAGGCCGCGCCCTGTTCGTGACGTACCGTAATGAACTTGATGGACGACTTTTTAATCGCTTCCATCAGTTCGAGAGTTTCTTCACCAGGGATTCCAAAAATGTACTTGACGCCTTCACTTTCTAAGGACTTGATCAAAACTTCAGCAGTGTTCATAATTTTAAATGTCTCCGCGAAAGGTTTGCAAAAACCGTGCCAAAAAGTGATTTCGCCGTAAAAAAGCCAAATTTTGAAAGAAACAGGGCTCTGGAGAGCATTTTTTAAGGCATTTTGGGAGTTTTGCCGATTCCAAAGCTACAGGTTGTACAAATAATGGAACGTACTTTTACACAACAATTTCCGTAATAGTTACAAGAAACGTAATGAATATATTATAAAAACACGCGATTTTAAGCCATATTGGCCTTGGCACATTTTTTGCGATTAAACGAGCATGGAATGTGTAGAGACAGAAGATACTTTTATCAAATCCATTTCGGCATTGTCGAAAGTGGAATTCGAGCACCGCTGCAGGCGTTTGCATAACGTTCTTGACGAGAACGATCTTTCGTCGAGCATGGGAGGCAACCACAAGGGTACAGACCCCATCCCTCTCGTGATTACGGCTGAAGAATGGAAAACGCTGGAAGCGGGTGTTGCGCAAAGGGCAAAGCTTTTCAATGCATTGGCAAAGGACATTTATGGCGAACAAAGTCTTTGGAAAAAAGGGAAATTGCCCGCTGCGCTGTTGTTCGCGAACCCAGATTTTTTGCAGGTTGTATGGAAAGTGCACCCGGTTGGCAATGTCTTTGTGAACTTAACATCGACCGATGTAGCAAGGCTCAAAGACGGAACGTTTGTGGCGGTGTCGGACCATTTGCAAGTACCCGACGGCTTGGGGCGTGCGCTGGAGAACCGCATTGGCGTAAGCCGTGCATTCCCGGAACTTTTCCGCAGCATGCAAACGGAACGATTGGCAGGATTTTTCAAGAAGCTGATGGATGGCCTAGACGCCATGCACAAGAACATAGGAGGTGAAGGTGAAACCAGCAAGGTGGTACTTTTGGCATCGAGTCCGGACAATCCGCGGCGAGCAGAAGACGCAGTAATTGCCCGTTACCTCGGGATCCCGCTTGTCGAAAACGATGACCTCGCGATTCGCAACATGCAGGTGTACATGAAGACGCTTATGGGGCTCAAGAAGATTGGGACCATATTTCGCCGAGTGGAAGACGGCATGTGCGACCCGCTGGAACTGCGAATTGACAGTGGCGAAGGAGCTGTTGGCTTAATCAGTTCCGTCCGCGCCGGGAATGTGGCTATTGCAAACTTTCTCGGGACTGGCGTTTTGGAGACGCCCGTGTTCAAACCGTTTTTGCCAGAAATTTGCCACGAACTTTTAGGCGAAGAGCTGCTGTTGCGCGATGTGGAAACACTTTGGCTCGGGAATGCTGCCGATGCGGAACGCGTTTTGGCAGAACCTGAAAAATGGATTTTCAAAAAGGCATTCCGCGACGAAGGAAGTTTCAAGGAGGCAGAACCCAAGACTTATGCAACCATGACGACGACGGCACAGCTCGCCTTGTTGCAAACGGTCGAGAATGCGCCCGAGCAATGGGTGGCAGAAAGATCCATGGAGGTTTCAACCGTTTACGCTTACCGAGGAGAGTTCACTCCTGCAGTCTCGCTAATGCGATTCTTTGCAGTCAATACAACGAACGAAACTTCGGTGATGCCGGGCGGCCTCGGGATTTTGGACAATGGACTTGGAGAAAAAGACATTTGGGTGCTTTCGGAAAATCCTGTGGCGAACTTTTCTTTGCTCGCTCCAGCAAGTCAGGCAATTACGCCGTCGAGAGCTGGAGGCGACCTGCCTAGCCGTGCGGCCGAGAACTTGTTCCGGCTGGGGCGAGCATTGTCGGCTTCGAACATGATGGCGCGTATCGCAAGAGGTATCGCGGTAAGGCTTTCGGATGAATCCTGGATGGACATGCCGGAGTTGCCGTGGATACTGAAGGCAGGGCTTACAGACGAATCGCAGTCGAGGCTCGCGCAAGATCCTGAAAACGCACTCCGTTACTTCATTTTGCGCAAGGACAACAAGAACGGCATGCAATGCGTGCTGACGGAAATTCGAGAACTCGGCATGCAGTTGCGAGACCGCATTTCGGAGGATTTATGGCTTTACTTGAACGGATTTGGCATTGCAGAAGTGCCGGCAGGCACAGGTGCGGCAGCGCTGTTGCCCTACCTAAAGGAGGTTCTGTCGGACAGCGCTGCAGTGGCCGGGCTAGCGGCAGATTCCATGACGCGAGGCCACGAATGGCGCTTTTTGGAACTCGGTCGTGAAATCGAGTGCGCCATCCGCACCTTGCAACTTGTCAAAAGTCTGCTGTACACCGCCCCCACCGACGAAATGACAAACTTGCGCTTGTTACAAGCAGTTCTTGAAATCGGCGACGGACTCATGACATACCACCGCCGCTATGGAGGCCGTTTGCAAGTTGTCCCCGTCATCGACTTGCTTTTGTCGGACGAATCCAACCCGCGAAGCGTCGCCTACCAGGTGGCAAAATTGCGGAAAGCCGCAAAGCACTTGCCCGGCAACGACCAGAGCGAAGCGACATTTTCGCCGCTCGACCGTGAACTGATGCGCGTACTCGCAGAACTCCGCCTCGCAAACATCGAACAGCTTGCAGAAACTGTAGATAACAAAAGGGAGAACCTCATAAAACTTGTAGAAACACAGATAAATTCTATTGAACGGATTGCTGAAATCGTAAACAGGCTCTACTTAAGCCATGCGCCACGCGCAGGAGTTTTCCACGCGACAACCACAGACGTATCGGAGGTTTAAGATGCCCATTTATCAAGTTGACCACGAGACCGTCTACGACTACCGCCTCCCCGTTCTTTACAGCAACCACCTTGCCCACATGCTCCCGCGAACAGTCAGTCGACAAAACTGGCTCAGCCACAGCATCGAAGTGGAACCGAACCCAACAATTCGACAGGAACGCATCGACATTTTCGGGAATAGGGTGTTGGCATTCAGCATCGAGCAGGAGCACACGCACTTTAGATTCAAGACGACTGGCATTGTAGATGTTCAGGGAGAAGAACCGCCTAAACAAGGTGAAACGATGAAATGGGAAGAGGTCACAAAGCTTTTGGAACGCCCGACAAGCGACGAGACGCTAGACGCCGCGATGTACGCCTACGCCTCCCCTTTCGCCAAGTTTGACGAATCGGTCCGCAATTACGCGCTCGAAAGCTTTGAGCAGGGCCGCCCCATTTTTGATGCCGCCTACGAGCTCATGACGCGAATCTACACGGATTGCAAATACACGCCAGGAGCCACGAGAATTGGGGCACAGCCGCAAGAAATCTTGCGCGGGCGAAAAGGAGTCTGCCAGGACTTTGCGCACTTGATGATAGGCTGCTTGCGTTCACTGCATTTGCCCTGCCGTTACGTGAGCGGGTACCTTCGCACCCATTCTTGCGAAGGCCAGCCGAAACTTGTCGGAGCCGATGCGACGCACGCTTGGGTGAGCACTTTCGTTCCTGACCACGGTTGGGTGGAATTGGACCCGACGAATAACGTGCTCGGTGGTGACGAGCACATTGTACTTGCCTGGGGGCGCGATTTTGGCGACGTGAGCCCGCTGAAGGGCGTCATTACCGGCGGTGGCGACCACACCTTGAAAGTGTCGGTGAACGTGGATGTGAAGGAATGATGGAGTTATAAGTTCTGAGTTTTGAGTTACTAGGGCGACTTCGTCGCAGTTTGAAGTTTTAAGTTACTAGAAATGTTCATATTACAATCTCTAGTAACTCTTAACTACTAACTAGTAACTAGCCCGAAGGGCGAAGTAACTAACACTTAAAAGCATAAGGAAACAAAACATGCGATTTGGAAATTACGACACCGAAGGCTTTTACGATGAGCTTTGCTTACCCGACGGGACGCCCCGCCCGGCAGCAGAGCCGTTGTTTACGAAAATCAACGAGCTTCCCGAAGGAGAACTGCAACGCCGCCAGATCATTGCGGAATCTGCGTTTTACGATAACGGAATTACATTCGCGGTTTACGGCAACAAGGACGGCAAGGACAAAATCATCCCCTTTGACGTCATCCCGCGTATTGTAAGCGCTGCCGACTGGAAGCACCTCGAAGCAGGCCTCAAACAGCGTACAGAAGCGCTAAACTGCTTTTTGACGGACATCTACAACGATCGTAAGATTTTGCGTGATAAGGTTGTTCCCGAAAGCCTCATCAACACCTGCACCGCTTACCGTCCGCAGATGGAAGGCTTTGTGCCGCCCAAAGGAATCTGGGCTCACATTACCGGCACAGACCTTGTACGCGATACCGACGGCACGTTCTACGTGCTTGAAGACAACATGCGTTGCCCGAGTGGCGTCTCGTACGTGTTGCAGAACCGCCAGATTCTCAAGAGAACCTTCCCGCAGGTATTCTCCAACTGTTCCATTCGCCCCGTAGACGAATACTGCACCCGCCTGCGCCACGCATTGGAATACTTGGCTGATTCAACAGCATCACCCAAGGTGGTGGTGCTGACTCCCGGCATCTACAATTCGGCGTATTACGAACATTCTTTTTTGGCACAGCAGATGGGCGTGGACCTTGTGACTGGCGACGACCTCGTGGTGCAAGACAAGAAGGTTTATGCACGCACGACACGCGGCCTCAAGCAGGTTCACGTGATTTACCGCCGTGTCGATGATGAATTCTTGGATCCGAAGGTTTTCCGCCCGGATTCTTGCCTCGGCGTGCCCGGACTGATTGAAGCTTACAAGGCTGGTAACGTAGCGCTTGCGAATGCGCCCGGTTGCGGTGTTGCCGACGACAAGGCGATTTACACCTATGTGCCGCAGATTATCAAGTACTATCTCGGCGAAGAGGCGATCATCCCGAATGTGCCGACATTCGTTTGCGAAAACCCAAAGCACATGCAGCATGTGTTAGACCACATCGAAAACATGGTCGTCAAGGCCGCCAGCGAATCCGGTGGCTACGGCATGCTCGTCGGTCCAAAATCGACAAAGGAGGAATGTGAGGCGTTCAAGAGCAAGATTATCGCGAACCCGCGTAACTACATTGCGCAGCCCATGATTTCGCTCAGCCGCGTGCCTTGCATTGTCGATGGCGGTTTCGAAGGTCGCCATGTGGATTTGCGCCCCTACATTGTGCAAGGGCGAGAGACTTACATTCTCCCCGGTGGCCTCACTCGCGTAGCACTCCGCAAGGGTTCTATCGTGGTGAATAGCTCGCAGGGCGGCGGATGCAAGGACACTTGGGTCATTGCCGAAAACGAAAAGGCTCCGGAACTCGGACAAGCCAAACTTTGGATGGAACAACAACAGCAACAACAATAGGAATTTAGAAGTAGGAAGTGTAATATGTTAAGCAGAGTCGCAAATTCCATTTATTGGCTCGCCCGCTATATCGAACGCGCCGAAAACGTCGCGCGAAGCATCGATGTGAACCTCCAGCTGCAACTGGACTTGCCCGGCGAAGAACGCCCTTGGGAACCGGTGATTCAGATTGCTGGCAACGCCGATGACTTTTTCAAAAAATACGCGCACGTTTCCATTGAAAACGCGCTCATGTTCTTGACGTTCGATAAGGAAAATCCGAACAGCATCATTTCGTGCGTCGGGGCCGCCCGTGAAAATGCTCGCTGCGTCCGCGAAAGGATTTCTTCGGAACTGTGGATTGCCATCAACCAGTTTTACTTGAAACTGAACGACCCCGAAATGCCGAAGGAAGCGTTGGCAGGTCCACACGCCTTTTACAACAGCGTCAAGGAATTCAGCCAGCTCACGGCAGGCATCATTCAAGGCACGATGAACCACGATGTCGCCTGGAACTTCACGCATCTCGGCACATTGCTCGAACGCGCCGACCAGACTTCGCGTATTCTGGACGTCAAGTATTACATCTTGCTTCCGGATGTGAGCATGGTGGGCATGGCGCTTGATACCGTGCAGTGGAACGCCGTTCTCAAGAGCGTCGGTGCGTACGAGATGTTCCACCGCCGCAATTCGAATGTGACGCCGCACAACGTCGCGGAATTTCTTTTGCTCTCCGAAGACTTTCCGCGTTCCTTGCGCTACTGCTTGGAAAAAGCGGAGCAGTGTCTCAAGAACATCGCCTACCCAGTCAAAAGCAAGGCGGAATCCATCCGCCTCTTGGGCAAGCTGCGTTCCGACATCGCGTTCACCACCATCGAAGAAATCATCGACCAGGGGCTTCACGAACAAATTGAAAAAGTCCAGATTCGACTAAACGAACTCGGCAATCAAATCTGGAAAGATTTTTTCTGCTAAAAAAAAATGACAGAAAAATAACAGCACAAAATCAGTCACAAACTCCTTTTTTTTGTGCCATTTTACCCCATTTCCCTAAAAAACTTCTCAACGTTTACAACAGTAAATAAAAAAAAATGATAAAAACGGTCTACTGAATAGAAAACCGCTATATATTCCAATATAGAAACGTGTGGGTTTAGTTTTTTCAAGGGATGAGATATAATGAAAAAACGATTGGTTTGGCCACTTGCTTTTGCGAGCATGTATTTTTACGGATGCGCAGATGAAAACGCAACCGCATTTGATAGTGTTGCACCAGAAATCAGTGAAGAATCATCTTCGTCAATAGACCAAGACGATCCAGACCATATTAACATTCCGCCATCAACGGGAAAATCATCTTCATCTACCAAGCTCGAAGGCGTTTCAAGTTCACAAAAGAACTCTCAGGAAACTCCAACTTCTGCTACATCAAGTTCTGACTCTAGCGCGGACGTTCCTGAAAGTTCATCCTCGCCTGCCCAGAATTCTAGTTCTGCAGTCGCACAGTCAAGTAGCTCTTCCCCGGCTCAACTACCGACTCCTTTATCCTCTAGCTCAAATGCCATAGCAATTTCCAGCTCCGCTGCAATTGCGGCTTCGTCGTCTAGCGGACTTCAAGAATACGATGACAATCACAAGCCCAAGGTAACGTTCCTCCCCAAGGCTGGCTTCTACAAAAGTTTAACCATTGAACCGCTTACACCGCAAAAGGGTGGCGAAATCCGTTGCACATTTGACGGATCCTTCCCGACGGTGACTTCCGAACAAATTACTGTAGCCACTCCGATTACCGAAAACTCGGTTGTACGTTGTTCTGAATTTGTAAACGGAGTCGCAGCAGATACGACAACGCAAACATACTTTATTAACGAAAGTGTCTCGATGCCGGTCGTTGCCCTCACAGTCAATCATCACGACATGTTTGACTCTACCGACGGTCTCTATGCCACAGGCAACCTCACAAATGGAGGTATTGGTGGCGGAATCGGCGGCATGTGGGGTGTCGGCAACGCAAACGTTACCGACAACAACAACCCGAAATGCGCAGAACCCTGCAAGGCAGCAAACTTCTGGAGAGACGATGAACTCCCCGTCCATGTGGAATATTTTGAAAAAGGAAGTTCCACTACAGAAAAGACTTGGGAAATTGATGCAGGCATTTCGATTATCGGTAATTACAGCCGCTACAAGCCCAAGAAGAGTGTCGCCATCAAGATGGACAACGATACTTACGGCGACAAGACCATCAAATATTCTTTGTTTAAAACTCGCCCTGATGCCAAGAAATTCAAGAGTTTCAATTTGCGCAACAACGGTAACCGTTTTTGGACGGACTATGTTGGCGATGCCATGATGACAGCCCTCATGGAAGGCACCGATGTGGATTATCAGCGCAGCCGCCAGGTTGTCGTATTCTACAATGGCGAATACTTCGGCATTCACGATATGCGCGAACGCTTGAACAGACACTTTGTCGAGACAAACTACGGCATCGATTCCAAGTCGATCAACATGATCAAGATTACCGGTTCTGGCTACGAAGCTAGCGGAACAAACGGAGCCTCGACAGAAGACTACAAGCAGCTCACAAATACTATTTCTAGCGCAAACTTTGCTGGCGAAAACAACGCACAGTATGAACAGATTAAGAGCAAACTCAACGTCAACAGTTTTGCCCAATACATGTTCGCCGAAATGTACTACCACAACGGCGACTGGCCAAACAACAACGTGCGCGCCTGGGGTGGCAACGGATATCCGTTCAAGTTTGTCGCATTCGACACCGACCACGGTTTTGGCTTTACACCGGGCATCAGCGGTTTTGACGAAGAAAATCAAAACATGTTCGACTGGGTTCTTGGTGCAAAACAGACAAGCAAACAAGGCGGAAATGGCGGCATGTGGGGCGGCTTCGGCGGAGGCTTTGGTGGCGGTTTTGGCACATCAGTCGATAGCAGGGCTCCGGGCGGAATGCTCAAGAAGCTCCTCGAAAATCCAGATTTCAAGCGCCTCTTCATCAACAACGCTTGCATTCTCCTGAACAGCTACTTGACATACGAAAAGGTACAGAGCACAGTGCAGTCCATGATGGCAACGATTCCGTCTTCGGAACAGCAACGTGACGAACAGCGCTGGCCGCGTAATCAGGCAAACTTCAAGTGGGACCCGACAGGCAACACGCTTATCGCCTACGCTAAGAATCGCGGAGAAAAAATCAAGCAAGAAATGGTCGAACGCTTTGACCTTGAAAGTGAAGTAACGGTCAAAATCGGAGTAAGTGGCAACGGCTCCGTGCTTGTAGACGGCATGAAACTCCCGAGCAACAATTATCAATGCAAATTCTTCACAAATAATGAACTGCAATTGACAGCAGTAGCAGGTGCCGGAGCGGTATTCACGGGATGGTCTGACGGATCAACTGAAAATCCGCACAAGGTTACACCAAGCGAAGGTTTGAACATTTCGGCTCAGTTCAGATAAACACTCTTTATTCTAGTCTCCTTTCCCCGCGGATAACGCGGGGATTTTTGTATATTGGAATTATGTCCAGAGCCGCTAAAAGACGCAGAAAACTCATGATAATGGAGAACCAAATGATGGAGAATCAACCTCTCCCATCCTCCAATGTCAAGCAGACGATTTCTACAAAAAAGCTTTCGCCACGAAAGAAAAAGCTAATTATTTTATCTATATTAGATGTATGCTTCATTGCTTCATTTTTTCTTCTAAGAGCAAGGACTCACTCGTTTAATCTCGGCTGTATCATCGATGATGCTTTTCTGAACAAACTTGCGGAACGTGAACTATACAGAACATTGCTTAAAATTTCATTAGCCTTCTCTTTAAGCTTTGCAATTGGCATTATTTTCCACTTCTTTAAAGTATGGCCATCAAGCAAAAACAACGAAGGACCATCTTCAAAAAAATTTATTACTGAATTCATTCTTCTGCTAATACTCGCCATTGGTGTTTCAATTTCAGAAGTTATCGAACTTCCAGCAAGGTTTACAAAAAAGCCAATACTCAAAAAAGAATTCCTTATTGACAAAGATACCTGGACAACGAAATCAGGGATGCATTACGACCTTATATTCAGTAGCAAATCGAGCATAACGGTCAGCAAACACACTTATTTAGCAATGGATATCGGAACTGAATTTTACACTGTTTATCAAGGGCCGTTTCTTGTTGATTTTTTCCCGATGGATAAATATTTTTTGAGATACGAATAACAACGCAAAACAAACACACCTGATACAGTCATGTCATTTGGTTAAGCAAAAACCAATATTTAAAAGACATTGAATAACTATATTAGGGATATATCCCCCAAACAACAAAAATCTACGTAGCTGTTAGCTGCGTAGATTTTTTTCATTAGTGCATTAACTATCGTTGAACACGAAGCATATGACCATTGGAGCGTACTAAATAAGCGCCATGAGGCATAGCATTCAAGCGGATTTCCCGGCCATAGCCACTCTTGACAACAACGCCATTCACGTCAAACAAAGCCCAAAAACCGTCAGTCGAGAGTCGAACTATTTGGGCAACACGGTCAAACGTGATGTTTGGTCTGGTGTATGCCGCATGTGACACGCGAGATTCGTCGTGTATTGCGACTGAGCTCGTATCCACTTCGCCAAATTTGATGTTCCCGACGAGAGTTTCGCCACCGAGACCTTCCGCCGTAAGGTAAAAGTCCTGTACGCCTTTGAGCTTCGGCAAATTCGAACATTGCACGTCAGCCCACTTGGAATCGCCCGCGGAGGGCAATTCGCATTTAGAAATCACATCGCCTTTTTTGCTTTCGGTGCGGAGCGAGAGAGTACCGCCAGCGCTATTTTTCACCTGAACGCTGACGCCTACACCAACGATGGAGTCGGTAACCACGTTCTCGAAAATCGCGTAGCCGCCGTCCTTAATTGCAAATTCATCCTTGTCCGTAAGACGCACGCGGATGCCGTTGTCAAAGCCATTTGCCGGGATTGTATCGCGAATAATGCGCAAAAAATCGAGGCGGTCAAGTTCAGCGTAATGCTTACCCTTCGTGATTTCAATGAAGTTTGATCCGCGTTTAAGCTTTGTCGGAATGTACACGACTGACTTTTCGGGAAACTCACTCCAAGCGCCCGTCAATGGCAACAGCACTTCTTGCGTCTTGCCATTGATGTCCACAAAATGCGAGCTGCCGTTTGCGCCATCTTCGGTCCAGTTGTTATCGTAACGGTAACGGATAAGGTAATCGCCCGCCTGCGGGATAATCATCGGCAAGCGAATCTTGCTGTCATCGTAATTGATGTAAGCGCAAAATTCTCCGTTCGAAGCCTTGGAGCTGCTCGAAATATCGACATGCGTCAAGATGCCGTGTTCCGCTTCGGCACTCAGGTAACGCCCCATAAACGGTTGACCAAGTTCCGGCCAATTGTCGTCGGTCCACACGATATCGCGCACTTGTATGTAGGAGTTGCCGCCATCATTCTTATCGTAATAGTGATTCACAAAGCGTTGGCGGTTCACGTCCTCAAAAGCTTCACCGCCCGCAGGCCCGTAATAGCGTCCGTAACGGCTCAGAAGAATCGTGCCACCGCCATCCAGGAGAGCCTTGCCCGAGCGGTCTACATAACCGCCGTTAATGCGGTTGGAGCGCCCGACCGTTGTTTTGTAAGAATTGTTTTCGAGGTCCGCGCCCTTTTTGCAGCAGTTGTCCCAAGCGGTAAAAAGAAAATACTTGCCATTGTGTTCAATGAGGCTAGCACCTTCGACGCCTGCGCCACCGCGGTTTGCGATATTCTGCATTTTCGCGCCGTCTTTCACCTTGCCCGTTTTTTCGTCCAGTTCGAGAATATGGATGCCCGTGCCCCAAGAGCCAAAAGCCATCCAGACCTTGCCATCGTTGTCCTTCAGCACCGCCGCGTCAATCGCGTTGTACGAATCACTCTTGACCGTGTGAATCACCTCGCCCTGGTCCGTCCAGCCGTAGCCTGGCTTTGTCGGGTCGATTTCCTTACTCGACATGAAGCCCATGCCCGACGAGCGGATGCCCATTTCGGAACCGCAATAGTACATGCGGTATTCCCCGCCGATATAATGAATATCCGGCGCCCAGATGTCAATCATGTTCGGAGCGTATTTATAAAGCCACTTCGAAAATTCAGGCATGGCGGGGTCGCCATTTTTCCAGTTCAGCGCGTCTTCGGAAAACTGCATGAGCATGTGGTTGTCCGTCGTCGCGAGCGCATAGCCGTCCTCGTAGCGGATAATGTCTGGATCATGGCCCGCCCAACGGGTTTCCTTGGCGTACCAATCGGCAGCAAAAGCAGTCTCAATCGAGAGGCCTGCGAGAACAAATGCAACGGTGCAAATTCTAGAACAACGAATCATACGACTCCTTTAACCACACACCAGCATACACTATTTAATTTAAATTCCGAAAGGATTTTTCGGTACAATTTATTTGCAAAAAAAACGCCATCCCAGAAAATCTAGGATAGCGCGATAAGCTTATTTCACCTTGACAATGAATCTGCCTTTGGGAAGGTTATTAAATTCAATGTCAGTACCATTAGTTTTTTGGTGGGAGACAATTTGTCCCATCGGATTCAAGAGGTAAGCCTGATGAGCGCCGGCATTATCAAAGTGTACGCGGTAGCCGTTAGGAATTTTGGCAATCGAATAGTTCAATGACGGACGGACAATCGGGAGTGCCGTTGTATGGCCATTCGACGAACTCGAGGCAATTTCGCTGGAGCTAGATTCCGCAACAGCACTGCTAGAACTTGATTCCGGCAAGGGGGCACTCTTGAAGAGAATGTTTCCGACAATTGCTTCGCCAGAGACGCCCGAAGCGGTCAAATAAAAGTCCTTGATGCCCGTTTTGCTTTTGAGCGTTCCGCAGTTTGCCTCAGACCAGCCATTTGCGGCTGCCTTAGCCATTGAAAGGTCACATTCGGCAAGGACGATTCCGTTCTTTGCACCATCACGAATGGCGAGCTTGCCTGCGGTTGCATTTTTCACTTGGATAGAAACTTCGTCACTCTTGATGGAATCCGTCACGACATTTTCGAAGATCGCATAGCCGCCGTCCTTGATAGCAAATTCATCCTTGTCCGTAAGGCGCACGCGGATGCCGTTGTCAAAGCCGTTCGCCGGAATCGTGTCGCGAATCACGCGCAAGAAGTCGATGCGGTCCAGTTCCGAGAAGAATCCGTTCGGCTGCGGTTCAATTTCGATAAAGTTGCCGCCGCGCTTGAGCGTTGCCGGAATCATCACAATAGACTTTTCCGGGAATGTGCCCCAAGAACCTGTCGGCGGAAGCGTTACGGTTTGCGACTTGCCATTGACGGTGACTTTGTGCGTAGCATCGCCTTCACCACCGTTAGCATAGCGGTATCGCAACAAGTACTCGCCCGCTTGCATGATGTTCATCGGCAAACGAATCTTAGAGCCCGCCGTGTTGATGTAAGCAAGATATTCGCCGTTCGAAGCGGTATTGCTGCGGGTAATCGCAAGGTCGCCCGAAACCGCACGTGTCAAAGCGCCATGTTCGACTTCGGCGCTCAAATAACGTCCGAGGAAGGGCTGTCCCATTTCAGCCCAGTTATCGTCCGTGAAGACAACATCGCGGATGTGAATGTGATTGTACTTATCGCCATTCAAATCGTAATAGTGATGCACAAAACGCACGCGGTTCAAGTCTTGGAAAGCTTCGCCGCCGCCCGGGCCGACGTATCGACCATAGCGTTCCATAAGGATTGTGCCACCGCCATTCGCCATATCGTAGCCTGCACGATCTTTGTACGGACCGGTTACTTTATCAGCACGACCATAAGCAGTTTTGTAAGTCGTCTTTTCAATATCGTTGCCCTGCTGGCAGCAGATATCCCAAGCCGTAAACAAGAAGTATTTGCCCCCGTGTTCAATGAGGCTCGGGCCTTCTTCGGCACCGCCACTCGCCTTGCTTGTTCGACGCGCAATGTTATAGACAGTCTTGTCATCGTTTGCCTGCAAACCGGTCTTTGCGTCCAACTTAATCAACTGGATTCCAAGTCCGAACGAGCCGAAAGCCATCCAGTAATTGCCCTGCATATCGCGAACAACGTCTGCGTCAATGGCATTGTACTTGTCCGATGCCACCGTATGGAAAACGTGACCATGGTCCGTCCAGCCGTAGCCTGACGTGCCCGGCATAATGGACTTTGTGGACTGATAGCCAATCGCAGACGTGCGCTTGCCGAAAACGGAGACGCAGTAATACACACGATATTCGCCGTTCATGTAATAAATGTCAGGCGCCCAGATACCTTCAGTTGTCGGCGCATACGTGTAAGCCCACTGCGGGATTTTACTCACCGTTGACTTGTGGTTTTGCCACGTGTAGGCATCTTCGGAAGTCCACAGTTGCAAATTATTGTTCGTACTCATGAGGGCGTAACCGTCCTCGAAGCGCACCATGCTCGGGTCATGACCCGGCTGCAAGTTGTCCTTGGCGTACCAATCGGCAGCCGACACAGCGGAGACGCCAAAGGCGCCAATTGTCGCGAGAGTCGCAAGTTTCGCGCCGCTCACAAGATTTGCAAAATTCAAAACCTTCATTTCCATACTCCTTAAAATCAATCTAATAAAACTTTACTGGATCCTTCCGCCTTCGGCGTCA
Source organism: Fibrobacter sp. UWB16 (assembly GCF_900215325.1). NCBI lineage: Bacteria > Pseudomonadati > Fibrobacterota > Fibrobacteria > Fibrobacterales > Fibrobacteraceae > Fibrobacter > Fibrobacter sp. UWB16. The sequence goes on along the minus strand of NZ_OCMS01000002.1, from coordinate 823,473 downwards.
GGATGACGGAGAAGCAAGCAATCATCTTACCAAAACCTTTGCTGTAGTACGGGCTGCGCGAACAAAGTACATCCCCGAGCAAACGGAACGCACTTGGATTTCACGACCATAACCACGACGCACAACAACACCATTTACATCTAGCAAAGCCCAAGACGCATCAGCGCCCAAACGAATCACGCGAGCGCTAGCATCGTAGCGAACTTGTTGCAAAGACGGCGCATTCAACGCATCCATAGAACCGCGCAAGCCATGCGCAATCCCCGTTGTCCCACCAATGCCGGAATCTGTCGGCGGTTCAACTTTCGGCAATTCCGCTTTTGCAAATTGCACTTTTTGATTATCCGTTCCTGTGCGCACCCACGTGATGACCGGCATCCCGACTTCCTTTGAAATGTTCAGCACATCGCCAAGGTAATCGCCATCGTAATCCGCGAACAAGAAGTACCCCTTCTTTGCCGATGCATTTTCAATGCGGATTTCACAAGATGTTTCAGAAGTTTTCACCGTATCCAACAACGTCTTGGGCGGGCAATAGTATCGGCCCGTTGCAAAATTTTTAAGCGTGTAATAACGCGCCGAATCGCCATTCGCAAGCACCCAAAGTTGAGCCTCGTTCTTTTCGTCCGCAGCTTGTTGCACCACGACACCATCGTAATCTTCGAGAGCCAAATTGCTATGCGAAACCGTCAAGCGGTAACCACCCTCTTCGATAAGCGCATTGTTGACTGGATCCACGCCATCCGTATGCTTGATTTTCTGGATTAAGCCATCGCGGTCGTAATAGAGATAGTCGATATTCACGGAACGGCGATACGTCCAGCCGCCCGGAGAATTCGCACCGTGATACATGAAATACCAGTGCCCGAGATACTTGAAAATCGCCTGATGGTTCGTCTCGGAATTTTCCATTTTGTCGTTGATGACGCCTTTTTGCGTCCATAGTCCGTTCAGGCTCGGCGCCATGGAATAATTCGTCGTCGAGGGGTAACCCGAAGCATAACTGAAGTAATAATTGCCACGGAAATAATGCATCCACGGAGCTTCAAAAAAATCCTTGATTTTGATATCTTCGGGTGTACTCGCAAGCTCAATCATATTTTCCTTGAGCTTTACACGGCGGCCAGCACTCCACGAGCCCCAATACATCCAGATATCGTCGCCATCGTAAAAAATCGCAGGGTCGATGTTCAATTTCACGCCATTCGGCGTATTGTCGGTGATAAGCGCCTGCCCGATGGCGTCTTTCCACGGTCCAGACGGATGATCCGCGACGGCAACGCCAATAGCAAAACCTTCGCTTCCATTTTCCTTGATGGTCCCGTGATGGACGGCCACGTACCAGTAAAACTTGCCATTTCGGTATTCGCAGTGGCCCGCAAAAGCGCTCGCATTCGCCCATTTGAACGTCTTGACGCTCAAAACCGCCCCGTAATCGTGATAATGTTCCATATCGTCGGTCACGAGCACGTGCCAGTCGTTCATGATGAAAGCTTTATTGTTATTGCCCTGCGGCCCCTGCTCGTCATGCCCCGCAAAAATAAAGAGCGAGTCGTTATGCACGAGGGCTGCGGCATCCGCAGAATAAAAGTCCGTCGTCAACGGATTTGCGGCCAAAGCCGATTGCGCACCAAAAGCGCCAAATAGGCAAAAGAGGCCAAAAAAGGCCCATTCCAACGTCGTAAAAAATCCAGAACCCCTAGTCCTCATAAACATCTCCGTATCCACACCAACAACCTTCTTAAATATATATCAAAAATTATAAAAAGTCCACATATTTATTTATGACATCAAGTATTATTTAGAAGACAATCCACAAACAGTCCATACTTTCACGAATTAAAAGTCTACAGTTTAAATTAAGCGCGGACAAAATGGTCATGCCAGACAAAGCTAGTCCTGAACATAGCCGAAAGAATCAGGCACAACCTTCTCGTTTATGATAAAAAGGAGATTCCCAATCATCCCCGTCAAGCGAGGACAGGCGCGAGGACAGGATCGGGAATGACACTCCTTGTCTAACGACCATCGACCAACGACCAAGAAATATTGTCGAATAACTGACCAGCAATAGACAAAACGTATCATTAAGATTGCATATGATTCAACCGACAAAAAATTTCATTTATTTGAAAAATTTTCATAGGAAACAGGCGAAAAAGTACATATATTTTATGTTGGGCATATTTGATTAGGAGAGTGGATTATGAAAAAATTTTTGTTGGCCGCACTTTGCGCCGCGTCAGCGATTTATGCTGGCCCATTCGAAACCTGGAACGGAGCTGACGGAAATCCACAAGTTCAAACCGGACTTGGGAACGAAACAGAAACAAACGGTTACTGGTACACCTACGAAGACTATGCTTCTTTTTCATGCGTAACAGACGCTATAGATCCACCCTTTATCACTTGCACGGATGCAACGCTTGACATATGTAAAGGATTTTGCGGAACTGCACGCCTCCACCAAGGAACTTCGGCTACAAAAGCTTTTATAGGCGTCGGCTTCAACATTGTTGGCGAAACGTCTACTACCAACAATACTCCAGCCGCAGGCGACGCATCCTCCTGGGGCGGACTTTGTGTTACTTACACTTCAGATGTTGATTTACAACTTGAACTCGGCCTTGGGGACATCGTTGATTCAACCATTTCCTACGCCAATCCAGCAGTAACACTCCCTGCAGCAAAATCCGCAGACATTCTATCGCCCAACGGAACTAACGGCAACAAAGTAGTCGTCAGTTGGTCTGACTTTAAACAACCTTCCTGGTATGACGGAGCCGTAAAAATTGATGGCGAAACCGCAGTCAAGCAACTCGTCGCCATTCACTTCAAGCTTCAAGCAGACCCCGGTAACTACGACTTCAATATCTGCGCGGTCGGTCCGAAAGACGGAACCTGCCCAGAGAAATGCGGAACGTCTAGCACTAGGATTCAAATTGCCCGCGGAACATCCGCAGTCAAAGCTATTTTGAACGGCCGCACGCTCGGATTCACGGGGATCAAGGCCTCCGCAACCGTCGAAGTGATGAACACTCTTGGGCAAGTCGTGATGAAGAACGCCATTAACAACGCTTCGGATAACGCGGCAACACTTAACCTCGCATCGCTCGACGCCGGAATTTATATGGTGCGTGTGAGCGGGAAAAACGTAAATTTTGCAAAGAAGATTGTGCTAAGATAATTTGGAGAGGTCACGATGAAAAATATTACATTGGCTACACTTTGTGCCGCAACGGCAACTTTCGCAGGGCAGTTCACCACATGGAACGGAGCAGATGAAGATCCCATAGTCAAAACCGGACTTGGCAACGAAACAGAAACCCAAGGCCGCTGGTACACTTACGAAGACAACCTTGGTTCAAAAACAATATGCCCAGACGATGGAATCGACCCACCATATATCTATTGCGCCGATGTAATACTCCCCACTTGTCAAGGATTTTGTTCAATAGCAGAACTCGACAACGGCTCTCAAACAGATTTGCCTTATGTCGGTTTTGGTTTCAATGTCGTTGGTGAGACATCTTTTACCGACGTCACCCCAGCCGCAGCCAATGTATCCGCTTGGGGCGGACTCTGCGTAACTTACACTTCCGATGCGGACTTACAACTCGAACTCGGCCTTGGTCCTGTTGTCGATTCAACGATCAATTACGCAAATCCCGCAGTAACACTTCCCGCGGCAAAAGCTACAGACATTCTATCGCCCAACGGAAAAGACGGAAACAAAGTAGTTGTCAGCTGGTCCGACTTTAAACAGCCTTCATGGTACGATGGAGCCGTTAAAATCGACGGCGAGACGGCAGCAAAACAGCTCGCCGCCATACACTTTAAACTTCAGGCAGCCCCCGGCAAATACAAGTTCAACATCTGCGCGGTCGGCCCGAAAGACGGAACATGCCCAGAAAAATGCGGTATGTCTAGTGCAGGAATTCAGATTGTCCGCGGAACATCCGCAGTCAGCGCCGTTTTGAACGGGCGCACGCTTGGATTCACGGGGATCAAGGCCTCCGCAACCGTCGAAGTGATGAACACTCTTGGGCAAGTCGTGATGAAAGGCGTAATTAACAACGCCACGAGTAACGCGGCAACACTTAACCTCGCATCGCTCGACGCCGGAATTTATATGGTGCGTGTGAGCGGGAAAAGCATCAATTTTGCAAAGAAGATTATTTTGAAATAATTTAAAACAAAAACTTTTTCATTTCAACAGCGTCTGCAGACATTTTCTGCAGGCGTTTTTTTTCATAAAAAAATTTATCGTCAATCACTAATTTTCATCATATAGCACACAACGTATCATAAAGATACTTTGTTATACATATGATACGTATCATAGAAATACAATTATTAACAAATTCATACTTTTTCGTTTTATTCAATTCGCTTTCAAAACATTTATACAAAACAAGTATATCTTATCTATAGTTCAACATTTGGATTAGGAGAACAGCCCCATGAAAAATACAATCACACTAGCCGCAATCTTTGCAGCATCAGTTGCATACGCCGGAACATTCCAAACATGGAATGGCGAAGACGGAATATCTCAAGTCCAAACAGGACTTGATAATGGTTCTGAAACTTCAGGTTACTGGTTCAGCTATGCCGACAATGAAGACGGAGGTAAATCGAAAGTAAATTGGCCTGTAGACACAAGCACCGACACCGGAGAATCTCTAGATGCGGTAATCACACACTGCAAAGGAGTATGCGGCGTAGCATCTCTGTCTAAGTCCACGTTAAAATACAGCCCCTTTGTCGGTATCGGTTTCAACGTTGTCGGAGAAGCCGTTGGCGGAGGCGACCCAGAACCTGGCGACGCTTCAGCATGGGAAGGCATCTGCATTACTTACACATGCGATATATCAGCAGATCTAGAACTCGGCCTCGGCAGCTTCGATTCAGAAATCGAATACGCAAACCCAGTCGCCAAGCTTTCAAAAGCAAAAGACGTCCCTACAACCAAAGCCATTCCCTGGTCTAAATTCGCGCAACCCAGCTGGTATACGGGTTCAGTAAAAATTTCCGGTACAGAAGCCGCCAAGCGTCTTGTCGCCGTCAAATTCAAGATCCAAGCAAACGATGGCGACTATAATTTCAACATCAAAAAAATCGGCCCCTTAACAGATTGCTCTGACGACAGTGAAGCCATCAATGCAACTCGTAGCGCATCATCGGCCAAGGCTACACTTACCGGTCGCACACTCAGCTTTACCGGAGTCAAATCTGCAGCAACAGCCGAAATCATCAATAGCCAAGGTCAAGTTGTTCTCAGAGGTACAATTGATATCACAACATCTTCGCTCAACCTCGCCACACTCGATGCCGGGGCTTACATGATTCGCGTTACCGGCAAGAACGTCAATTTCGCAAAAGAAATCATGCTGAAATAACATTCACACAAAAGCAAAATAAAAAAACGCCCTCGGGTTTTCTCTCCACCCGAGGGCTGTTTTGTTAAGAAGGAGATTCCCGCTCAGAGGCGGGAATGACATTTCTTAGATTTTCTGTGAGCAAAAAGCGCTCGGTATTGCGATTACATCGCATAAACCGGCACCTCAACAATAGAAACAAACAAGTTTTGTTTCTGCTGCACTCGGTTTAGATTTATTTAACCGAGCGCGATTGCGACCTTTGTTCCACTTAGCACTTTAGTGCTTATGTGGACATGGTCCGCGAATGGGGAGAGCGAGGCGAAGACGGAGTCCCCGCCATGCATAAGAGCCGAGCGGTCTCTGTGAGCCATAAACGACTCGTATTAACGAGTCGCGTTGGCGAGAGCGAGGCGATATCACATTCTTGTTTTGCGATAGAGCCGAGCGGTCTTATTAGGTGCGAGCGAGAAACGCCTGGCATTAGCCAGGCGTTTTCACGAGAGTGAGCGACGCTCACATATTTCTATGGATTCTAGACGCGAACGGTCACCCGTGAACGAAAAGCGACCGGTATCAACCGGTCGTGTTCGTGAGAGCGAGGCGAAGACGGAGTCCCCGCCTTGCATAAGAGCCGAGCGGTCTATTACGTATGAGCGTCAACCCACTCAGCGTTCTTCTTGCAAGCTTCGACAGACTTGTCGAAAGCAGCCTTTTCTTCGGCGCTCATCTTGACTTCGAGAATCTTTTCGACACCGTTTGCACCAACGACAACCGGCACGCCGCAGTAGAGGCCGTTCACGCCGTATTCGCCATTGAGCTTAGCAGCGCAGGAGAACACGCTCTTCTTGTCGAGGAGGTAAGCTTCAGCCATGTGGATAGCAGAAGTAGCCGGGCTGTAGAAAGCAGAACCGCGACCGAGGAGGTTCACGATTTCGCCACCTGCACCAGCAGTACGCTTTGCAAGTTCAGCAAACTTTTCCTTGCTCATGAGCTGAGAAACCGGGATGCCACCGACAGAGACGCATTCCATGATGGAGACCATCGTGTCGCCGTGGCCGCCCATAACGAGAGCCTTGACGTCTTCGACGGAAACGCCGAGTTCGTCAGCGACGAAACAAGCGAGACGAGCAGAGTCGAGCACGCCAGCCATACCGATAACCTTGTTGGCCGGGAGGCCAGACTGCTTCTGCATGTTGTAGACCATGGCGTCGAGCGGGTTCGTAATAACGATCACGAATGCATCCGGAGCATTTTCCTTGATGGCTTCAGCAACAGTCTTGATAACGCCACAGTTCTTGTCGAGGAGGTCGTCACGGCTCATGCCCGGCATACGCGGGAAACCAGCGGTAACGATAACAACGTCAGCACCCTTAATAGCGGAATAATCAGTAGAACCCTGAAGATCAACAGACGAATTGATGACGGAACGGCCTTCCATAATATCGAGAGCCTTACCCTTCGGCATGCCCTGAGTCATCGGGATGTCGATAAGAACGACGTCGCCGAGGTTCTTCTGTGCGAGCACGAGAGCCATTGTACCACCAATTTGACCAGCACCAACGAGTGCAATCTTCTTTCTTGCCATGATTAACCTTCCTTTTAAGGTATTTAAAAATTTACGTGTCAAATATAGCAAAACAAATGTAAAACCGGCAACGTTACAATGTTATTTCTTTGTCATACGAGATGGAGACAACCACATCGTAACCCGTCATTTTTATAGTAACTAGTAACTACTGACTAGTTACTTTTCTATCTTTGCTCGCACTATGAGTATTGCAATTCCTCAACTGCCCAAGGGCACACGTGATTTTTACCCGGAAGCCGAGCGCATCCAGAACTATATTTTTGACACCTGGCGCAAAGTCGCCGAAAGCTTCGCCTACGAAGAATACGAAGGTCCGATGTTTGAGCATCTGGAACTTTACACCGGCAAGTCCGGCGAAGAAATCGTAAGCCAGCTCTACAACTTCAAGGACAAGGGCGACCGCGAAATTGCGCTCCGCCCCGAAATGACGCCGACGCTCGCCCGCCTCGTGATCCAGAAGGCCCGCGAACTCAAGAAGCCGTTCAAGTGGTTCTCCATGCCGCGCCTGTTCCGTTACGAAAAAGCTCAGAAGGGTCGCCTCCGCGAATTCTTCCAGCTGAACATGGACATCATCGGCACCGAAAGCATTTACGCCGAAGCAGACTTGCTCGCCTCCATCGCAACGATGCTCCGCAAGTTCGGCCTCAAGGACTCCGACTTTGCCATTGGCGTTTCGAGCCGCAAGCTCCTCGCCACCTACCTCGAAGAAATTGGTGCCCCGAACCCGGCGCTCGTTTACCCGGTTCTCGATCGTCGCTTGAAAATCGGTCCGGAAGCTTTTGCCAAGGCTCTTACCGAAGCAGGCCTCTCTGAAGCACAGATCAAGCAGCTTGACGATTTCATGAGCTGCAAGTCCATCGAAGAAGTGCGCGCCGCCGTGAAGAGCGAAAACGCAACCGCAGCCCTCAAGGAAATCGAAGACCTCTTTGCAACGCTTGCCGCCGCAGGCTTTAGCGAATGCGTGAACCTCGACCTTTCGATCGTGCGCGGCCTCGCCTACTACACCGGCATTGTGTTCGAAGTGTTCGACAAGGGTAAATCCATGCGCGCCATCGCAGGCGGTGGACGTTACGACAGCCTCACCGAAAAGCTCGGTGGCGACCGCATCCCGGGTGTCGGCTTTGGCATGGGCGACGTCGTGCTCGCCGACCTCCTCCGCGAACGTGGACTTTTGCCGAGCCCGAAGCAGCATGTGGATTTCTACATCGCAAGCTTCACGAACGACATGAAGAAGATTTTCGAAACAGCCCAGGTGTTCCGCGCAAACGGAAACTCTGTCTCTCACCCGCTCGCCACCATGAAGATGGGCAAGCAGTTGGAACAGGCAAACTACCAGGGCGCAAGCATCGTCGTTTATGTCGATGGTGACAAGGCGGCTGAAGGTCAGTTCGAATTCAAGGACCTCCGTGACGGCACCATGCACGTTGGCGATGTCGCCGAAATCATCGAACGCAGCAAACAGAACATCGAATCGAAAAAATCATAAAGGAGATCCCCGGTCAAGCCGGGGATGACATCTCTGCATGACTCCAGTAAAAGTATTACTCAGCATCATTTCTCTGTACCTCGTTCTCGGGCTGATGGCGCTTGCCTACCCTGAAGACGGAATCCATGTTGGCGATACGACGCTCCGCTACCCGAAGCTTTCCCAAGTTTTCGAGAAGGCCGAGACAACAACGGACTCCGCCGGGAACAAGGTCAAGGTTGAACAGGTAGACCCAGAAGACGCCATCCGCCAGATGATGGAAGAGACCAAGGCAAAGCAATTTGCAGCATACTCGGATTCTCTCAAGTACTACGAAGACTTCTTTAGAGAAGGCCGTACTCGCTTCGACTTGCCGAACAACGACCTCACGTGGTTTGACCGTTTCTTCACAAGCCTCCAGAATGCGCAGAAGGATTCGAGCGTTGTCCACGTCATCCATTACGGTGACTCGCAGCTCGAAGAAGACCGCATTTCCTCTACGATCCGCGAAGACTTGCAGACTGAATTTGGAGGTAACGGTCCGGGCATGCTCCCAGCCGTGATGCACATTCCGTCTCAGTCGACATCGCAGTGGAACAACGGCGACTTGCAGCGTTACATCATCTTTGGCCCCAAGGAAGAACACGCCACGCACAACCGCTATGGACCTTTGGCCCAGGTGGGTGAGCTCAACGGTTCTGCCGTTATCGGCGTCAAGAAGCGCGAAGGCCGCAAGGACATGTTCCCGCACGTAGGCGGCTACTCCACGATTAAGGTTCTCGCAAGCAACAAGGGCAGCCTCAAGCTCCGCCTCACCTACGAACACGAAGTGACGGAACAAGTTGGAACAAATGCCGACGGTTCGCCGAAACTCAAAATCAAGAACAAAAAGGAAACCGCAGCCGCTCCTGCCGTTGAAAAATTCACGAAGCTGAACGTTTATACGTGGAAACTCCCGGATACGACCTCGAACATCAAACTCTACCTGAGCGGACGCACGGAAATCTATGCGATTTCTGTAGACGGTTCTTACGGTGTCGCTGTGGACAACGTTGCCATGCGCGGAAGCTCGGGTACGGTATTCCACAAGATCGATAGCCAACTTCTTGCCGAATCCTACAAGGCCATGAATGCAAAACTCATCATCATGGAATACGGCGGAAACATGGTTCCGAGCATGACCCCCAAGAATCTTGACTGGAGCAAGAAACTCATTACCAGACAAATTCAATCCGTCAAGAAAGCCAATCCGGATGCAGACATTTTGTTCATCGGTCCGGCCGATATGGCAAAACAAATTAACGGAAGATGGCAAACATACCCGGGACTTGGCATCACCATCAAGATGTTGCGCGAAGTGGCTCTTGAAAACGGCCTTGCCTACTGGGATATGCACCGCGTGATGGGTGGCGAAAACGCCATGATCAAGTGGGTCAAGAAGTCCCCACCGCTCGGCTTTACAGACCACGTGCATTTTACGCGCCGCGGAGCCTCTTATATGGGCGATCTATTCTGCTCATCGCTCCACATGTACTACGATTACTTCCAGTTCCGCGACAGGCATCACCTGAACGATTCGAAACTTAAGGACATTCGCAAGTTCTCGGACAAAAAACAGGCAAACGCCGACACGACTAAAGTAATTGATTTGAACAAAGAAAAGCTAAATCCTTAAATACCGGAGGGGGTGTTAAGTGAAGAAAAAGCTTGCCGTCATTGCTGCCATACTTGGCATTGTTAGCATGGGTTCCATGGTTTCTGCAAAGGACATGGAAATCACCCCGGGCTACTATGACGTTGACTTTACGAAATACGATTTTATCGATACGTCTTTGAACACCATCCAGTTCCCGCAAGGGAGCGCTAGTTTCGAGCCGTTCTTCAAGAAGCTTGACACGCTCGTTTTCGAGAACAGGGGCAAGGTGCGCATCCTCCACATTGGCGGTTCGCACTTGCAGGCTGACGTCATCTCGGGCCGCATCCGCGAACACCTGGTAAAAGAATATCCGGGTGCATCGGCTGGCCGCGGTTTCGTATTCCCGTATTCGGCAGCTAGGACAAACACCCCCGCAAGCTACGCTAGCTATTATAAGGGCATTTGGGACAAGAACAAGAACGTTCAGCACGAAATCACTAAACCGCTCGGTCTCCTCGGCATTGCCATCAGCACTCGCGACCCGCGTGCCGAAATCACGCTCCTTTTGGACAAGTACAATACCGAACCGATTTGGGGCGAAACAAGCTTTAGAGTTTTCGGCTATAGCGACAGCAACGACGTTGAACCGGTGCTTCGCATAGACTCGATGGATGTCTTTGGAACATTTGATTCCACGAGCCAAAGCTACGTTTTCACAAGCCCGCGCCCGATTGACACGATCCAGATTGCATTCCGCTGGGCAGACACGACCAAGCAAGCCGAAGTGGCCGCGTTCATCACGGACTCGCTCTTCAAGGATTCCGTCGCCCGCGCAGACTCTCTCGCTCGTGTTGCAGATTCTTTGCGCATGGATTCGCTTGGAATAACGCCTCCGCCAGCATCCTCTCAGCAAGCCTCGCAAGTGGCCGCAGCTGATTCGATGTTCCAGGGCGACTGCGAAGACGTCCTCGACACGAACTGCCTGAACCGCGACGAAGATTTGCAAGCTACTCTAGATTCAGCCGCCGCAGATACAGTTCCGCCTCGCCCGCACTTTACGCTCACAGGCATTTTGGCAGAGAACAACGCCCCCGGCATCACCTACACGAACGTCGGCATTAACGGCGCCAAGGTTTCGAACTACTTTGAAGAAGTTTGCCCGCTGTTCGAAAAGGAAATGTCTTATTACAAGCCGGACCTCGTGATTTTTGCGATTGGCATTAACGATGCTAACGTCGATGTCTTTAACGACAAAATCTTCCGCGAAGACTACGACAAGCTCATCCAGCGAATCCGCAAGGTAAGCCCGAAAACCGCATTCATTTTCGAGACCAATAACGATTCTTACCGCAAAGTCCGTAAAAGAAAGTACGTGCAGCACCCAAACGGCGAAGTTGCACGTAAATCGTTCTTTATGCTCGCCGACAAGCACAAGGCAGGCGTCTGGGACAAGTTCTCCATCATGGGTGGTCTTGGTTCCATGGCCAAGTGGGAAAAGGCGGACCTCGCCAAGAAAGACAAAGTCCACTTCAAAACCGCAGGCTACCAGTTGCTCGGCGACATGTTCTACAAGGCTTTAATACAGGCCTACTTTGACCATATCGCAAGCCTCCCTGCAGAATCGCCGGCCGTTGTCCAATCTAAACCGGCACAGCCTCAGACACCGGCAACAATTCCGGCAGCATCAAGCGTAGCTCCAAAGGTTCAGGCGACACCTACGGCCAAAACAGCCTCTAGCGCAGCGCCAACCATTCAGGCTAAGGCTCCACAGACTCCAGTCGAAAAGACTGCAGCAACCATCCAGGCAAAGGTAGCAACGCCGCTTCCTTCTAAATCGGCTGATGCCGCCCCGGCAAAACCAGAATCGACGGCCAAGCAAACTGCCGAAAAAACGGTCGCCCCTCCGCAAATGCCAAAGCTTGCCGCTGCCGCCCATAAAGATGTCCCGATGCCTGAAGTCGTAAAGCAAACAGCACAACCCGCGCAACCAAAAATTCAAGTTCCGCTGAAACCCGAAGCACAGGACGCTAAATAATTTTCTAATTTACAAGCCCAAAAATCATGCTTGACTATATCATCCCCTACCTGACCCGCACATTTGCGTTTGACCCGAACTCCCCGTTACTCTTCACCCAGTTCTATTTCTGGGGTTTCTTCGCGGTCGTCTTCGCCATCTTCTCGTTAGTCCACAGCAAGCTTCTGCTCCGCAACGCGTTCCTGTTTGCGACGAGCTTGTTCTTCTACTACAAGACGAGCGGCAGCTACGTGTGCATCCTCATCTTCTGCGTGATAGCAAACTTCTTCATCGGCAAGTGGATTGAGAAAGCAGAAGAAAAGTGGAAAAAGAAACTTTTGATGATTATAGTCGTGATTATCGACTTGCTGGTGCTCTGCTATTATAAATACTCTTACTTCTTCCTGGACGCACTTTACGACTTTACCGGCATCGAGCTCCACGTGTACAACTTCTTTGCCGCCGCAAGCAATGCGATGTTCAACACGCACTCGCTCGTGGATACAATTATCCTCCCGGTGGGCATTTCGTTCTTCACGTTCCAGGCAATGAGTTACTGCATCGACATTTACCGCGGTAAGATTAAGGCTGTAGACAACATTTTGAATTTCGGCTTTTACCTTTCGTTCTTCCCGCAGCTCGTGGCTGGTCCGATTGTGCGTGCAGACAAGTTTGTGCCGCAACTTTACAAGCCGTATTTCCTCCCCCGCCGCGCCTTCGGCATGGCCGTGTTCTGGATTTTGAACGGTCTCGCCAAGAAAATCATCTTGAGTGACTACCTCGCCACGAACTTTGTGGACCGCGTTTTCGACACGCCGCTCCTCTTTACCGGCCTTGAAAACCTGATTGCCCTTTTCGCTTATTCGTTACAGGTTTACGCCGACTTCTCGGGTTACACGGATATCGCGATCGGCGTTGCCCTCCTCATGGGTTTCCGCCTGCCGCAAAACTTCAACAGCCCGTACAAGGCAAAGAGCCCGACCGAATTCTGGCGCCGTTGGCACATTTCGCTTTCTAGCTGGTGGCGCGATTACTTGTACATCCCTCTTGGCGGTAACAGAAACGCAACCGTCGGCACGTTCTTCTGGATGGGATTCTTGAGCCTTGTGGCCATTCTCCTTTCTGGCAGCATGTGGGTCGGCATTGCTCTTGGCGTGTTCTTCCTCTACATCGCGATTTTTGCTTACTTCAAGCCGGAATCCCGCAAGACGATTACCACAAACATGAACGCCATGGCAACGCAGATAGTCGGCGGTTGGTGGCATGGCGCAAGCTGGAACTTCATCATCTGGGGCGGCTTGAACGGCTTTGGTCAGGTGTTCAACAAGCTCTGGGTCAAGCGCAGCGCAACCGTCCGAGCATCGATTGCACTTGGTTTCTTTGCACTGAGCGCGATCCTCTACAAGCACTACACGATTCCTATATGCGCGATTACCGCTGTATGGTTCGGCGTGCTCTTCGTAGGCATCTACTCGACCATTATCTACCACTTGTTCTGCCAAAAACAACTGCCGTGGCTCACAACCGCATGGAATGTGACGCTCACGTTTGTGTTCATCACGTTCACGCGTCTCTTCTTCCGCGCAGGTTCAAACCTCGACCCGGCAGAAGCAAACGAAGTCGCATGGAACACGGCAAAGAACATGGTGCACCAGATGGGTACCGCCTGGCGCTGGGACACGATTCTCCCGATTGCATGGGAACACATCAATATCATCCTCGTGTTCATCGCTGGTATGCTTATCCACTGGATTCCGAAGCGCGTGAAGTCCCGTTACCGCATCACGTTTGCATCGCTCCCGATTCCGGGAATGGTGGCGGCAACAGCGTTCATCATCTTCGTGATTTACCAGTTCATGAGCGCAGATTCCTGCCCGTTCATTTACTTCCAATTCTAAATCAGACGACAAATGCGTAAGGCGAATGAAGCAGACTTGCTTGCAAGTCTATTTCTGAGCCTAGCATTTGGTACTTGTACAAAGACAAAAGGGGCGTGCCAAGCACGCCTTTTTTATTATAGACAAGCCTCATCAATAAGATTGTTCTATATAATACATTTATCCAAACAAATACAGAACAACCCTCAAGAAACTGCGCTTTTGAGGTCAATTCTTACATTTCTTTACATCCCATTAATTTATTTTGTATAGTAAGTGATGTGGAGGAAATTCGATGCTTAAAAAATTTCATAACATTCTGGGGAAACTGTTCCTTTCGGGGGCTTCGTTCTTTTGGACAAGCTGCGATTCAGGAACGTCAGCCGAAAAACCTTCAGCATTTATCGACATTGACAAAGAGCTCGCCAAATTAACAACAACGGATACAACCGGGCTCAGAGGAACATGCATTCCCGAATATCAATATTGCGAAATGACAAAAGGCTGGAGTAACCATTACAACGCCCAAGCTCACGCAGCATCTATCGCCTTCGAAAAGCTCGATGAACAGCACAAGGATAATCCGGACTATTACGGCAATAACAGTTGTTACAGGGATCTCTTAGGTCATCTAGGGAACGCGCCTGTATATGGTGTTCCAGAATGCCCCACAGGCCTGACTCCTTGCGAAATGGACAGCACCTCCATCTACAGCATTTATAAAGGAGTCCGCATCGACGACGCTTACATAGCGGCTCTCCAACACAAAGAAAAAGACTATTACGAAACCGTTAAAAGCACACTCGAAGAAATCAACGAAGGCATAGAAAAATGCGAAGTGCAATAACGACTTTTTGACCATTTTTATAGAAATTTACGCATTCTAGGGCTTCCATAAGTTTACAAGAATACTACACAAAGTTTTCTTGTTAATATCTCGTGAAAAATTGTTCTAAACATAGTGACAAAACTCCAAAAATAGAGTATTTTTGAGCCCATATATATAGATTGCGTATTTTATATGAAGATTAAGACTATACTCATTGCAGGAGTCCTGCCTCTCGCCCTTTTTGCAAAAGACGACGACATGGCCGGAAAAATTGTTCCTCGCTTGGTTGACTCCAAAAACACGGAATTGAACCAGACTATTGACGGCATAAATGACTTCGCCCCTGAAGCAGAAGCACCTACCGTCGGAAAATTCTACATCAACGAAAGCAATTTTACTCAGAAAAAGTCCAAGTCTCGCAAGGCTAAGGCAGCGCCCAAGGTCGAAAAAGTCGAAAAAGTCGCCAAGCAAGACTTGATTAACGATTCTGCAGCAGCGGATCTCGGAACAGAAGAAGGCATCAATAGCGATAGCCTCGACACCGAAGAAGCCGTCCGCGAATACGCAGAAGCCGATGCCGACATCAAGGCTACAACGGACTCTGCCTCTACAGGCGCACCTGCTAAGCTATTTGTCCTCGACATGACGACGTCCATCATCCCGACGGAAAGCCGCCGTATTGCAGGTCATTACGGTCCGCGCAAGCACCGCATGCATCGCGGTGTAGACCTCGGTCTCTGCCACGGTGAAGACCGCACAATCGTTGCCGCTTTTGCAGGCAAGGTCGTCAAAGTCCGCAACCAGGGCCGCCGCAAGGGTTATGGCCGCTACGTGATCTTGGACCACGGCAACGGTCTTACAACGCTTTACGCCCATCTTGAACGCTGGAAGGTCAAGGTCGGCGATGAACTCCAGGCCGGCGATACGATTGGCGTTGGAGGCAACTCAGGTCGCTCGTTCGGCGCCCACTTGCACTTCGAAATGCGCTACAACGGCGTGTACATCAATCCTGAAACAGTCTACGACTTTGCCGAAGGCACTTTCAGAGATATTTCCGTCACGCTTGATACAGATAAACTTCAAGAAGTCGAAGCCGCCTACCAAAGGGAAATCGGCAAGAGCAAGTTTTACAAGGTCCGCCGCGGCGATTGCCTTGGCAAGATTGCCCACAAGTATGGCACATCTGTCGAACACATCAAGCGCCTGAACAACCTCAAGTCCGAAAAAATCCGCCCAGGCCAAGTGCTCCGCTGCTCGTAAGCAGCCCCAGTAGCCTTCAAAGGTCAGAAGTTCATCAAACGAAATGCCGCGCCTTTCAAAAGCGCGGCTTAATTTTTTAATCAAACAAATCTTTATTGATTCTGGTTTTGATTCTGATTCTTGTTTTCGTCGAGTTTTTCTTGCAGGTGGTCGATCCGGTTTTCGAGCAGCTTTTCGATTTCAGGTAGCAGGCGATCCTTGACTCTATCAAGGTAAAGGCACTGCAGCTGGATCATACGGTTACGATGGCGACCGGCAAATTCCTGAATCCAGTGGCTCACGGCCTGCTGGCGGTCCTGGATTTTGTCATGCAAAGAACGCTGGATGAAAGTTCTCT
Source organism: Fibrobacter sp. UWB16 (assembly GCF_900215325.1). Classification (NCBI taxonomy): domain Bacteria; kingdom Pseudomonadati; phylum Fibrobacterota; class Fibrobacteria; order Fibrobacterales; family Fibrobacteraceae; genus Fibrobacter; species Fibrobacter sp. UWB16. The sequence goes on along the minus strand of NZ_OCMS01000002.1, from coordinate 807,083 downwards.
GGACTTCCATATAGCGCTGCATGTTGAACGGCATGCGGTAAGTACGAATAAACTGCTTTAGCAATACCAATAAGCAAAGATGATCATTGCACTGATGATCGTGAATGAACTGCCGCAACTCTTCCAGATGTTTCTGGAAGAATGGCACAATCGCTTTATCATCAATCTGATAAAGTTCAAGTTCATCCTGTTCTTTTGTCGCTTTATCGACTGCCATGTTCCAAATCTATTTTTTTATGGTATATTATGAATTTGCACGTTTCACAAGAAAGCCAAATTTGGCGATTTTTTCGCTATTCAAGGTATTTTTTCCCAAAAAAACGCGTCCTTCAGTTCCCGGATTCAACCGATCCGCAGCTGCACCGCGGAAATCCAGCATTTCCTCGACTTCGCACTTCTGCATGCCATCGGGAGTCATCAGCTCTAAGGAATCATCCATAGAGAACGGATTTTTCACATTCACAAGGCATGCGCCCGTAGCATTGTCATAGTCCTTGATCTGGGCCGCCACGCAGCCACCAGCGGCATCCACGTGAGTCGCCTCGTAATTCTGCGGCAACGGTCCGCGCAAGAATCCCGGCATAAAGCCTCGCCCATCGACAAAGGTAATCGCACGACGGCTTTCTTCGGGCACGGGCTTTCCATCTGCAACGGCGTCAATGGCCATACGGTATGCACGCACGACCTGGCTCAAGTAATACACAGAACGCGTACGACCTTCGATTTTGAAGGAATCAAGCCCGCCCGCCACGAGTTCTGGAATCACATCCAAGGCGCAGAGGTCACGACTACTCATAAAGTAGGTGCCCCACGTATCTTCGTCGAGGGCAATCGGATCAAGTTCCGGACGGTCAGTTCGCTGAAGCGCAAAAGAGCCTTCATGTTCGCGATAGTCCTCGACCTGTGGACCGGAGTTCGCATACAAGCGATACGGCATGCGGCAGCTGTTATCACAAGCGCCCTGGTTTGCATCACGGTGCGTCACCCAGTTCGAAAGCATACAGCGGCCAGACATAGCCATGCAAACAGCGCCATGGACGAATACTTCAAGTTCAAGGTCCGGAACTTGTTTCTTTATCTCTAAAATTTCAGACAGGCGAAGTTCACGACTCAAGATGATACGGCGAACGCCCAAGTTCTTCCAGAACGAGGCCGCAAGATAGTTTGTCGTATTCGCTTGCACAGACAAGTGAACTTCAGTTTCGGGATGTTCTTTCAAAAGCCAGCCCACAAAGCCCGGATCTGCGACAATCAAGGCATCCGGTTTGAGTTCCAATGCGGCATTCAAAGCCTTCTGGAACGATTCCACCTTCACGTTACGCGGAATCACGTTACTCGTCAGGTAAAACTTCTTGCCATGTTCGTGGGCGTACGTAATGCCTTCGGCAAGGTCATCGAGATTCTTGAAACCGTTTTCGCGAGCGCGCAACGAGAACGCCGGCTGTCCGGCATAAACAGCATCTGCACCATAGGCAAATGCATACTTCATTCGTACAAGGTCACCCGCAGGTGCTAAAAGTTCAGGCTTTTTCATTTTTTAATTCGAGTTGTAAAGGTTAAGAATTAACTGGATTCTTCGTTGCACTCAGAATGACGATTCAGGTTTAGAATTTAAATCCCGCGCGAATATACGCTTTTTTATCATCAATTAAAGTCAGCTCGCCCATAAACGAAAAACGCTGGCCTTCGTAGCTAATCGCAGGCGTAAGCATGTACTGGAGCTTTGCGCCACTGAGGAACTTCTTTGGAAGTTTTAGGTGATTACCTGGTGTCGTATCATTCACGGCGCTACCGTAATCCGTTCCCTTCCAGAACCAGGTCTGACGAACCGATGCGAAAATGTGGCCGTCCAAGCGAGCAAACAAATTCCAGTCAATCGTTCTGCTGTTCGGCCCACCCTGATTTCCCAAGGGATAACCTAAGTGAGCAACCTGAGCCGTATTTCTGTCAAAATGCGAATAGACGTAAGGTTCTACACGGGCATATTCAAAAATCGTACCCGTCTCAATCTTATGGCCCTTGTAATAAAAGTCATGACCTGCCTGGATACCCGCCATCCAAGCCCACTTGGCTTCGATATTGTCGTTCCTGATCAAGCTGATCGGAGATTCCATATCATCCAAAAAGAATTCCGTATAGAAGCGAACCGTGTTGAACAAGCGATAGTTAAAATCAAACGAAAGGGATCCATTATTGCTGTTTTCAGAATAATTACCCTTTTCCATAAACAAAGGAGCCGTCGGGACAAAGAGCCACGGTTTCATGTTGTCATAGAGAATCTGGAGTTCGCTAATACCAAACGTTGCATTGCCAACAGCAAGTTCATAGCGATGGCCAAAAAGATTTCTCGTGTTATCCTTATTCGACATACTCATACTGTTATTGAAGATTCGCAAATCCGCATAAAAGCTCATCACGCGAAGAGGGCCGATCATCAAATCAAGGCTCAACATGTTGTACGGAAGCGCAAACTGGTTCAATGTCAAGTTGTTATAGTAACCCGGGCCCCAGTGCATCACGTCACGGCCAAAGTCCAGGCGCAACCAGTCGTAGTTGAAAGCAAAGTGCGTGCGGTAACGAGCATAGCTCGTGTATTCGACGCCGGAATTGTTTTCCTCTCTCTGGACTTCCAGGAATTCACCATCATAGGATTTCGGACACGATATCGATTTTCCGTTGCGCAAGCATCTAGCCGAGTGCCCTTCATTGTAAATGCGGGCATCCAACACAAAGTCGACGGAATCGACAAAGCCACGCAAGTAAATACCGCCATCAAGACCCGGCCAAATCGTATCTCCAACAGATTTTCGATTCATGCGATAATCTTGTCCAGATAAAATCGTATCACCGAGAGATTCTCCGCCACGATAATCAATTCCACCAACAATGCTTGCTGCAATTGCCACACGCGGATTTACCGTATCAGACGGGCCAAAGCCCTTCCCCAGAATACCAGGACCTCGCACATTATCAAAATAAAGGAGTGCGTTTCCTTCGGTCTTAAAGAAATTCTTGCGGAAAGTCGTGTCCCTACGCGGATACGTAAAGTACTGGCGCTCATTACCAATTGTCTGACGATGATACTCAAACAGCATTGGCGCCGTTTCAAGATTTCGCAAATTGCGAGAATGTTCCGGTTCAATCACCGGCGAAGCAGCAAAAGATTTGCTCACACCCGCAAAAAGAAAAACGCAAGATAAAAGGGGAATTATTTTCTTAAAAAGCATTTTCCAAATTTAGCATTTTCAATCATGAAATTAGCTTAAACGGGAAAATTTGAGCCCTTTCGTTCCATATGGAACTTTTTGTTCCGCTTAAAAATTCAATGTCCGTAAAAAAGAACAATTCACACATTTAAAAGCGATTTCATCTAATATAAGTTTTAAGAAAATGTTGAATGGGAGATATTCTATGAATAAAAAATTTCTGACCATGGGCTGTATTTCGAGCCTTTCATTAGCAATGTATGCCGGATGCTCAGACTCGACTTCGGCTGTTAATCCATACAGCGCAAACGACACTGCTACAGAAATCGATGGAGACAGTTCTTCTTCTGCTCTAGATGATATCGAAATCATCACCTCTAGCGAAAGTCACTATTCCAATAGCGCAACTAGCAGCGCTACAAATTCCGGCAATTCTACAACATCTAGCAATTCCACAAATACGCCAACAAGTAGCGCGAACAACGGCACAAGTAGTGCAAGCAATGGCACGAGCAGCGCCGTAACCGCATCGTCAAGCAGCATTGTTCCGGCCATCAATTCGAGCAGTTCTACAACCCAGACCGTACAAAGCTCTTCAAGTGCTCCCGCAGCGCAAAGTTCTTCGAGCGCACAGGTCACACAAAGCTCTTCCAGCACACAACCAGAACAAGTTAGCGGCAACACCGGGGAACGCCCTGTAATCACTTACGCCGCAAGTGGCGCCACAGCTACAAACGCAGGCAACTGCGTCTCCGTTACAGGCGGTACAGTGACTATCAAATGCGGTGGCGAATACGACTTTAGCGGTTCTTACAGCGGTAGCGATGCCCAGATTCTCGTGAACACCGCCAAAACGGACTCCTCCGTTTACCTGAACATGAAGGGGCTCACACTGACGAACACTGCTGACGCCCCAATTTACATCCAAAAGGCAAGCAAGGCTTTTGTTGTCGCCAAGAACGGCACAACCAACACATTCACGGACGGTTCTTCAAGAACAAAGAACTACACTTATACCAATGACTCCGGCGAAGCCAAGACCGATACGACAGGCGCTTGCATTTACGCCAAAGATGACCTGACCATCAAAGGCGAAGGTACGCTTATCGTCAAGGCAAATTACAACAACGGTATCCATACCAGCAACGACTTGAAAGTGAAAAACGGCCTCATCACCGTGAACGCCAAGAATAACGGCCTCAAGGGTAAAGGCTCCGTTGAAATCAGCGGCGGTACAATCAATATCACCACGACCGAAGGCGACGGCATCAAGAGCGATACCGAAGACGCAACTGATTTGGCAAACGGCAAGGGTTCCATTGAAATCACGGGTGGCACAATCACCGTCACATCCGCATTTGACGGCATCACGGCAGCTAACGCCGTTGTCGTTGCCAATGGCGAATCAACAGCCCCAAGCATCAAGGTTACAGCTGGCGGCGGCCAAAACTGCCTCAGCCTCACCTCCTCTGGTAATGGAGGCGGATTCGGCGGTGGCGGATTCCCGGGCGGCATGGGCGGAAGCTCCTGCTCCCCGAGCGAAAGCATGAAGGGCATCAAGGGCGATTCAAGCATAACCATCAGCGGTGGCGTTATCGACATCAACAGCCGTGATGATGGTCTCCACAGCAGTGGCACGATTACTCTCAGCGGCGGCACAATGACCATCGCTACAGACGACGACGGTGTTCACGCCGAAAAAGCACTCTACGTCAAGGACAACGCCAACGTGAGCGTGACCATCGCCTACGAAGGTATGGAATCTCCGGACATGAACTTTGAAGGCGGCATCACAAGCGTCATCACTACAGACGATGGCTGGAACGCAGCTGGCGGCACAAGCACCACAACCGGTGGCAATACGGGTCGCGGCGGATTTGGCGGCGGTGGATTCGGCGGCATGGGCGGTAGCACAGGTTCGCTCAAGGTCACAGGCGGTTACCACTACATCTACGTCGGCACAGGCGACACAGACGGTATCGACAGCAATGGCGGCATCAGCATTACCGGCGGCGTCATCATCGTGGAATGCCGCATGAACGGCGGTATGGGCGGCATGGTCGATTCGGACGGAACGACATCGATTACAGGCGGCAAGTTGCTCGGATTCGGCACAAACAATTCCGAAGAAGGTACACAATACAGCGTTAATTTCGACACCAATAGCTATTATGGCACATCGGATATCGCGTTCAAGCCAAGCTTCTCTGGAAGCAAGATGGTATCTAGCGTAGGTAAGCCGGGCGTCGTAAGCAGCGTGAGCGGTATGACCAAGACCTGCTTCGGAAACAGCACCGATCGCTGCGTTTATACGAAGTAGTGCGGCATAGCCGCAGTTACTAGTCAATAGTCATTAGTTACTAGAAAGGCGAGCAATATTGCTCGCCTTTCGTCTAAACTACATCCAGCCGCGGTCAGATGTACCAGAAATACCACGAATCTTAAGATCAAAGTCATCGCGGTTCGTGGCAGCGTTCATAGCCGTTTCAAGCGAAATCTGCTCGTTCTGGTAAAGTTCCAAGAGCGCCTGGTCAAACGTCTGGCTATGGTATTGGATATGGCCTTCAGCAACAGCCTGTTCTACCATGTCAATCTTGTTCTTATCCTGGATGTATTCCTTGATAGCGCCCGTATTCACGAGAATTTCGGCAGCCGGGACTCGCCCCTTGCCATCCTTCGTCGGCAAAAGACGGAGCGAAATGATGCCCGCCAAGACTTCTGCAAGCAACAAACGCACTTCATCATGCTGGTGCGGCGGATACATCGAAAGCACACGGTGAATCGTTTCCACAGCATTTGTCGTATGGATAGTTGCAAAGACCATGTGACCCGTATCAGCAGCCGTCAAAGCAATCTGCATCGTTTCAAGGTCACGGATTTCGCCCACGAGGAGCACATCCGGGTCCTGACGGAGCGCCGCACGGAGTGCATTCGCATACGAAAGCGTATCCACGCCGATTTCACGCTGCGAGATAATCGCTACGTTATCTTTATAAAGGTATTCAATCGGGTCTTCGACGGTAATGACGTTTACGGATTCCTTGTGGTTGATGTAGTCAATCATCGAGGCAAGCGTCGTCGACTTACCAGAACCCGTCGTACCCGTAACAAGCACAAGACCGCGCTTGGTCAAGGCCAAATCGCGAATGACTTCGGGCAAATGCAATTCTTCAAACGGCGGAATCACAGCCTTGATATGACGGATCACGACTGCGATTGTACCGCGCTGGCGGAACACGTTCACACGGAAACGTCCCATATCGCGGGCACCCACAGCAAAGTCGCATTCCTTGTTCGCTTCAAAACGCTGCTTCTGGTCACGGTTCATGATATCATCCAAGAAGGAATCCATCATGGCGCTATCGATGCGCACATCAAAAAGCCTTTGTAAAGCACCATTGATACGGTAAACAGGCGGAACGCCAACTCGCAAATGCAAGTCAGACGCCTTGCGGTTTACCATTTCACGCAAGAGCTGTTCAATGCGAAGTTCAGCCATATTAGCCTTCTCCAAACTTTTCGCGGCAGAGTTTTTGGACTTCTTCCAGACGAGATTTTATTTCAGCATTATCCGGATTCTTCTTTGCCAAGTCCGAATATATTTCGAGAGCCTTGGAATAGACGCCCTGTTCCATATAAATATCCGCAAGCGTACGCGTGTTGAGACTGTCGTCTAAATCGACAGCGCCACGTGAAAGCGGAGCATCCGCATTTTCTACGAGGCTTGCAGCCACTTCGTCATCAGAATCACCGGACATCAGGTAGTCTACACCGTTATTGTTCGGTTCATCGGATTCCGGCAGGGAATCATCTTCATCAAAGAGGCCCTTGAATGCGTTAGAAACTTCGGAGTCAATAGAATCGAGTTCTGCAGACGGAGCAGTCTCTTCTACAGCCTGTTCAGCAGGAGCTTCTTCTGCGACTGGTTCAGCCGTTTCAGCAACAGGTTTTTCAAGCTGTTCTGCGGCAGGCTCTTCGAGAGTCTCGTCAGACGGTTCTTCAAGAGAATCAATCGGAGCAGAGAACACGCTTGTTGATTCTTCGGCCGGAGCTGTGGTTTCTTCAATATTTTCGGTCACTGAGCTAGTCGAAGCGTCAGCAGGAGCTTCAGCAACTTCGGATTTTTCTTCCGGAAGGTCATCTGCATCAGAACCGAAAATACTATCAAAGGATTCATCGACGCTCTTTTCTACGTCTTCCTTGACAGCACTTTCTTCAAGTTCTGCGCTCGTCGCTTCCTGACTCAAAGATTCTTCGACAGGAGTTTCTTCGGCCGATTTTTCGGCAGGAGCAGATTCTGCAGGTGCAGAATCATCCTTGTCACCGAACATGGAGGCAAAAGCACCACCCATTTCTTCAGCCAAATTTTCTTCTTTCGGCTGTTCCGCGACAGGTTCTTCAGCAGGAGCTTCTTCAGCAGAAGTTTCTTCTGCAGGAACGTCGTCATCATCGCCAAAGAGAGCGTCAAAAGCGCCATCCACTTCTTCAGCTGCAGATTCTTCTTCAGTAGTAGCTTTTTCTTCGGCAGCAGGTTCTTCAACAGACTTTTCGGCCTCCGGAGAGTGCTCATCTAAATCGAAAATGAAATCATCATCAGACTTCGAGGCATCTTCATCGTCCGAGAAATCCATATGGGATGTCGGAACAAGGCCTTCAACCGGAGCCACATTTTCAGCGGATTCTGTCGGAGTAAATTCCGGAGCCTTTTCAAGAGCTGTTTCCGCAGCATCCGAAACTTCAGCATTTTCTTCAGTCGGATTTTCAGCAGGTTCGTCACTCAAGCTAAAGTCTGCATCAGCGGATTTTTCGAACAAGCTACCAAAAGATTCTTCTTCAGCAGGAGCTTCTGTAGCAGAAGATGCAACTTCTTCGGATTCAACTTCAGCGGGCTTTTCTGCAGTTTTCTCTGCATCAGTCGCTGAATCAATCGATGCATCAGCAGAATTGTCTTCACTCAAGCTAAAGTCTGCATCTGCGGACTTTTCGAACAAGCTACCAAAGGATTCTTCTTCAGCAGGAGCTTCAGTAGATTCTTCCGTTTTTTCAGGCTCAGAACTAGCGGATTCTACCGGTTCATTTGCTTTTTCTTCCGGGAGTTCATCGTCACCCAAAAGCGAAGAGAAAGCATCATCAATATTCGTTTCCGATTTTTCGGACTTCGGAGTTTCGTCTAAGCTAAGCAAATCCGCAGCGCCAACGTTTTCTTCATCAGAAAAATCCATATGCGTAGCAGGGATTGCGCTTTCAGCAGCCGGTTCCGTCAGTTCTTCCGTTTTTTCAGGTTCTGCACTAGCCGATTCAACCGGTTCATTTGCTTTTTCTTCTGGAAGTTCATCATCGCCCAAAAGCGAAGAGAAGGCATCATCGACATTCGTCGCCTTTTCATCCGCATCCAGCGGTTCGTCCAAACTGTCAAGACTAAATTCGGCGTCTTCGGACTTTTCTTCTGTAGCTTCTGGAAGCGGTTCGTCAATAAGTTCTTCCGGAATATCATCGAGCTTCGGTTCTTCAGCCGTTTCAGCCTTTTCGCTTTCATCAGAGAAATGCGAGAAGAGCGAAGATGTAGCGGATTCCTCTGCAGCAGGTTCATTCTTTTCTGCAGATTCACCCAAGTCAAGATCGTCATCGCCACCCAAAATTCCAGAAATGGCAGAAGACACTTCAGAAGAATTCAGCACATGGCCATCGAAGTCCGGAATTTCTGTTCCATCCGGATTCTTGGCAATTTCATCCGATGCAAAATTCAAGGAATTGCGTAAAGCATCCATTGAAGCGTTGTCTTCTTCGTCTGTATTCGGGAGTGACGCCGCAAGATTTGCAAAGATATTGTCTTCGCCATTTTCCGCATTTTCAGAATCATCCGAGACATCCATCGTGAACGAGCTTTCGTCCATCGGCGGCGGAACAAGCGTCTGTTCCTCTTCTGGCAGGACATCGTATTCATCCTTCCAGAACGGATCCAGCGGGTCCATATCGTGGACACGACGGAAACAGGCATTACGCTCGGCTTCCTTGCCAAGCTTATCGTAGGATTCCCCCATTCTCTTATGAGCAGAAAGGCAGAACGGATCTTTGGCAAGCACCTTCTTGTATTCAGAGATGCTACCCGCAAAATCCTGCTGGCCCGCTAAAATTTTGGCACGGACCAACATTGCCGGAATATCGGACGGAGATGCAGCAAGAGCGGCATCCACAGTCTTGAGAGCCGCTTCGTAATCACCCGAAGCACGCTCCATGTCAGCAAGCCAGGCCAAAGCCTGAGAACGCCCCTTATTCTTTTTTACAGCCTTTCTGAGAGAATCCAACGTTACAGCCATCATTTCTCCAATGGAAGAAGAATAGCTTCATCCGCTAAAAGTACAGGAATGCCTTCGCGAACCGGATAAACACGAGAACCATCAGGTGTCGTAAGCGCTTCGGTCAGGGGTTCAGTAATAGCTTCGCCAGCAACGTTCTTGAGCGTACCAGCCTTAATTGCATTGTTCAAAAGAGCGATGCAGTCCTCGCCCGCCTGAGAAAGAGGTTGACGAGTTTCCGGGCAGCAAAGAATACTTAACAATTTAGAATCGAGCATAAAACCTTTTATATGTGTTATTTCGTTAAAAAAATAACACATTTTTACAAAAAAGGGCGATTTTTAACGAAGATATTTCAGGTTTACGAGGGCAAAATTGCCGTTTTTGCCATTTCCGATGAGCAAATACACGCACATGCCCAATTTATCAAGCCAATTGATGTTGAATTCTTCGCGATAACCCGAGAAATTCGAGACCACCAAGAGCTCGCGACAGCCCGTGCGGTTGCAAATGGACTCCATGTCCGAAAGCGGGCCAAGGAGATGCTTGCGGTTTTCTTCGCTCAAATTTTCAGGTTCAGAACTCACGCAACCGAGAATTTCAATACCCGGGATCACGTTGTAGCTATCGAACCAGTTATTGAGGGAGTCTTCGCGGCCACCCAGCAAAATGGAGCGGTGGCGCTTTTTCGCAAAGATGCGGTAGAAATAGTTTATCCAGAATGCAATACGGCGCCAAGCAAGGAGCGCAAGCGGGATAAAGAGGCTAGAGCAAACAGCAAGTGTAATCCAATGGGAATCGTATGGCAAATACGTTGCAGCATCATTGATGACTGGAGTCTGGGTGAAGTAGCGGAAAGCCGAATACCCACCGACAATAAGCAAGTTCAGCGGAATCAAATAACGCAAGAACTTTTCGCCCTTGAGACTTGAAACCGTATATTCCCCAAGGAACATAAGGAACACGAGGTTCAGGACAACCACTAAGACTGCCAAAATCCAATCGTCAAAACCGTTATGGATAACAACATTGTCGCTCGTGGAAACCATACCCGCTTCGTAACAAAGAATGAAGAACGCCCAAATCGCCACCACGCCCAAGTCGAGGAACATCTTCCAGAACTTCGGGATAAGGCGCGAGAACATGCCCACAAACGCCGCAAACAAAATACCGAACGAGACAAGGAAATTCGGGACAAAATAAAGGTCCTTGTGCTTTTTCACAAAGATGAGCATCGCCTTGTAGAAATCCACATACGAGCCCCAACGGCGCGTACGGCAGCTCTGGCCCTTAAAATGCAGAATGTTCGTGACCGGCGTGTAATAGTTGTGGAGCCCCATTTCCTTGGTGCGGAAGCAAAGATCAAGGTCTTCACCGTACATGAAAAAGTCTTCGTCAAAGCCGTTCAGTTTTTCATAGACATCGCGACGGATGCAGAAGAACGAACCGCTAATGGCATCGACTTCAATCATCTCGTCCGGATCCGCATACGACATGTTGTAGCTTGCAAGCGTCTTGTTTTTGGGGAAGAGGGCCGCAAGGCCAATCGTCTTGGAAACGGCAGACACAATCGTCGGGAAAGAACGGCGGCAGGCCCACTGGAGCGTACCGTCTTCGTTCAGAATTCGGCAACCGACCGTGCCCGCTTCCGGGTGCTCTTCCATGAACTTGAGCATTTCGCGGAAAGCGTTCTTCGAAATAATCGTATCCGGGTTGATAAAGAACAGATACGGCTTGGTCGCATGCTTTTCAGCGAGATTACAGCCCTTACCAAAGCCCAGGTTTTCCTTAGAGTCAATCCATTCCACTTCCGGGAAGAAGTTCTTGATTTCAGGAATAATCGGCTCATTGGAACCGTTGTCCAAAACGATAATCTGCGAATCCAGCCCTTCGCATGCATCACGAACAGACTTGAGGCATGCCGGAATGAAATCGCAAGAGTTATAAGCAATGATAATGACAGAACAAGAAAGCATAGTAGACAATTCCAAACTTAACTAGATCCTTCACGCTTACGCGCTCAGGATGACGAGATGCAGGACTAAGCGAGTCCGAGACGAAGCTTGAGCACGAGGAAGAATGCTTCGGAAATGATTCCGCCACTCATCTTGGAGGTACCACGGGTGCGGTCCGTAAAGATGATGGGGATTTCCTTGACGCGGAGCCCCTTCTTCCAAATCTTGAAAGTCGTCTCAATCTGGAAGCAGTATCCGTCACTCTTCATCTTGTCGAGATTCAAAGCCTGCAAAGCTTCACGGCGGAAGCACTTGAAACCACCTGTAGCATCGCTAATCGGGAGGCCCGTCACAATGCGGGTGTAAACGTTTGCCCCATAGCTCAAAATCAGGCGGCGCAAATCCCAGTTCACCACGCTGATGCGGTGATCCTGGTAGCGGCTACCCAGTACAAGGTCGGCATTTTCAGCAGTTTCCAAGAAGCGGTTCAAGTCCGTTGGGCTATGGCTAAAGTCGGCGTCCATTTCAAAAACGCGTACGTAATCGCGTTCGAGAGCCCACTTGAAACCCATCACGTAGGCAGAGCCAAGACCCATCTTGCCCTTACGGCGGATCAAGTGGATTCGCGGATTCTTATCCGCTTCGGCCTGCACGAGATCCCCCGTACCATCCGGGGAGCCATCGTCCACCACCAAAATTTCTAGACATTCATTCTGTTCCAGAATCGCAGACATGATAAGGAGAATATTCTCCTTTTCATTGTAAGTCGGAACAATCACCAAACTCTTAGGAAACGCCATTAAATACCTCTCTAAACACAAATCTAATACAAATTACAATTCACCAATAATATCAGAAACCGGATATGTCCGTTTTTTATTGCCATTCATCATCTCGCCCAAAAGTCCAAGCGAGAAAAACTGAACGCTCATGACGAGCGAGAAGGCGCCTGCCAACAAGAGCGGACGAACATGCATCGCACCGGTCTCAAACCATTCATAGCCAAAATAACCGCAAGTGCCAAGGCCGAAAAGCATCAAGACAAGCCCAATCAGACCAAAGAAATGGAGCGGTTTCGACGAGAAGCTACGCATGAACATGAGGGAAACCAAGTCCAAAAAACCGCTCACCAGTCGAGAAACGCCGTACTTCGAGACGCCGTGAACGCGGGCGCGGTGGGCAACCGGCATTTCAGTAATGCGGAAGCCCTGCCACTTGGCCATGACCGGGATAAAGCGGTGGTAGTCACCGTAAAGCTGGATAAAGCGCACCACGGAGCTGCGGTACGCCTTGATGCCGCAGTTGAAATCGTGCAAGCGCTTGCCACAGACCATCGATACCGTCAAGTTGAAAAGCTTGGAAGGCATAGTCTTGTGCCACGGATCCAAGCGGCGGATTTTCCAGCCGGAAACGAGGTCGTAACCGGATTCGAGAATCTTGATCATCTTCGGGATTTCGAGCGGGTCATCCTGCAAGTCGCCATCGAGCGTTGCGACGTACTTGCCGCGTGCCTTGGAGAAACCAAGAGCGAGTGCAGCAGCCTTGCCGCAGTTGAACTGGAAACGGAAGGCGCTCACCGATGATTTCGGCTTTACACCATATTCCTTTGCAAGCCCCTCTACCACTTCCCAGGTATTGTCGCGGCTACCATCATCAATGATGATGACCTCGAATTCCATACCGGTCGGCTCAATAGCGGCCCAAATTTCCTTCATCAACTCAGGAAGATTTTCACTTTCTTCCTTAACAGGGATAACCAAGCTCAAATCCATGACAATACCTCAAGACTAGTTTACTGCAGGTGCTGTTTCTGCGGCAGGCGTTGCTGCAGGTTCTTCATCGACCTTGAGCGTTTCGTCCGTAATCGTTTCAATCTGCTGACGGCTCATCGTGAGGCGGCTCTGGCCCGGAGCATCGTAAGACGGAATGTTCTTGAGGCCGCGATCCACGACATCAAGAGCCTTTTTCTTCATGCCTGCAGATGCGTAGACATAAGAAGCAGCCCAGTAATTGCGCCATTCTCTCGGGAACTGGTAAATGCCGAGTTCAAGATACTTGGCGGCATCGGTAGCAATTCTTTCGACTTCAGCCTTGTCTGCTGCGCGGAACGGCTTCTTAGAGACGAGCTTTGCGATTTTTTCGCGAGCATCGAACGAGATCTGCAAGTAGAGCGAAACATAGCTGCTGAGCAAGCGTTCCGTTTCGGAGTTGATGTATGCAGAACCGTCACCAAGACCACGGAACTTATAGACGCTGTCGATGAGAGCAGCGGTCTTTGCTGCGTCAAAGGCATTCTGCTTCGGAGAGAGGTCACCCTTCACAAGGTTATAGACCAAGCCTTCCTGGACCATGTACTTTTCGAGACCCATGAAGTTTGACGTACCAACGGTCGTCGAAATTTCAATCGGGCGGTCCATGTTCTGGAGAGCAAGATCAATCACGAGCTTGTGCTGCGTGAGCATCATGCTCGAACGGGTTCTCTTAGCCCAATCCGTAAAGGCATCCCACACCTGGTAGTTCACCTTGAACTGGAGGAGCTTTGCAGAATCAGCGTCAGAGAGGTAGCCCTTAGCTTGCATCTGGTCGATTCTTTCCAAAAGCTTCGGCTTGAGCATTTCAGCGCGGCGAACCCACGTAGACACGAGATGGTTCGGGTTGTTTGCACTGCCGTTGTCAAGGACCATGTCGCTATCGATTGTTTCCTTGGTGTAAGAAAGCTTGAGAATCGGTTCATTGGTAAGCATCTGCTTGATATACCAGTCCGTGTTGCCCAAGGAGAGGTTCACCACGCGGACGTCCTTACGGATACCAGCAACTTCCTGAGCAAACCACAACGGGAACGTATCGTTATCACCATTCGTGAAAAGAATAGCATTCGGGCGGCAGCTGTTGAGGAGGTTGTATGCGTAATCCCAAGGAACCCAAAGGCCAGAACGGTCGTGTTCCTTGTAGTTAGAAATACTCGGGACAAGGAGCGAAACAAGCACGAGTGCGGCAGCAATCGGAGAGGCAAAAGCAGCCGTTGTTGCGGTCGTTGCTGCAATCAGCACAAGAATACCAGCACCAATACCGTAAATCATGCTCATGAAAATAAATGCTGGCGTGTAGAAGTAGTCACGTTCACGGACTTCCATATGAACGGCTTCCGGGAACGGAGCACGCTGGCCAAAACGGGCAAAGCTTTCTTCAATCTTCTGCCAGTTTCTCCAGGCAGCCGTATTTTCGGCATCGCTAACCTTCTTTTCGAATTCAGCGATACGAGCAGCCGGAGCGTTGCGCATGCGAAGACGTTCAATCGCAAGCTTGGAATAGTCAATCGTCTGACGGAGATCGATGAGTTCATTCGGGTCCGGGAGGGCAGTAATGCCAGCGCCGGCATTGTTCAAGTCCGCCACGTTACGAGTCATAGCGCTAACCCAGTAATCGCGGTCGCGCTGTTCCATGCGGGTTCCATCAGCAAAGTTGATATAGAAGAGAAGGCCGAGAGAGCAAAGGACATAAAGTGCCGATACAAAGACACCCACATGCTTATTGCGCTTATAGACATACACGCAAGTAGCGATAATAAGGCCATTAAACAGCAAGAAGAAGAAAAGCTGCATCAAGGTATTATCGCCCATGAACGTCATCTGCGTCGGGAACTTAAAGCCAAGGCGTTCAACCGGTTCATTTTCAGAAGCGTCAAATGTATAGACACCGTTAGCATAGTTCACCCCACCCACCTTATACGGCAAGTACTGGGCCATCTGGTAACCACCATAGCTCATGCTCGGGAAGGAGAGCACCTGGTGAGCCAAGCGGGAACGACGGTAGAAAGCACGGGAAATCATACTTTCGGAACCATACTGCTTACGTTCAATAAAGGCATTGAAGGCATCCCAGTTCTTCGATTCGAAGAGGTTTCCGAGCTGGAGGTTGCCCTGTTCGTCACGGATATTGAGTTCCGGGTCGTTTTCATCAATCGTCGGGTTGAGTTCCGAACGGATCGGGATGTAAAGGTGCGTGCTGTAGCCGACCAAAGCAAAGAATGCAAAAGCAAGGGAAAGAACGAAGCTACGCTTAAATCCAGCTTCTCTAGGCTTGAATACACCCTGGCTAATGCCTGCATAACCCAAACCAGCGACAATCAAAGTACCAATAATCGTAATAGGCCAGCTATCCGTAATCATCATCAAAGCGGCAGCAACCAGAATCGACAATCCGGCCACAGCGGTCTGCTGGAACGGGAACCTTTTGCTAAACAGAAGGACAAGGCCCAAAACGAAAACACAAATCAGGGAAATTTCAATGAAAGCAGAGACCATGTAGATGACGGAGCAGAGGAGCGTACCCGTAATCCAGATAGGAATGCGTTCGACAATCTTTTTCGGCTGAGCCACGAGGAGCAAAACGAACACGGCCGGAACCGTGAGCATCGTATAAAGGTGAGCGCCCACGCCGAGGAATGCGATATAGCAAATGAAGATGAGGATGCGATCGCTACCCGATTCTTCACGCTTGTTGTACCACACGAGACCGAGGTAAGAGACAAGCATCAAGATGAGCATAGCGACGCCATAGACTTCGGCTTCGACCGCGTTGAACCAGAACGTATCGGAGAACGTAAGGAGGAAACCAGCGACGAGAGCGGCGGTACCAAGCACAAACGTGCGCATCTTTTCAGAAATCTTTTCGGCAAGGCTGTCCGTCTTGAGGACCGTTGCCAAAAGTTCCCAGGCAAAGAGGGCTGTCACATAGACCGTTGCGGCAGAACTCACCACGGAGATGTAGTTCACGCGCTTTGCGATTTCGCCCACGAACGGCAAAAGGAGAATGACCGCACGGGCAAAGAACACGAAGAACGGCGTTCCAGGAGGATGCGGAATGCCAAGCGTGTTAGCGCAAGCGACGAATTCACCGCAGTCCCAGAAAGAGACCGTCGGGGCCATCGTCATCATGTAAACGATCAAAGCAATAAAGCCAGCGATACCGGCAAAGATGTGCTTATGCCACTTCTCGTTAATCTTCATAAAAATTAAGCATCCTTCTTAGTATTGTTTGCAACCATGCCACGCTTCTGCAAGAATCCGGCGAGGAGTCCGTTCACGAACGTGCCCGAAGAATCCGTGCTGAACTTGGCAGCAACCTGAACAGCTTCAGAGATGACCACCTTCATCGGGATTTCAGGAACATACAAAAGTTCGACCATCGCGATGCGCAGCACAATCCTGTCGAGAGTCGCCATGCGCTCAATTCCCCAATGAGCGGAGCAGGCTTCGATTTCGGAATCGAGTTCGGCCTTGTGAGCAAGGACCAAGTCGACAAGCTTCATGCCGTACTTTTTCATGTTGTCCTGGAGCGGCTGGGCTTCCAAAACGCCCGGGAGTGCATCAGCAACCGTACCGCCAGAAATTTCCATTGCGTAAAGCAACTGCATCGCAAAGACGCGAGCAGGTCTAAAACTTACTTGTGCCATAATTATTTTCCAATCTGCTTGTAAAGATTTACCATTTCAACGGCAGTTCTTGCCCAATTGCAGCCGAGGTTTCCGGCCTTGAGGCCAGCGCGGTTCATCGCCTGGTCGACCGTGTCAGTCGTTAAGATTCCGAGAATCACTGGAACTTTGCCTTCGGCAGCGAGCGATGCGATTCCGCCCGTAGAATTGTTCACGACAACGTCGTAGTGTCCCGTTTCGCCACGGATAACGGCGCCGAGAGCAATCACGGCATCGTACTTGCCAGAATCCACAAATCTGCGGCAGAGGCCCGGCAGTTCAAAAGCACCCGGCACATGAGCCACAGCGATATTATCGCTATCGACACCGAGTGTTTCGAGTTCGCGGACAGCGCCTTCGAGGAGGCGGTCGGTCACCACTTCATTGAAGCGGGCAACGGCAATCGCGACCTTCAAACCAGAACCATTGAGGGAATTTTTGAATTCTTTCATCTTATTTTCCTTCATCTAAAACTTCGGCTGCGCCATGATCCGCATTGTCGAGATGGAGCTCGTGGCCCATCTTTTCCTTCTTGGTGCGCAGATAAAAACGGTTGATGTTGTTGGGCTTGATTTCGATAGGCACGCGTTCCACGATTTTGAGACCGTAAGCGGAAATGCCAGAAATCTTGCTCGGATTGTTCGTGAGGAGTCGCATTTCCTTCACGCCGAGGTCTGCCAAAATTTGGGCACCCGTACCATACTGGCGCAAGTCGGACTTGAACCCAAGGTGGAGGTTCGCCTCGACCGTGTCCATACCCTTTTCTTGCAATTCATAAGCGCGGAGCTTATTGCAAAGACCAATGCCACGGCCTTCCTGACCGCGCATGTAGAGGAACACACCGCCATGTTCGCCAATGAACTTCATAGCTGCGGCAAGCTGGTCACCGCAATCGCAACGGAGGCTACCAAAGATATCGCCCGTGAGGCATTCGCTGTGGACGCGCACATAAACCGGCTTACTGAAGTCCGGATTACCGGCAACCCAGGCCACATGTTCGACGCCATCGGTCTTGCTGCGGTAAGCATAAGCCGTGAAATCGCCGTACTTGGTCGAAACGTGCGGAGCGGCCACGCGCTGCACAAGCTTTTCCGTTTTCAGGCGGTAGTCAATCAAGTCGCGGATGGAGATAATCTTGAGGTCGAACTTCTTTGCAACTTCCTGGAGCTGCGGCATACGAGCCATCGTGCCGTCTTCGTTCATGATTTCGATGAGAGCGGCTGCCGGGCGGAGACCGGCAAGCTTGGCGAGGTCCACTGCGGCTTCGGTGTGGCCTGCACGGCGCAAAACGCCTTCTTCCTGGGCGTAAAGCGGAGAAATGTGACCCGGACGGCCAAAGTCCGAGGGCTTGGAATTCGGATCGGCGAGAGCCTGGATGGTCGCTGCACGGTCGTGGGCAGAAACACCCGTAGTGCAGCCTTCGAGCTTATCGACCATGACGGTGAACGGAGTGCCGAGCATGGAGGTGTTTTCGGCAGTCTGACGCGTGAGATTCAATTCGCGGCAGCGAGAAATCGGAAGCGGGCAGCAAAGCACGCCACGCCCCTCGTGGAGCATGAAGTTCACCTTTTCCGGTGTAATCTTTTCGGCGGCGATAATGAAATCGCCCTCATTTTCACGGTCTTCGTCATCAACCACGACCAAGAACTTGCCGTTCTTGAAATCTTCAATGGCCTCTTCAATCGTATTAAGCAAGGTCACGTTCCTTTAGATAGTTTTCAATATATTTGCCGAGCATATCGACTTCCACATTCACCACGGTGCCAGGCACCCAGTTCCTGAGATTCGTGCGGGCTAAGGTCTCGGGGATAATGCAGACGCGGATGTAATCCGCCCCTTTTTCGGCCACCGTAAGGCTAATGCCGTTCAAGGTGATGGATCCACGACGAATGACATAGCGGCGCAAGTCAGCTGGCAGAGCCAAATCGACTTCCACGCCCGTTTCGCGCGGAGTGACGCGCAAGACTTCCGTGGTGCAGTCCACATGCCCCATCACAAAGTGACCGCCCATAAAGCTATCGGCGCGGCAAGGATACTCGAGATTCACGAGATCCCCGACTTTAGCCTGCTGGAAGGACGTATTCACGACGGTCTGGTGCATGAGACAGAACGTTGCTTCGTCATCGGTACAGTTTTCAACGGAGAGGCATACGCCGTTATTGGCAATGCTGTCGCCCAGTTTGCTGTTTTTGAAGAATCCCGGCGACTTCATGCGCATGGTAAGCGCGTCTCCCCTGTTTTCGAGGGAAATGATTTCGCCGGTTGCTTGAATTATACCCGTAAACATACGCGACAAATATAAAATTTTAGACGAGAGACGACAAATGCATAAGCTGAGAGTCGCGGCCAAATTCATTTGGACATGACCGAAGCGAGCATTTGGGACTTGAGCGAAGCGATAAATGCGTAAGGCGAATATTGCGGCAAAAAACTTGTTTTTTGACATAATTGAGCCTAGCATTTAGCACATGTGCAAAGTCCAAAGACTAGAGACTAGAGAGTACTGCTATTTAAGGCGGATTATTTTTGCTTATTGGTCATTATCAGTTTATAGGAGTCACCGTCTTTAACGGAGCGCACGCGATATACCTGTTTTTTGCCATCCTTATCCAAGATTTCTATAGGACATACGCCCTCTGCAAGGACTGTCACATTCCCCTCGCTATCCTTCTTTTTAATAAAGTTGCATTTGATATCGAAATCCTGAGGTTGTTCTCCAACGTAATTCAGAATTTCGCAATTTGAATGGGAACATTCGCCAAGTGTGAAAAAATTTCTCGTAAAATATTTTTTGATTGGGCGCTGTTGATGACCAATTGATTGAAGAAAGGCTTCTTCTTCATCTATCCAAAACTCTCCCTTTCTCTTTACCACATTAAAATTACCCCATAAAAAAGTCTTTGTACGCTGAACCCCCATAAAGCCAGCATTCGCACGTACCGGACAACTTCCAGTATCCAAAACTTCAAGGAATGATTTTTTATTATTAAACTTCACAAAATCACAGCAGAACTCTACATCTTCACGAGGTATAGGCATATCGTAAAACATGCCCGTATTTTCAGTCTTTTTACTTTGTTCGTTACACAAGGATTTTCGATCCTTCAAAGACGGCATCAACTTTTTAGCCATAGAATCGTTTATCGTCTTGCAATAATCGGCTTCATTTTCACAATAGACGTGGAACTTCGGACTGAAAGGATAATCAACCACGAAAAAATTATTTTCTATTTTTCTAGTTTTCAATAAATAAAAAAAGGAAGAAAAACCACCCCAACTTTCCTTTGCGGGATGTACGCATTTCCCATTTTCTATACGTCCATAAAGGCAATACGAACAGCCATTTTCATCAGTCCATTCGTATTGCGTATTATCAGAAAATGCGCAAGCCACAAGGAATAAAATTAGGGCTGCGAGAAACTTCATACACTACCCCGGATAATACACTGTCAGCACATCAGGGCCAATGACGGCAGATTCTTTGGCGACGATGTTAGCGGGCAATTCGGGGTATTCAAGGCCAGCCTTGACGGCGCCAGACTCGATGAGATTTTCAAGGGCAATATCAACAGAAGAATCGGTGGAGCGCCAAAGATCAAGGCGATTCCAAAGGGGCTGCGCATTTTGCGTTTGCGAGAGATTGCGAGATTCGCCGTTGAACAGTTCGCGGGCAAGGCGTGCACCCGGTTCCACCATCAGGCGGTGCATTCCGCGAGCAGACAAATCGTCAACCATCGCACGCCAGTTTTCGGCAAAAGAATCGTTTAAGAGTATAACGCATTCCGCAACATTCAGCAATTTCGGTTGCGCCACGCACGAAAATACGATTGGCTTAACATCGCTAGCACTGAAAATTTTCAAACGCGAAATTTCATCAGCAGTAAATTCGTGATGCCCCGCCCAGACGATTTTCACAGGATTGTTGCCTGCGGCATAACGCACGTCAAGACCCGGGTTATCGGCAAGGAGCGTGCCCGCACCAACGAGAATACCATCGCTCATCGCACGGAGTTCATGATTCCAACAGTTTGCGCCTTGCTTTGTAATTGCTAACGGCAAACGCTTGTCAGAAGCATCAACGCTGCCCATAAATCCGTCTTGCGAAATAGCAGACTTGACTTCGACAAAGGTACGCTTGGTGCGTACAAAATAATCATACGCTTCAAAATAGCGTTCGACTTCGGCAAAGACCGCTCGACCTTCAGCTTCACGAGAAGCTTTATCCAACGGCGACGAGCTCGTAAATTCAAAGACGCGGCATTCCGTACAAGATTCACCATTCGAGCAATCCTCAACGCAAGCGAGAATGCAAGCTTCCACGCCTTCGTGAACTTCAATCCCCGCGTCTTCCAGAATCTTGCGGGATTTTCCATGCACCACAGGATTCGGGTCGGAATGTGCAAAATAGACTTTCTGGATTCCCGCTTCAATAATCGCCTTGGTGCAAGGCGGCGTGCGACCATAATGGCAACACGGTTCCAGAGTCACAAAAATAGAGGCTCCGCGAGCGAGTTCACCCGCATCGCGTAATGCCATGACTTCGGCATGAGCACTCCCAGGACGCTGCGTGCGCCCCTTTCCCACGACAATTCCATCTTTGACGACTACGGCACCGACCGCCGGATTCGGGCGGCTCTCGCCAATCGCAAAGAAAGCTTGCTCTAAGGCAAACTGCATGAAGTTTGTGATTTCTGGAGTCATTCAAAAAAATTAATTCTGCGGCGGGAGAGCGAGGATGCCACCTTCGACGTTGAACACACGGGTATAACCGTTTTCAACGAGGAACTTGGAAGCGGCCATGCTACGCTTGCCACTGCGGCAGTAAATCAGCAAATCCTTATCCTTCGGGAATTCGCTCAAGCGCTGCGGCATTTCCTGAAGCGGAATGTTGATTGCAGTTGCAGCGGCCATACCCTTTGCCACTTCGGCCGGGGTACGCACGTCAATAAGGACAGCTCCAGCCTTATGCATTTCAAAAGCCTTTTGCCAATCCACCGTTGTAATCGGAGCTACTTTCTGTTCAACAACAGCTGCGGCCGGCTGGACAGCCTCGACCTTTTTTGCAACAGCCTGCGGCTTCGGTTCTTCAGAAGAATTGCAAGCCGTTGTGAGCAACATGGCACAGAAAGAAATAGCCAAAAATTTATTCATTTACGTACTCCTTAAAAATACAAAGTAAAAGATAACTGTTTTTTTAAGATCAAATAAAATATGCACTGGATTCTTCACCCCTTTGGGGTTCAGAATGACGTAGCATTCTTTAATGTTCAGAATGACATAATATTTAATCCTTCTTTACATGGGCATCGATAAAGCCAAACGTTTCCTGATACGCCTTATCGCGAACATCTTTGCGAGAGAGGAATAAATCGTGCAAACCGTCGGGGATTGTACGCGTCGTCACCTTTTCGCCCAAATTCGGAGCCCATTCCTGAATATGTTCCACGTTCAATACGCCATCGCAATGCATATAATCGTCAGTCCATTCGTCGCCATCTGCAGTGCAATCGCCATGCATCACAAGCACCGGAGACTTAATATCAAGCTTGGAATGAACACGCTTTTGACCATTCATAATCGCACGGAGCCAGCCCAAAAATTGTTCCGGGCGAGATTCACTTTTTAAATTTTCGTTGTATTCCCATTCACCCTTTTCATGTTTCAGAAGGGAGTAGGCGTAATTGGGATTTCCCGTAGAACCGACGGAAAAATCCGGCAGGAATATCGACAAATCCGCAAGAATCGGAAGGCCGATCTTACGCAGGAACCAGTTGAAATTCATGTCCAGGAACGGGCTATTGAGTACAAGCGCTGCAAAATGTTCATCACTGCGGTCATTCACGTACAACGACGAAATCAAACCACCCTGGGAATGCGCCACAATCACAAACGGAACGCGTTCCGCCTCTTCGTAATCGTCCACTGCAATTTTCTTGCTGAGTTCTACAGCGACATCCAGTTCGGCATAAAACTCCTTGATATTACGCATGTCACCACGCGGTTCGCCATCCACATACGAACGTCCGCAATAGTGCAAATCAATCGCAAAGAATGCAAAGCCCGCAGAATCCGCCTTTTCGGCTAGTTCCTTCTGGAAGAAGTAATCGTTGTAGCCATGCACGTACAAGATGATACCACGCAAGCTCACGTTATTCTGCGAATCCGCACGCGGAGAACTCCCAAATGGATACTCAATCAACGTCGAGCGGAAAACTTCCTCGCTATCGGGACTCGTTTTAATCGGGTAAACTTTAAAAGGCTCGCCGAGTTCCATGTCCACCTGCACTTTAGACAGGGACTTTTCAATAATATCGGGATCCACATCAATTTTTGACGTACTATCCAATATCACATCGTGCAACGCTTCGGCATTCGCAAAATACACATAAACCGCCGATGCGATAAAGAAAAGCACCAGCGGAATAATCATGACGATTATTTTAACTTTTTTCATAGCTACATAATACTAAAATTAGCGACGCTCGGTCATTACGATAGGAGTTGCATCACGTCTTTTGCGACCTGCGACGGATTCAAGTGATTTTTCTCACAGAGATCCGCAAAGCTCACCTTGTCATAGAACTCTTTAGAAAGCCCGCGCACAAGCACCTTCGCACTTGTATCGCCAAGAGAGGTCGCGACCTTTTGGCCAAAACCACCCTCGATCACGCCATTTTCGAGCGTGACAAACACATCGTGAGTCTTTGCAAGTTCCAAAAGCAAGTCCTTATCCACACCGCTTGCATATCGCGGGTTCACAAGCGTTGCATCAATGCCTTCGCGACGCAGTTCAAGCGCCACAGCTGCGGCACGCTGGTAGAAATCGCCAAGACCGATCAATGCCACACGCTCGCCACGATGCACAACCTTAAACTTGTTGAGTCTGGAGTAATCCTTCTCGAAAATATCGCTGCGGTGATGTACAGCGTTCGGCACGCGAATCGCCACCGGATGTTCCGTCTGGTCAATCGCCCAATCCGCCATCGTCTTGAATTCTTCGACGCATGTCGGGCAAAGATAAACCAAATTCGGGATGTTCGAAAGCATCGGGATATCAAAGATGCAGAGGTGCGTCGTATCGTTCATGCCATCGGCACCAGACATCGTCACAAGAATCGTAGCGGGATTATTGTTCACGCACAAGTCCTGCGAAAGCTGGTCGTAGGTGCGTTGGATAAACGTGCCATGGGTACTGTAAATCGGCTTTGCGCCACCCTTTGCAAGCCCGGATGCAAGTGCTACCGCATGCTCTTCGGCAATGCCCACGTCAATATACTGCTTACCCGCCTCCTTACGGCGAGCCGCATGGAATCCAATTCCCGCCGGAACAGCCGAATGAATCACGACAACCTTCGGGTCACTCTTGATTTTTGCCATCAGATAAAGGCCGAGAATTTCACCGTAATTTTCGCCACTGCCCCAGTTGATTTCGCCCGTTTCGATGTTGAACGGAGCCGCCCAATGCCAGCCTTCGCGATTCTGTTCGGCATAAGAATAGCCGCGGCCCTTTTGCGTATGCAGATGCACCACGACCGGGCGCGTCGAATTTTTCACGGACTTGAAAATTTCAATGAGCGAAGCGATATCGTTACCTTGTTCAAGATACTTGTAATCAAAGCCTAGAGACTTGAAGTAATTGTTTTCGGACTTGCCCGCAGTCGCCCGGAGTTCTGCCAAGGACTTGTAAAGCCCGCCGTGGTTTTCGGCAATGGACATTTCGTTATCGTTCACCACAACGATAAAATTCGTAGCGTATTCGCCTACGTTATCGAGACCTTCAAACGCTTCGCCACCGCTCAAGGAACCGTCACCAATTACAGCAATCACATTGCCAGATTCACGCAGCACATCGCGAGCGGTCGCAAGGCCAAGCGCAAGGCTCACCGACGTAGAGGTATGCCCCACCATAAAGAAATCGTGTTCACTTTCAGTCGGTTCGCTATAGCCCGTCACATCGCCGTAATGCGCTTCTTCCAAGAACGCCTGGGCGCGGCCCGTGAGCATTTTGTGGCTGTAGCTCTGGTGGCTCACGTCATAGACAATCTTGTCCTTTGGAGAATCGAAAACGTAGTGGAGCGCAATCGTCCCTTCAACAAAGCCGAGGTTCGGCGCCACGTGACCGCCACGCTTAGAAAGCTTTTTAAGGAGTGCTGTGCGCATTTCGGCGGCAAGCTGTTCGAGACTCTTGATGTCCAACGCTTTCACGTCGGCTGGGGACTTGATTTTTTCTAGGAACATGAGACCTCATGATGCCCGTCAAGCGGGGATAATACATTGCGGTAGAAAAACTTTTAAAATAATATATACAAAAAACGCCCGCAAAAATTGAGATTTCCGCGGGATTTTGTTACATAAATATACAGGAGCTACAGCACGTAAAGCGCAAGAACAACAACTAGTGCAATAAACGGGAGCGCAAAAAGCGCAAGGAATCGCAAGCAATAAAGAGCGACTTTCATATTCCAGAAGAAAAGCCGCCACCATCCCTGCTTAGTCTTGCGGATTTCGGCCTGACAATCGGGGCAGATATTGCCGATTTTATTGCGATAACGGATGGCAAGGTTACTTTCCATCGGGGACATTCCCACCTTGTCATTAAATTCCTTTTTGCAAATTGAACATGTACTTAGCATGCTGCTAATATAACAATCTAAATTCCCTTAAAGAGCGTAGTTATTTCTAACGAGTCGCGATTTCCTTCAAAATTATGACCACCGGAATATCTATATCTCAATTTCCATGTAATCAAAGTGTCTTTTTCCAAAGGCGATTCAAGATTATTCCAAAGATAGAATGGCTTTTTGTTGTAAAGCGTTGGATAAGTCGTAAGCATTAATATTGGACGATGAATATCTTGATAAATACAGATACGTGAAGAATCTACTGTCGTACATTTAGTATTATTCGATGCCCAGTCCGGCAACCCATCCACCGTAATGGTATATCCTGAGAACAAAGTATCTATTCCGAAGATTGGCTTTTGCGTATCAAGAGTGTCCAACGCTTTGCGGAATGTAGCCGTATCAAAAGCAGGCGCATTGATGGCAGGAACATAATCCGTCCATGCAGTTGGACCATAATTCAGAAACGTTGTATCACGGGCAATGGTTCGATATGTCGTATGGAAAGCATCATGGAAAACAGTATCACGCACACAGCGATACCCCGGTTCAGAGCACAGTGGCTCATTCGTTATTAATCGAACAACAGCAACCTCGGCAGAACTCGTTGCAATATCATCAGCTAGATTATACATGTAACAAATGCCAGCCTGCGAGCAATTAAACGTCTTTTCTACATCAGAAGAATCAAGATTACAATAAATAGGTATGCTACCGCACGGACCTGAATCACCGCTTTTTTCAGCTGTAATTTGGGTTAGTGTATCGGATTTTTCCGTATAACGGTCAAAGTAAATAAAACTGGTGTACTTTTTATTGTCTGTAATTACGGTATCATCGTAAACAGTGTCCTTATAAATATTCACGACACTACGAACAAAAATGGTATCACAAAAAGTACGCAACGAGTCCAACTGTTCCTGAGTTTTGTACTTTAACATATCAATCGTACATTTGCCATCTGGAGTGTAACTTATCGGTTCCCGAAATGATTCCGGGCCAGATGTTGAGCTATTGCACGATGCGAACAACGCCGCCACCGAAGAAAGCAAAAGAGTTTGGACTAAATTTTTCATGTAAATAAAACTATAAATCTGTTTACAGAAAAACGAGAGCAAAAATGCAGGAAAAACGGGAGTAGACGTGGAAAACTACACCAAAAAAAGTCAGAATGTATTATATAGAACTTAGTTGTTTATAATAGGTCACTAGTCAATAGTCATTAGTCAGTAGATTTTAGTTTGGCACCTACGGTGCGACTATTCTACTTTTTCACAGCCACCAGCATGGTAGAACCGAGAATCAAGGCGATACCCGCAATAATGCGAGTCGTTAGCGTTTCGCCGAATACAGTCACGCCAATGGTCACGGCGGTCACGGGTTCAAGCGCCCCGAGAATTGCCGTGGGCGTGGAGCCGATGATTTTCACGGCCTTCACCATGAATATGAGCGAGAGCACCGTCGGCACAAAGCCAAGCATAAAGCCCCAGCCCCACGAATTTGCCTGCGTAAAAATTGGCGGGAGGCCAGCGCCAAGTGTCACAGAGTAAAGCAACAAAAAACACAAGCAAAAGCAAATGGCGTAAAAAGTCATTTTCACGGAGCCCATCTGTAGGTTGATGCGGTTTGCCATCACCATGTAAATCGCATAGCTTATAGATGACAAGAACACCAGCAGGCACCCCACTGAGCTTAGCGTCGAGCCATCGCCGCCGCGATACAAGAGCGCCACGCCCGCCATTGAGACCGCGATAGAAGCGATTGTCCAAGCCTTTATACGTTCCTTGAAGAAAATCGCCATAAGCACCGAGACTTCGAGCGGGTACAGGAACAATAGCGTTGAAGCAAGCCCCGCATCCATGTACTTGAACGAAGCGTAATACGTGAGGGAACTTGCGGCAAACAAAAAGCCAAACGCGACAAGCGCAAGGAACTCGCGAAACGAGATTTTAAAATGCGAGCCCTTCGCGAGAATCACAGTCAAAAGGAGAATCGCCGCCGTGAAAAAACGGTAAAAGAGGACCGTCTCCGGCGAGTAATTCTGGGCGTACAAATGCAAAGCGCCCAGCGGATTGGTGCCATAGCAAATGGCGGACGCAGCCGCGAGAGCGAAACCTTTCAGAGAAGGCAGACGAGAGACGAAAGACGAGAGGAGCATAAACTTTACTGGATCCTTCGACTACGATGCTACGCATCTTCGCTCAGGATGACACTGCCATCGTGAGCCACAAGCGGCACTGAGCAAACGTGCCGTGGTGGCGAGAGCGAGGCGAAGAAGGAATTTTTCCATCTGCGATAGAGCCGAGCGGTCTATATAGCAAACTTAGTTGCGTCGGCGAGCTGCACGCTAGCGATGCGGGAAATACCCTTGATTTCCTGGGTCACACCGTAGAGCATATCGGCTTCGGCCATGGTACGCTTGTTATGCGTCACGACGATGAACAAGGTCTGCTTACTGAATTCACGGAGGAGCGCCATAAAGCGACCGACGTTAGCGTCATCAAGCGGACCATCGACTTCGTCCAGCACGCAATACGGAGACGGCTTTTCCATGTAAATAGCGAACAGGAGCGCCGTTGCAGTAAGTGCGTGTTCACCACCGGAAAGCGCCTTAATACCGCGCATTTTCTTACCGGTCGGGCGGACGTTGATTTCGATGTCGGCATCGAGAATGTCCATCGGCTTGCCCATTTCGTCCACGCGTTCCACGAGGTTCATCTTCGTTTCGCCATTGAGGAACAGCTTACTGAACACGAACTGGAAGTTCTTCTGGATGCGTGCAAACGTATCCAGGTAGCGCTGGCGGGCAATGTCGTCAAGCTTTGTAATGGTGCGGTCGAGCGATGCACGGGCGCGATCGAGGTCGTCGAACTGTTTTTCAACTTCTTCGAGGCGCTTCTTTTCATCTTCGTAATCTTCCATCACGTTGATGTTAATCGGGCCCAGTTCCTTGATTTTGCCGCGGAGTTCACGAATCTCACGATCCGCTTCTGGCTGCGTGTATTCCACGCGTTCAACGTTCTCGGGATTGTCCAAATCGACAGTCCATTCGTTCGTGATGCGTTCGCGGAGGCGGTCGAGATTGTTCTGAAGGGATTCCTGACGACGGCCGACGTCATTCAGTTCCTTCATCTTTTCAATCATGTCATCGCGGAGGCGGTTGACTTCGTCACGCCATCCTTCAAGATCGCCGCTCACGAGGTCGTAGCGTTCACGAGCGAGGTCGCGGTTGCGTTCAAGTTCGCGGAGCGCGTTATCTTTCACTTGCGCTTCGTCGGAGAGCTTGTTGCAATCCGTCTCAAACTTTTCAATAGAAACCGTGTTCTTTTCGATTTCTTCACGGCGATTGCGAATCGTATTGTCCAAGAATTCCATCTGATCGGCAATGGCGACCACACGGTTCTGGTTCTGCTTTAAGCGAGAAGTCTTGTCTTGCGCGCTGCGTTCAAGTTCGCGGACATCTTCTTCTTTTTCGCGGAGCATCGTCTCGTTTTCGCCGAGTTGGTCCGAAATCGTCTGGTAACGTTCTTCGACCTTTTCGACTTCAGTTTCGGCTTCGGCAAGTTCCGCATCGCTGTTCTTGGACTGCGCCGCCGCATCAATTCTGTTCTGCGCGTTCGTCACTTCGCCATTCAACTGGTTCAAGCGACGGGTGCAGTTTTCAACCGTATTTCGGTGAATGCGGATAGAAGCATCGCCACCACGCAGAGAATCGCGCTTTTCACGGATTTCATCGACCAAGGACGAGAGCATTTGAGCGTCTTCTTCAGTCAGTTCACGCAAGCGGTCCACATTTTCTTCGCCGGCAGAAATATCGCCTTGCACTTTTTCCAAAAGCGCTTCGGCATCAGCAATTTCGTTCTTGCGGGAGAGTGCCCCCGACGTCGAAACGCCAAACGACACAAGGCCGCTTGTACGCACAATCGTATCAGCGGTGACAAAATTCAAGTTTTCGCCACGGTATTCCTTCGCCAAGTTGAGCGCAGTCTGCAAAGAATCTACAACAAAATAGCGAGAGAGGATTCCCGAGAGCCACGGAGAAACTTCATCATCCGTCTTGACAAAATCTTTAAGCGAACCGACAACGCCCGGATTGTTCACCGGCTTGTCGTAAGCAGGAGCCGCACTCGAAACAAGCGACATGAGCACCTTGCCCACGTTTTCGCTCTTGAGTGCATCCACAATTTCGTTCACGGCACTGTCGCCATTCACGACAACAGAATCAAGGATTTCACCGAGAGCAGCTTCGACGCTCGATGCGTATTCCGGTGTCGCCTCGATACGTTCCGAAACAAGACCGCCAATGAGGTTCGCCTTATTTTCCTTGAGGTAACGGTTGGCATCCGAGCCTTCGTTCATCACGCTCTGGAGCACATCGATTCTCGACTGCAAGCGGGCTTCTTCGTTCTTCAAGCCCTGCAATTTCTGTTGCGCTTCGGTGAGTTCGGCACGTTCAGTTTCCAAACGTTCTTCGCGCGTGGCGCGCTGTTCTTCGAGATTTTCGATTTCGCGATTCGTATCCTCGATGCCCGCCTGGATTTCGGCGATGTTCGCTTCGGCATCGGACTTTTGCTTGTCGAGACCTTCAATTTCGGTCTGCCACTTCGCGATGTTCGACTGGAGCATGTTGACTTCGGCGTCCATGCGTTCGAAGCGTCCGCGGAGGGAGTTCACACGGTTTGTGGCCTGCAAACGTTCGTTCGAAAGTTCACGGGACTGCGTACGCAAGTCATCGACCTTGTCGCGCATGACCTGCAACGTTTCTCGTTCACGTTCCAAAAGCGCATTCAGCTCGTCCATGTCGTTTTCGCTACCGAGAACGGCAATTTCTTCTTCGAGGCGAGCTTTTTCTTCGGAGAGTTCCTGCGACTTCTGTTCGCTGCGTTCGATTTCGCCCTGAGCCTTTTCGTTCGAAGATTCAAGGGCGGCCATGGAATCGCGCAAACGCATGATGTTGTTGTTCAGGTCGTTTAAGGCAATCGTCGCCGCCTGGACATTGCGTTCCAAATCGCGATAAGTATTTTCGTCTTCGCTAATTGCAAGCTTCTTTTCTTCAATCTTAGCTTGCAATTCCGTCGCCTGCGTCTTGGAAGATTCCACTTCATGGTTCATGCGCTTGGTCGTAGAATCAAGCGTAGCGAGACCTTCCTTGTAGTCCTCAAACTTGTCCAAGCTGACAGACAAATCAAGTTCGCGGAGGCGCGTATTTAATTTCTTGTAAGCATTGACCTTTTCGGCCTGAGTTTCATAAAGACGGACAGAACGGCGCACACTGCGCAAGTTGTCTTCAACACGTTCCATGTCCATCTGCACGCGTTCGAGCTGGCGGCGCGTTTCCTTGCGCTGCTGTTTATACTTGCTCACACCTGCGGCTTCTTCAAAGAGCACTCGGCGATCATCCGCCTTGTCCGAAAGAACAGCCTTGATCATGTCGGCGTTCATCTGCGAATACGTACTGGAACCAAGACCCGAGTCAAAGAGCAAGGCGTGAACGTCACGCAGACGGCATTCCTGGTTATTGATGAGGTATTCGCCCGAACCATCGCGGTGCACACGGCGCGTCACAATGACTTCGGAATAATCAGAAGCAAGCGTACCATCGCTATTATCGATGACGATAGAAACTTCGGCAAGACTCATGGCGGCACGTTCTTCGGTACCGCTAAAGATAACGTCTTGCATTTTACCCATACGCAAAGCGGCGGCTTTCTGTTCGCCAAGCACCCAGCGGATGGCGTCCGTAATATTGGACTTGCCACAGCCGTTCGGCCCAACGACAGCCGTAAGACCCTTCGTCGGGAAGTTAATTTCCGTCCTCTGCGCGAAGGATTTAAAACCAAAAATCTTTAACTTAGTTATCTGCACTGTAGCAAAATGTAGTAAAAAAGTAGGAAGTAGGCGGTAGGCCCTACTTCAACTTAAATGCCACGTTTCCATCTTCGTCTTGAGATACAATGAGGTGCAGGCTGCCGCCTTCGAAGTCAAGCGTTGTTTCAGAATAGATCATGTGAACATCTTCTTCGCCGCAGCCTTTTACTTCTTTTTCAAAAACATTCGGTTCGCCTTGTTTGGCTAAAACATCGTACACTCTACTGGTCGAGCTATATGCACAAAACTTACCTATACTTGCAAGCGACTTGCCATCCCACTTGTCAAAGCGAACGCGGACCTTAAACGTTCCGACCCAATCTTCTTCGACAACCTTGCTCTTTTCACCCGGTTCAATCGCATCGCGAATCCAAGGGCTCACAGAAGTTCCGTCTTCAGAAATAATATCGACCCCCAAAATCGTGACATCCGTCTTGTTTTCGACCTGGAGCCTGGTCGTCGTATCAATAAACACATGGCTCATGCAAGCCGTCAAAGAAAATACAACCAGACAAAGGAATAAACGCAAATACTTCATTAGTGACCTCCCTGAGTTGCATCCACTTTTTCGTAGCGAATTCCCTTCGCTTCAATCACCTTATTGCCCTGGGCATCCACCGTCGGATTTACCATTTTCTGCTGTTCCGCCCGAAGCTTCATAAACTTGTTCAAGTCATAGCTCTTTTGTGATGTTTCCATCGGAGCCGCCTTTGCAGCACCGCGACCAAAGAACTTGCCTTCAAAAGCACCCAAGTCAATGTGGAATTCGGCAATAAACGTACCCTTAGCACGGAACATGTTGTCGTAGTCAAAGGCAGAATTATAAGCAAGACGAAGGACAAATATATCAATGGCACCACCCCAAAGCAATTCCCTAGAGCCGCCAATTTCATTACGGCGCAAGCAAGACGCTTCAAAGCCCATCAAACGCGAAGGGTCCGGATAATACTTCAAAGTCGCCGAATGGAAACCGCCTTTCGGGAAGTCATAAGCGACATCCGCATAAACAGTTTGTTTGTAAAGGTTCTGTTCCCAGTTCAAACGGACAAAGTTATCGTCATCATCATTATTCTTACGGCGATAAACAGTCGCACTCAAGTTAGGCAAATAAGTTTTGTAGCCACTCCCTACACCGCCATAAAGTTCTCGAGATTCCAAATCCAAAGAGAAGCGAAGCGTCTGGAACGTATTGCGATAGAAACTCCCCTGGAAGCTCACATTCTTATAGCGAGCATGCCCCCAATAGAAGAGCATAGAATCGCTTTCCACAGGGTAAAAACGTCTCGAAGCCTGTTCCAGATTCTGATGCTGCATACCCAATGCAACCGTAAAATCATACGCCGTATTCGTGTAAGAAAAGCCCCATGTCAACGCCGATGAAATGTGCGCCGGTTCGCCATTGTGCGGAATGAAGAAAAAGTCCTGAGTGTCCCAACCAGCTCGGTCAAACCATGTGAGGAATCCCAAATGAGAAATGGAGTCCAGGACCCAGCTACCGAAAATACCATAATGGTGCCTGAAGGCAAAACCATCGTGGACGCCGTACTTGCTTTGCAACTGCAACTGTTCAGACGAAGGCGTATAAGTGTAGCCGATATCGACAAAGCCACCTCGCCCACCGCGCATCACAAGGCCGATATCACGGAGTTGGCGGTCACGCATCTGGAGACCGCCCTGAGTTAAAGCTTCTGTTGGAATCGGATCAGCAAAGGCAACTCCAGCCGCCATAGAAAGCAAGAGAAAGACTTTTTTTATTTTCATAACTAGAACTGGAAATAAAGGAACGGGTTGTAACTCTGGGTAAAGAGCGCAAGCGTTGCCAAAATAAACAAGCCAAGCGCAATGAGCGACTTTTTGAAAGAAACGTCAATGCACCAATCGTAACTGCGGAACTTCCAGAACGAAAGTAAACCCGCCAGCAACATGAACACAACGCATGTCGGCGTGAAAATTTCAGCAGATAAAATCACGTCGGAAGCAGCCGTTGCGCCAAGCCCAATCATATTCTTCCACATGCGGACAGCATCGCCAATAGAATCCGCACGGAACAGCACCCAGCCAAAGAGCACAATCACCTGCGTCAAAAGGATTTGCACCACGCGAGGAGCCTTGTAGTACCAAGCGTTCTTGTTGTTTGCACGTTCCACAATCATGAAGAAGGCGTGATAAAGGCCCCAGCACACGAACGTCCAGTTCGCACCATGCCAAACGCCACTCACGAACATCACGAGGAAAAGGTTGAAGTACATGCGACCCGTCGGCACGCGGTTGCCACCCAGCGGAATGTACAGGTAATCGCGGAACCAACTCGTGAGCGAGATATGCCAGCGCTTCCAGAAGTCCGTAATGCTAACAGAGCGGTACGGGCCATTGAAGTTGCGCGGAAAATGAAACCCGAGCATAAGTCCAAGACCAATCGCCATATTAGAATACGCCGAGAAGTCAAAGTAAATCTGGAACATGTAGGCAAGCGAGCCCCACCAACTATTGATGACGCCCGGAGCATCAGCCGCAAAAACGCGGTCTGCGATAATGCCCACCTGATTTGCAAGGAAGATTTTTTCGGTAAAGCCAAAGCAGAAAAACAGGATACCACGCACAAAATTTTCAAGCGTATGCGTGCGGGTTTCAAGTTCTTCGGCGACCGTATTGTAGCGCACAATCGGGCCTGCCACAAGCTGCGGGAAAAGCGCCACGTAGCATGCGAATGTCGCAAAGTTCTTGACCGGAGGAGCGGAACCGCGATAAACGTCAATCGCATAACTCATGGACTGGAACGAGTAGAACGAAATGCCCACCGGCAAAAGAACCGTCATAATCGAGAATGGCTCACAGCCGAGCATGGTCGCAAAATCGTTCACGATCCCCATGCCGAACATGTAATACTTGAAGAACCCGAGCGCCCCGAGATTCACCGCAATTGCAGTCCACAGGGCAACCTTACGCTGCAAAGAACTTGCATTCGGCGCCGAGATGAACCGCCCAGCTACGTACACGACAAGCGTACAGCCGAACATGAGGAACACGAGCCACGGTTCGAGCCAGCCGTAAAAAACGTAACTGAAGATGGTAATGAACAAGTTCAGGAACGAATGCTTAGCCCCGAGCTTGAAGAGAACAAAGTAGCCAACCAAAAACGTCGGCAAGAAGTAGAAAAGGAAAATCTGGGAAGAGAAGACCATTAATTACTCATTCACTTCAATTGCGAGGTAGCGCGGGGATTCATCGTCAAAGTATTCATCTTCGACAGCACCGTCCCAGTTGCCTTCAAGCGGGATGAGCTTGAGCGTATGTTTTGCCTTGGCCTTGAATTCACCAACATTGCCCTTGGACTTGTCCGCCATCTTGTCCTTGACCTTGCCACGGGCGATGAGCGGGTTATAGACGCCCACGAGAACGTCCTTAGCATCGAGCTTGCCCGAAACCACCTTCGAGACCTTGTACTTAAATACATAGACATAGCTATATAAGTCATTGCTCGGCATTTTTCCCGGAATTTCGGTCAAACGCCCTTCAATGGTGATCGGGTCAGCGGCAAACACGAATGCAGCCGCAAGAATCAGCGAGAGAAAAATCTTTTTAATCATAATTACAAATTAGAAAATTTTAGGGGCGACGCCCATATAATAAGAGGGTGATTTACGCTGGAGTTTATCCCGGACTTCGATCCGGGGCGGGAATGACAAGGCAAACAAGCACAGAGGACATTTGCGGGGGCAAATCCGTTCTCGGATATATTTTTCGCATACTCGCAAAAATTTTCACATTATTTTGGACACAAAATGGACCAAACAACAAATTTTAGCTCAAAAATCTTCAATTTTTACTTTACTTCAATTCAATTTTCGCAAAACTTTCACAAAAATCTTCAATTTTTTTCATTTTTTAAACTTCAAAAATTAAAAATTTTACCAAAAATTGCAAAAATTTTCACAAAATACGGTTTTTACCTCTTGCCGCCACATTAAAATACTCCTATATTTCAATCCATCTAAATTTTCATCTATTCTTTAAAAGACAGGATAAATTATGGCAAATAAGACCTTAAGTGGTGCCGAAGTGATTATCGAATGCCTCAAGCGTGAAGGCGTTGATACAATTTTCGGCTATCCCGGTGGATCGGCCATTCCGATGTTCGATGCCATCCTCGACTCCAGCATCAAAGTTGTGCTCAGCCGTCATGAACAGGGCGCAACCCACATGGCTGACGGTTATGCCCGCCAGACCGGTAAGGTCGGTGTAGCTCTTGTCACTAGCGGTCCGGGTGCAACGAACACGTTTACAGGTATTTATACAGCTCTCATGGATTCTAGCCCGATCGTCGTGCTCACGGCACAGACGACAACTCCGAACTTGGGCAAGGACGCCTTCCAGGAATGCGATACTAGCGGTATGACTTTTGCAACCGTGAAGCATTCTTACTTGGTGAAGGACACGAACGACCTCCCGCGCGTGATGAAGGAAGCTTTCCACATTGCACGTTCTGGCCGTCCGGGCCCGGTGCTTATCGACCTCCCGAAGGACGTGACTGCAGGCCCCTGCACCGCTCCGTTCACAGACCAGATGGACCTTCCGGGTTACAAGATTCCGACCTACGCTTCTACTGAAAGCGTAGAAAAGGCCGCGGAATACCTCAAGAATTCCAAGAAGCCGCTCCTCCTCGTTGGCCACGGCGCTATGATTTCTGGTGCACACCGCCAGGTGAAGGAACTCGCTGAAAAGCTCGGCGCTCCGGTTTGCTGCACAATGCTTGGCCTCGGTGCATTCCCGACCGACCACGAACTTTCTCTCGGCATGCTCGGCATGCACGGTACAATTTACGCCAACAAGGCTGTTCTCGAATGCGACTTGATCCTTTCGATCGGTAGCCGTTGGGACGACCGCATTACCGGTAAGCTCAGCGAATTCTGCAAGAACGCAGTGAAGATGCACATCGACATTGACCCTGCCGAAGAAGGCAAGGTGTTGCAGCCGGATGTGTTCATGTGCGGTGACGCCAAGCTCGTCTTGGAACAGCTCCTCCCGATGGTAAACAAGCTCGATACCGCCGACTGGATCAAGACTTGCCAGACCTGGAAGAAGCGCTACCCGCTTACCTACGCCAAGCAGGGCGGTCTCCGTATGCAGCACATCGTTGCTACCGTGAGCGAACTTACGCAGGGCAAGGCCATTGTTACTACGGACGTGGGCCAGCACCAGATGTGGGTTGCACAGTTCTTCCACATCAACTATCCGCGTCAGCTCCACTCCAGCGGTGGCGCAGGCACGATGGGCTTTGGCTTCCCGGCTGCTATCGGTGCCGCATTCGGCAACGAAACCGGTTGGCCGGTTTGCAGCTTCAGCGGTGACGGTGGTTTCCAGATGACCGAAGCAGAACTTGCAACGGCCGCCATCCACAAGCTCCCCATCAAGATTTTCGTGATGGACAACAAGTACCTCGGCATGGTGCGTCAGTGGCAGGAACTCTTCTATGACCACCGCTACTCCAGCGTGGACATGAGAGGCAACCCGGACTTCGTGAAGCTCGCTGAAGCTTACGGCATCCCGGGTCTCCGTATCAAGCGCCCGGCAGACGCCGAACGCGTGATTCAGAAGGCTTTGGACTACAACGACGGCCCGATTCTCATCCACTGCGAATGCGAAAAGGAAGACAACGTGTTCCCGATGATTCCGGCAGGCGCTCCGATCACAAGCATGATCACCGAACAGCCGAAGACGCAGCTCGAAAAACCCACCGGATCGACGTAATAGGAGAATTAGAAAATGAAAGATATTGCACATTCTATTAGCTTGTTAGTGGCAAACCGCCCGGGCGTGCTCGTGCGTATTGCACTCGTGTTCTCCCGCCGTGGCTACAACATCGATTCTCTCGTCGTCTCCCCCACGCTCGACCCGAACTTCAGCCGCATGAACATCATCGCTCACGGCAATCCCGAAATCTTGATGCAGATCATCAAGCAGCTCGAAAAGCTCGTGGACGTGGTTCAGGCCAAGGACCATACCGGTACGGACGCTGTGGAAAAGGAACTCGCCCTCATCAAGGTTCGTTGCACTGCAGAACAGCGTACCGAAATCTTGCAGCTTTGCGACCATTTCCACGCCAACACGGTGGATATGACGATGACTTCCATGATTATCCAGATTACGGGCAACAGCACGAAGGTCGATACCCTCAAGAGCTTGTTGCAGAAGTTCGAAATCGTGGAATACATCCGCACGGGCAAGGTCATCATGCTCCGCGGTGAAGACAAGACGTAACACTTAACACGTCATTCTGAGGGCGAAGCCCGAAGAAACGAGAGCGAGGCGAATGAAGCAGGTTGCTCGCAAACCTATTTCTGAGCCGAAGCCTCGGACGCGAAGCGTCAATCCAGTTATATCTTGTAATAAAACTTAACTAGATGGGGCTACGCCCCAACTCTTTGGCTCGGTTATGCCCATGCAAGCATGGTCGCAACACTCGCCTTCTGAGTTGTCTTCCACCTTCGGTGTCAGGATGACGAATTGACAATTACGATAAAGACGCTCGGGAAACCGGGCGTTTTTTCTTTTGCCCCCTCTATATGCAACGGATGCAACAAAATCGTTCAACGCTATTCATAAAAACAGCCCAAAATTGCATTTTATATTCCAAAACAAACTATATTAAGATAGAGTGTTATGGTTGAAGGAGATTTTTATGAAAATCGAGAAGAAGAAAGTTATCGGAAATTCACGTTTATCCAAAGCCACTAAGGCAGGGGTAGCCTCGTTGCTTGGCATGTCCGCCATTTTGATGAGCGGTTGTTTAGACGATGCCGAAAGCAGTCCAGTTGCAGGCCCAATCGAACCAGACAACAACACCCCAAAAAGTCCAGAAAACACGTCCAGCTCCTCTGTAGCAGATATTCCGCTAAGCCACGAACGCCTCAGCAGCGAAGCCATCGAAGCGCTTTCTTCTTCATCTGTACAATCGCCGAGCAGTTCTTCAGAAAATCTCGCCAGTTCTTCTTCAGAAACGCCCAGCAGTTCTTCGGAAGAAGTTGTAAGCAGTTCATCTGAAAGCTCCAGCAGCACATTTGTAGAACATGTTCGCAGCTCGTCGAGCATCAAAGAAGAATCCCGCAGTTCTTCAAGTGATACTGTAGTCCCTCCATATCCTAGAATGTGCGAAACTGTAGATTCCACAGGAATTCATGTCATCATGTGCCATGACGACGATCGAGGCATGATTGCCAGCATGGTGTCCACATACGAAATGCTTGACAATGTATAAGATCTGCAAGTGTTAGGGGAAAACATGAAAATTGAGAAGAAAAAAGTCGTCAAAAGCTCAAAATTGAGCAAATTTACCAAAAGTGCAGTCGCGGCCGCACTCGGAATTGCAGCATCCATCGGCACAACAGCCTGCGATGACAGCATGTCTGCAACAGGCGACGACAACAAAAAACAAGAGCCTGAACCGACATGCGGTGAAACTGCATGCGGAGAACAATTCAGCAGTTCCAGCTATACCGACATTTCTTCAAGCGGCGAACACCTCAGCAGCGAAGCCATTGAAGCGCTTTCTTCTGCAAAACTGCCCAAAAGCAGTTCTTCAATAATCTCAGCAGGCATCCCTCACACTTATTCGTCATCGTCCGTCGAAAAACCTAGCAGTTCGTCTTACGAGCCAATTATAGAAGCGGGCATTCTC
This sequence comes from Fibrobacter sp. UWB16, assembly GCF_900215325.1. NCBI lineage: Bacteria > Pseudomonadati > Fibrobacterota > Fibrobacteria > Fibrobacterales > Fibrobacteraceae > Fibrobacter > Fibrobacter sp. UWB16. Next base: position 767,989 of record NZ_OCMS01000002.1, on the reverse strand, counting down.
CCGCCGTACGAAGAAGATCTGGATGTAAGCAGCAGTTCTTCCGACACCACGCCGACATCGTCCGCAAACGAATCTAGCAGTTCTTCGGAACAGACTCCCTACGGTGATTGCGCTCCAGACGATCAAAAATGTATTGATGATTGGCGTTGCCAACACAACGACCCGCTCTGCCCGCAAATTTACATGTGCGACGACCCTAAAGACCCGAGATGCCAGATGGTCAGCATGGTGACCACGTTCGAACAAGATGACATTCAAGCATGAACTTAGTTCTTTGCCTTACAGAGCAATGTAATTTACGTTGTACCTACTGCTATTACAAGGAATCGCAAGCGGACCGCAAAACGGTCATGGACGATGCGACTCTCGAGCAGGCGATTAAAATTGCGCTCGACCGCACGATTTTCTTTAGGCAGTCGTACTTAAACATCACGTTCTTTGGGGGGGAGCCGCTTTTGCAAAGAGACGCAATTTATAAAGGTGTCGAATTCGCAAAGGCGGTTGTCGATAACGCGATGGACAATGGCAAAATTTCTAAAAATTTTAGGTTGCAATTTGCCGTCAACACCAACGGCACGCTTTTTGACGACGAGTTCTTTGACTTTTGCGAGCGCGAAAAGTTCCGCATTTACCTTTCGCTCGACGGGCCAGAATACCATCACGATATCGCCCGCCGCACAGTCAGCAATACGGGTAGTTTCAAGGCCATCGAAAAGCACATTCCACAATTCGTGAAACTCGGCGCTGTAGCATTGAGCACAGTCACGCGTGCACATGTTAGCACGCTTTTCGAGAGCGTCAAATGGCTGCACGAACAGGGATTCCAAAGTCTCACCACAAGTGTCGATTTTGACGGCAAATGGACAGGCGAAGATTTTGACAAGCTCGCCTTGCAATACCAGAAAATGGCAGAATATTGGAGGGCATGTCGCGAAAAAGGCGACAAGTTCTTCCTCGGCACAATTCACGACAAAATAAAAATAACGCTTATCAATTCACGATACAGGCTTTATTCGTGCCATGTATATAATGGAGCCATTGGTGTCGCCACGAATGGAAATATGTTCCCTTGCACACGGTTCATCACCTCAAACCCAAACACCCACTATGTGCAGGGGAACGTTTTCACCGGCTTTGACGAGACGGCTTGCGACAAGATTCGAGAATTTTTGGACAACGACAAAAAGGAATGCGAGGGGTGCGATATTCGCTACCGCTGCTGTGCACATGAATGCGCCTGCACGAGCTACTACACGACGGGGACAATAGAAGGAGTGTCGCCCGAAGTGTGTACGCACGAGAGAATGCTCGCAGAAATCTGCGATACATTGCTAGAAAAAATATCTGCGTAGAATAGAAAGGAGATTCCCGCTCGGAGGCGGGAATGACAAAGGAGCCGAGTGATGCAGAAACATGCTTGCATGTTTCTATATCCGAGGCGAACAAGTCAAGCCCCGTTAGGGGAATGACAAGCAAGGCGAGCGCAGCAAGAATGAGTATACTCATTCTTATTGCCGAGCCACAGCAGTCAAGCCACGAAGTGGAATGACAAAGTCAAACGTGTCATGCCCCACTTGATGGGGCATCACCTTTAGCGAACTGTAATCTTGCGAGAATAACTTTGTTTACGGCCAACGGCCTTCACAATATAGATTCCGCTTTGACCACGCGTCTTCCAAAGGAAATCTTTACCAGAAGCAGTCGCCACAACGTGGTCGTTCAAGTCAAAGATTTTCCATTGAGCCTGTTCAGAAACAGACATCATCACAGCGCCATCTAAATGGCTAATCTTCATGCCGGCAATACCGGCAAGACGTCTTTCCGCAAGCTTTAACGAAGGCGTAAGCGAAGAAGAATCCCCAACTGTTGCCGCCTTCGGATTGTCAATGGCATCGACAACGTTCACAAAAGCACCGCTCATCATGGAAGTGCCGAACCAGGCAAGGAACTGGTCAAAATACATCTCGTTATGGAGCGTATCTTCGAGCGCGTCCGTTTCGTTCTTTGCAAGTCCAAAGTAATCGCCACCTTCATAGAACTTGCCCATTTCTTCACTGAAAGCAATTCGGTCAGCCTTCTCGCCCACAGCCATAGCAACCGTTGCCCACATGCCAATCGTCAAATGGCTGTGTTCACTGCGGTAACGCCATGTCGTAGAATCCTTGGAATTGTTGAAATCATACCATTTATCTTCAGCAGGCAACAGTTCGCCAGCATTTTCAATCTGGTAGAAGTTCGCAGCCTTAGCGCCACCCTTCGAATTGATAAACGTCAAAGCATTCTTGAGGAACGTCTTTGCGCGTTGTTCGTCAAACCAGATAGCGTCAATAGCGACACGCCACAAAATGCGGATTGCATCCTTGAAAAAGGCGCGGCTTTCAAAATAAGCATTATAGCCAAGACCGGCAGAACCAACCCAGCCGCCTTCTGGAGTCATCCAGTCCGGTACCATGCCCATGCTGTAACCCGGGCTTAGAGCAATGATTTCGTAGGACTTGTCAACCACAGTATTCCAACGATCACCATTGGAATCGAACTTAGCAAAGACCTTGTACCAAGCCGGAGAGAAATACCCCGGATTGACAAATTCATAACCACCCCAGCCTGCACCCGGAGCCAAAATTCCATTACTTGTAATTTGCTTGGAGCTCCACATGCAATCGAGAATTTTCTGCGCATGCGCCTTATAATCGGAACCAAGCTTTGCCGAAGTGTACGGCTGCCACTTACCCGCAGACACAAGCTTGTCGGCAAAAATCAAAGCCAAAGCGACATCTTCCTCGGCATCAGAAGCAGCACCCAAGCCCGTAATTTTTCCATCGGGGCCCATCTGCCAGTTGTAATAGCAGCTGCTCCACATCAATGTATTTGCTTGTTCCCACATTTTATTGAACGAAGCCTGATCATTGGCATAAAGCGAGACAAGCATTCCATAGCCAACGCCTTCACTCACGGCATCGCCCGGGGTTTCGCTCTTTGGACGGTGAATCAATCCAGCACCAGCACTATACGGCTGGATATTTCGACGAACTAAGCCCTGCCACGTACTATCAAGAGCCTTGTTCCAATAGGCGGCATCGACTTTAGGCTGTGCGTTCGGCAAGTCCAAAACAGCAAGTGACGTGGTGAAAGCCGTTGCAATGCAAAGCGGCAAAATACGAGAAAATAACATAAAACCTCCACACACCTAATCCAACCCAAACCAAATTTAGAAGTTTTATGTTGAAATTGCAAGAAAAATTTTAGACAAGAAAAGAGCTTAAAAACAAAGCAATTCGAAAAATATTTAGAAACCTAGCACGGCTTCGGAGATTTCATTTGCTTCGTCAGAACCGTCATCGGCGCGGTCTGCATTGAATTCACCCCAACCTTCGCTCGTTCCGCAGCCCACGCCAACATCCATCGTAGACCACTTGAACACGGCATACACGCGCTCGAAGCGTTCCAGGATTTCAGTCAGGACATCCTCAGGAGGTTCGTTTTCGACAAGGAAGGTTCCATCGACCGCATACAGTTCGGACTCAGGGAGTTCTTCGAAACGGCATTCGTATTCATCAGTCATGTAGTCTTCGACAGAATACCATTCTCCGGAATCGACACTCGGCAGTTCGGCCTCTGGGAAATGCTCCATGAATTCGGACCACAAAGCATCAAGATCCTCTTGAACTCCAATAAAGCGAACTAAGATTCTGCAATCCATACAACCTCCTTTTGAATTTAATTTAGAAAGATTTTTTGAAATTTACTTCTGTGAGCGATAAGCGACCCGTATTAACGGGTCGTGTTCGCGAAAGCGAGGCGAAGATGGATTTTTCCAATTGCACAAGAGCCGAGCGGTTCTTATAAAACAGAAAAGAAAAGGGCTCTCATGGAGAGCCCTTTTCTTTTCTGGAGGTGAGGGGAGTCGAACCCCTGTCCAAAATCACGTCCATGTACGTTCCTACAAGTGTTCCCTTCGTATTTAAGATCTCGTCTTATCCACGCCCAAGAAGGTCGGCGCGGAGTTTGACCAGCCTAGTAAATCTCGGGAGATGCCCCCAGGCATGACACTTCCCTATCCCATATTGCGTCCGGACGTACACCCCGATGGGAGCGGAATGAGGCCCGGCGTTGCCGTTAATTAGGCAGCGAGTGCGTAGTTTTCGTCAGCACTTATTTTTTTTCAGACTTTTTAACGAGTTGCCCTCGTCTGAGACCTCGACTTGCAACTAACACTTCGGTAACCCTGTCGAAACCAGAGCACCCCCGGTGCTTGCACCGGGGGTGCTCTGGTTGAGACCCGTCGATTAAACGCGACTTTAAGGAGCGTTTAAGCCTTTGAGAACGCCGTGCGTTCGAAAAGCCCGAAGGGTGAGAATAACGCGAGTAGCGTTATTCGAAGCAAACCAGAGTACCCCCGATTCAACGCAAATATACAAAAATCGATCGCACTTGGAAAGTGATTCGAGATGGAGATTTCCTCCCGGAACGGAGTCCGGGAATGACAACGGAGCCGAGCGATGCAGAAACATGCTTGCATGTTTCTATATCCGAGGCGAACAAGTCAAGCCCCGTTAGGGGAATGACAAGATTCATCTAAAACTTGACTTTATAGATTTGCGGCCAGAGCTTGCCGGTAATCCAAAAATCCTTGCCGTCGTAGGCAATGCCGTTCAAGACATCTACGCCAGGGAATTTTTCGCGAATCTCCCCCGCTTTTTTCGAGAAATCGATGTAGCGGAGAACCTTCCCGCTCGGAAGTTCAATTTCAGCAATAAAGTCCGTTTGCCAGATGTTTGCGTACAAAAGATTTCCGACGACTTCAAGTTCATTCAAAAGCTTAATTGAATAACGACCGTCGGTTACCTTAATAATCCCCGACACAGCAAAGCCACCCGGTGCAATTTGCAAAAGTTCATCGGAGCCATTGCTCATCAAAAGCTGGTCACGCCAAAGCGTAAGTCCCCAGCCTTCGGTCGGGATGCGAAACTCCCCTTTCTTTTTGAAAGGCTTGCGAGAATAAATAAAAGCCTTGTGCGATTTCCACGTGAGGTAGTAAATCTCGTCACCAAGCACAACGGAACCTTCACCAAAATAACGATCTTCAATGCGTGCGGAATCAAGAATTTTTCCGTCGAGCGTACGACGATACAGCCCCGATTTCCCATACTGGCCCGTGGTTTCAATCAAGTCCTTGCCATCAAACGAGAGCCCCTGCGTAAAGTGAGACTTTTCGTGCGGAATAGAATCAAGAATTGTCGGCACGACACGCGGAGCCTCGGCATAGGCAGACGAGAGAGCAAAGACGAGAAAAGCACAAAAAGATAAACTTCTAAACATATCGTAAAATTACTAAATTTGCGCGCATGGGTGAAATCAGAACTCCTGCCAAAGTGAAAATCATCGTTGGCATTCTCGCAAAAGATGCCGAATCCGTAGAAGCGGTCCGCGGAGTGCTCAAGTCGCGTTTCGGCGAAGAAGACCTGAACTTGGAACCGTTCCCGTTCACATTCACCAACTACTACAAAGAAGAAATCGGCATGGCTCCGGTGCGAGCATTCTTTAGCTACGAACAGCTCGTGGACCGCGAAACAATTGTCGATATCAAGCTTTGGACAAACGACATTGAACTTGAAATTGCAAAAGCAAACGGAACTCCGGGACTGCGCCCTGTAAATCTCGATCCGGGCTACATGACGCTTGGGCAGTTCTTTTTGGCAACGACCAAGGACCAGCGCCAGCGCGTTTATATGCAACGCGGGATTTTCGTGGAGCCGACGCTTTATTTTCAGGACGGACATTTTCACGCTTTTGACTGGACGTACCGCGACTACCAAAGCGAGAATTACATCAAGTATCTCGAAGAAGTACGCAAACGCCTCGCCTACCAACATTCTACAGGAAGACCATATAGATTGCGGACCCAGAAGTAACTGGATGGGGCAAGCCCCAATGACAAAACACTAACAACTAATAACCATTGGCTAATGACTAAATTATGAAAGCTGGTATTTTTACAATTCTCCTCCTCTGCTGTTCCAACATCTTTATGACGTTCGCTTGGTACGGCAACCTCAAACTCAAAGAAATGCACATCAGCACCGACTGGCCGCTGATTCTTGTGATTCTCGCTTCGTGGGGCCTAGCCTTCCTTGAATACTGCTTTATGATTCCCGCAAACAGCATCGGCAGCCGCATCAATGGCGGTCCGTTCAGCCTGATGCAATTGAAGATCATTCAAGAAGCCATTTCACTTACGGTGTTCACAACGATTGCCGTGACGGTGTTCCACACGGAAACGCTCCAATGGAATCACATCGTTGCATTCTTGTTCATCATCGCCGCCGTTTTCTTTGCATTTTTGAAATAAATTATTAGGAGATGCCCTCCCGGAACGGGGTCCGGGATGACAGGTGGGCATGACATGAAAAAAGTCCGCACATCACAACGATGTCGGACTTTTTTTGCAATAATCGTTAGACTTTATTTGGTATTGCAGAGGTCGTCTGCGCCACTGATGTCACTGAGATTGAACGGCTGAGTCCATTCGCTCCAGTCCGTTTCGCCCTTGCCCTTACCATTCGCATTATCCTTCCAGACAGCACGAATTTGTACATAGTATCCGCAAATTCCACGGACATAGGATTCAAGGCATAGCGCCATATTCGCTTCATTTGCAGCAATGGCTTTCCATTCTGCCGGATCTGTATCAGGATCATAAAGTTTAGCATGGTTTTCAGCCGTATATTTATATTTGGATGCACAGTCATTAAAGACTTTCGTTTTCTTTTCGGCATCAGCATAATCGTCATAGACACTAAAGCGCTTCGAAATAGACGGTTCCTGATACGGGAATGTTTCAGTCCAATAGCAACTATCGCACTTATTGGACTTCTTCATACCTTCGCAATTGCCCTTATAGTAGTTGTAATTTTCCAAAGAGGTGAACCAACGGGCTTCGTAATAAACGGTATCCGTGTACTCGGATTCAACGATATACTTGCTAATGAGGTTTTCCGTAATTGTATAAGTCGCTACAGCGCCTGTGTACACTTTATCTTCCGAAGAAGTATCCTTATCCGCCTCAATACCCGTGTTATAATACAAAGTAAACTTAGTCGACGGCGTCGGAGTATTGAGAGCCATGTAATCACGGTATGCAACATCCGGAGTCAACTGGACAGCTTCAGTAAAGGCAGAGGTATCACCACTATTGACTACAGCAATGCGATAATACGTTTCAATTTGGTCACGTCCCTGAATGTAATAGTTACGGACATTACCTTCGATCTTGGATTTAATGCTCTTCCACTTGAAATCCTTGAGCTTGGAAGTCTGGATAACAAAGGACCTGTTCGGATCATCACTTAAGTTACTGTATTTCCAGCTGAGTTCCCAAATGCTCGGAGCAATTCGCGTCAAAGCAAGATCCGTCGGCATATCGCTTGTCACGGTAGTCGTCGTAGAATCTTCAGTTGCATTTCCGTCGGCCTTGATTTGCTGACGATTGCTTTCTTTAGACCTACCGCATTTATCAATAGCAACAACACGGTAATACTTACCGGCCTTTTTAGCCCCCTTCAGCATGTAAATGGTAACGTCGGCATTAGTCGTGCCTTCGCTTTCCCACTTAGGGGACTTATCGTCCATATTCAACGATTCAATTTCAAAATTAGTTTCGGCACGCGATTCATTGCGGGTATAATCCCAAGAAAGGAGCCACAGAGAATCGGATTCCTTGGTTACGGTGAAATTTGTCGGAGCACCAAGTTCAAGCTTCTTGAGAACATCACAAGTATTTGAAGAGCTGTTGGAATTTTTACCATCATCCGAATTTTTCGAGGATGTAGAATCGGTGTAGTCATCCGAATCATCCGGCGAAGAGGAATTCGAACAGGCGTTCATTGAAACAAGAAATGCCAATGTTGTGGCCAATTTCCATATTGTGAACTTTCTCATAAGACACTCCCGTTGGGAAAAATTAATTTACAATCAAATATATCATTTTTATGACGGAATATATATAAAAATGAGTTTCAACCTAAAAAAATTGAACAAAAACGAAAAAAGGGCCCTCAAGGGGTCCTTTTTCGTATTGGGGTTGCCAGATTGTTCTCGCCCCTATTCGGCTTCGCCGATGCTTACGCATCGCGGGGTAGCCAGATTGGCTGCGCTGGCTTCGGTTTCGCTTCGCTCACTTCCCAGCTTGCCCTTCGGGCTTCACCTTCGGTGAAGCTGATCTGGCTACCTATGATACGAAAAAAGGCCCCACGAGGGGGCCTTTTTCGTATCGGGGTAGCCAGATTCGAACTGACGACATTCTGCTCCCAAAGCAGACGCTCTACCAGGCTGAGCTACACCCCGAAGTGCTCCAAATATAACAAAAAAAGCCCTATTTTTGAATATCATGATTATTTTTTTTCAACAAAATCATTTTTTTACAAAAAACTTTACTTTTGTGCAGTGAAAATATTGACATTTGCCCAGTTGTGCATTATATTTTATACATAGAAATTCCAGATTCCTTTACGACGAGAGGCTAACAATGGAAAATACAAACGAAAAACGCAAAGAAATGACGGCAAGACAAGAAGAGATTTACGAATACATCAAGAAGTATTCTAAAGAAAATCACATGCCGCCAACAGTTCGCGAAATCGGCAACCATTTCGACATTTCTTCGACGAACGGAGTGCGTTCCATTCTCGCAGCCCTCATCAAGAAAGGCTATATCAACCGCTCTCCGCGTCTCAGCCGCGGCATCGAAATCTTAAATGACGAAAAGGAATCCGGCAAGGAAGTCGTCAACAACACAATCGAAATTCCTATTGTCGGGCGTGTTGCTGCAGGTACTCCGATTCTCGCCGTTCAAAACCTCGAAGGAACCGTTACTATAGATCGAGACTTCCTCGCTTGCCGTAGCGACGTGTTTGCTCTCCGCGTCAAGGGCGATTCCATGATTAACGCAGGCATCTTCGATGGTGACTTGATTTTCGCTCGTCAGCAAAAGACCGCCGACCTTGGCGAAATTGTCGTTGCACAAATCGATAACGAAGCAACAGTCAAGTACTATCATCCGAGCGCCGACCACGTCGAACTCCGCCCGGCCAACCCGAAGTACAAGCCCATCATCGTGAACAACAAGAAAGACTTCTCTATTGCAGGCCGCGTCATCGGCGTGATGAGAAAGGTTAATTAATTTATCTTCAATATTTTTTTTTCAAACAAAAAACCGAGGTTCAACGCCTCGGCTTTTTTTATACAATTTAATGAATGGGGCAAGCCCCAACCTTCGTTCGAGGTTGACGTATTAATCGTCGAAATCGGCGAGTTCTTCTTCAGCTTCCTTAAGGTCTGCTGCGTCCGGTCCTTCGATATCGTCGTCCTCCACTTCATCCAAAGAGTCTCCACCCATGGCGCCCAGCTGGTATTCCACCTTGCGGGCTTCCTTGGACTGACCCAAGTGCAAAATAGCGGCGCATTCTTCGCAGTAGCCGAGATGCTTGTCGACCCAGAATTCCGGAGAAACAAGATTCTTGTTGCAACGCGTGCAAATCTGCGTTGCAGCTTCGCGCGTGAAAGCAGCGTTCTGTTCTTCGAGTTCCTTCAAGATGCGTTCCGTCAGTTCTTCCTGAGTTTCTTCAGCAAGAGAAATCTTGTGACGGATAGCGGAAGTCGGCTTCTTTTCGAGGTTCTTCATTTCAGAAGACACCTTCTTCTTGTTAGCGCGCTCTTCCTGTTCATCAATTTCAACAAACATAATGAACTTGCAAGGCTTCTTACCACCTTCAAGCAAAACAGCATACGGATAATCAGACTTCACGGTAGACTTTTTCGGTTCTGCCTTTTCGGCAACTTCAACTTTTTCAGGAGCCTTTTCAGAAACTTCCTTAACGGGTTCCTTGACAACACTCTTTTCAGAAACTTTTACTTCAGTTTCTTCAACTTTTTCAACAGCCTTCGGAGCTGCCGGAGCCTTGGCCACGACTGCCGGTTCAACCTTTTTAGCAGGCGCGGGCTTGGAAACTTCAGCCTTGGCGGGCTTTGCTGCAGGAGCCTTCACCGGAGCAGCCTTTACAGCCTTGGCAGGTTCCTTCTTAGCAGGAGCTTCCTTTTTGGCGACAGGCTTCTTGGCAACTGGAGCAGGCTTAGCAGCAGCCTTTGCAGGAGCGGCTTTCTTTGCCGGTGCCGGAGCAGCCTTGGCAGCAGGCTTCTTTGCAGGGGCGGGCTTAGTAGCAGCCTTTGCAGGAGCAGCTTTCTTTGCCGGTGCCGGAGCGGCCTTGGCTACAGGCTTCTTTGCTGGAGCCGACTTTGCAGATTTCTTTTCAGAAGCACTCGCCTTTGCAGGCGCCTTAGATGTCGCTTTTTTGGAACTCATATTTACTTCTTTTCCACAATTTTAATGTTCAAAATCGGATCGTACGGGTCAATGCGGCAGACGATGTCTTGGCCTTCAATGACCTTACCAAACACAGTATGATGACCGTCTAAATGCGGCTGCGGGAGCTGCGTAATAAAGAACTGCGATCCACCGGTATTCGGGCCTTTATTAGCCATAGAAATCACACCGGCCTCATGCTTGAGATCATTCTTTTCATCATCAATGGTATAACCAGGATCGCCTGTTCCATCACCCTTCGGGTCACCACCCTGAATCATGAAACCGTTAATAACACGATGGAACACAAGACCATCGTAGAAGCCCGAGCTGGCGAGATCTACAAAGTTCGCTACGGTATTCGGAGCAGCCTTGAAGTTCAAGTCCACAACGATTTTACCCTCATGAGTCGTAATCTCGGCAAGAATTTGGGAAACACCCGTGTAATCCTTGTTGAAAACTTTACCTGCGGCAAAAGAATTTGCGGCAAGACACAAGGCACTGCAAATAATGAGCTTTTTAAACAAAACGTAACTTCCGTAGTTATATCGTTCAGATAGAACAGATTGTACCAGTAGAATATAGTTTTTTTTTAAAGGGTTCACAGCGAATACCAATAAACAGGCACAAGATTTCTATATTTACGCAAAAACTCTTCAACATCTTAATATGCCGCAAAACAACAATATCCGCAATTTTAGCATTATCGCCCACATCGATCACGGCAAATCCACCTTGGCCGACAGAATGATTGAACTGACCAAGACCGTTTCCAAGAACGAAATGATGAACCAGCTCCTGGACGACATGGACCTGGAACGCGAACGCGGCATTACGATCAAGGCTCATGCCATCCGCATGGTCTACGAAAAAGATGGCGAAGAATACATTTTGAACATGATCGATACGCCGGGGCACGTGGACTTCACCTACGAAGTCAGCCGATCCCTCGCAGCTTGCGAAGGCGCCATCCTCGTCGTGGATGCAAGCCAAGGCATCGAAGCCCAGACGCTTTCTAACCTCTACCTTGCGATTGAAAACGACCTAACCATCATCCCGGTTTTGAACAAAGTAGACCTTCCGGGCGCCCAGCCCGATCACGTGGCACAGCTCGTCGGTGACTTGCTCGGTTACGATCCGGACAAGATTCCGCGCATTTCCGCCAAAACCGGCCTCAACGTGGAACAGGTGCTCGACAAGATCGTCGATGAAATCCCGGCCCCGAAGGGTGATGCAGGCAAGCCGCTCAAGGCTCTCATTTTCGACTCCGTTTACGATTCCTACCGCGGCGTGATCAACTACATTCGCATTGTCGAAGGCACGCTCAAGGCGGGCATGAAGATTCGCATGATGAAGACGGGTGGCGAATATGTGGTGACCGAAGTCGGTACATTCAGCATGCGCCGCGACCCGCGTCCGGAACTGACCGAAGGCATGGTCGGTTACGTGCTTGCAAACGTCAAGACGATTAGCGACGTGAAAATCGGTGACACGCTTACGGATGCAGCGAACCCGGCCGAAGAACCGCTCCCGGGCTACAAGGACGTGCTCCCGATGATTTACTCGGGTATCTACCCCATCGACCCGGAAGACTACAAGGATTTGCGCGAAGCCCTCGAAAAGCTCCGCCTCAACGACTCCGCCCTTTGCTGGGAACCGGAAACATCCGAAGCGCTCGGCTTTGGTTTTCGCACGGGCTTCCTCGGACTTTTGCACATGGAAATTGTGCAGGAACGTTTGGACCGAGAATTCAATGTGGACATCATCACGACCGTGCCGAACGTGGAATACCACGTTTACATGAGCGACGGCTCCATGGTGAAAATCGAAAGCCCGTCCAAGCTCCCCGACGCTAGCCGCTATGACTACATCGAAGAGCCGTACGTGAAGGCCCAGATCTTTACGCCGAAGGAATACGTGGGCGCCATGATGACGCTTTGCGAAGAAAAGCGCGGCACGTTCGAAACGATGGAATACATCGACGAAACGAAGGTCATCCTCAAGTACGACCTTCCGCTAGCCGAAATCATGTTCGACTTCTACGACCGTCTCAAATCTCTGAGCCGTGGTTACGCAGGCCTTGACTACACGCCGAGCGAATACAAGCGCAACAACCTCGTCAAGCTCGACATTCTCTTGAACGGTGACCCGGTCGACGCCTTCTCCGTGATTATCCACCGCGACAAGGCCAACACCTACGCTAACGCCATCTGCGTAAAACTCAAGGACCTCATTCCACGCCAGCAGTTCGATGTGGCCATCCAGGGCGCCATCGGTGGCAAGATTATCAGCCGTTCGACCGTGAAGGCAGTCCGCAAGGACGTGCTTGCCAAGTGCTACGGCGGTGACATCACCCGTAAACGCAAGCTCCTCGAAAAGCAGAAGGAAGGTAAGAAGCGCATGAAGAGCATCGGCTCCGTGGAAGTACCGCAAAAGGCGTTCCTCGCAGTCCTCTCGCTCAGCGACGACTCTACCGGCGGCAACGATTAATTGTAGTTTGTAAAGGCTATGTCAGCACTCGATCGTAAAGTCAAATTTTTACAACGACGTCATTCCAAGACGCACGTGTTTGTACTTGTCTTTATTCTCAGTGTTGTTCTTGCCGCCATGATCGGCGTGCGCCACTATATTTTTGAACCAGTCCGCCTGCAAGACAATTCCCTGTTTCCAAAATACAAGAAGAACAGCATCATGTGGATGTGCAAGCTTCCAAGTTGCACCCAAAATGTTGGATATGGGGATTATGTCTGGGGCGTTCTCCGCAACCAGGACAACATGGTGCGAAAAGTTCTTGGTATTCCTGGCGACTCCATCACAATTACAAACAACAGTAAAGTCTATACTCCTCATAAAAATTTCAAATGGAAAGGCGAAGACGCCTTCATTGAAACTCGCAAAATCCACATTCCGCGTAAAGGCGACACACTCGTTTTTGACAAGCTAAACGACGTAGAACAAGATTACCTTATTTCTCTCATGCACGAGCAGAACGAAAAGTTCTATGTCAAATCAAGCCTTTGGCAAGGGAAAAGGCAAATGCCCCTTGAACGCATAGGATCCACCAAGCTTGGGAACCGCCTTGTCAGCTTGCAAGAAATCGACTACATGCCATGGCAAGACCGCTACCTTGTAGAACTCCAGATTTTCCTTGCAGAACCAGGAAACACGCCCATACACATCAAACGAGAATTATATAGCGCCAAGGATTCTTCAAAGATTTCTTTTTACGTTGTTCCTGAAGACTGTTATTATCTCATCTGCGAAAAATCAAACCACTGCGCAGATTCAAGGGAAATTGGCTACTTTACCCAAAAGAATTTTGTAGGCAGCGCCAATAAAGTTGCAAACAACATTCAAAAAAAGGTTGATAACCGAATTTTTCAGGCTAAAGAATTCGTCAAGAATCTCATCGCCAAAAGCAAAAGAAAGGACAAATCCAAGTCCGACAAAAAAGAAAAGAAAAAGACTCAGCCTCCTAAGCGAGCTACCAAAACCAAAGATTCTTAAATTTCCACGCAATCAGCAAGCGTAGCGAAACAAGAAACCGGGAGAATTTATTCTTTTGTTTTAAACGCATTTTCCCATACACCATTTTAAACATCACCAGCGGGAAATGTAGAATACGGACACTCAAAAAACAGATTAGGGTTTCATTTTGCAAACAACCGTTTGCAGGAACGCAAAAATAAAAGCATTGCGTATCAAAAGCAAAAACGCACCCTGGCCGGGTGCGTTCTGCAATTTTCACTATAGAAGTCCGCGCCTCTCGTACGAGAGGTTCGCGCGGCCTACAAACAATTAGTCGAGCGTGTGGACCAAGAGACCGTCGCGGAGCTTCGGTTCAAACCAAGTGCTCTTCGGCGGCATGATTTCGCCAGCGTCGGCAATGCTCATGAGCTGATCAAGCGTGGTCGGATACATTGCAAAGGCGCAAGCGCATTCACCGCTATCGACGCGCTTCACAAGTTCGCCAAGACCACGGATGCCACCGACAAAGTCGATGCGCTTGGAAGTACGCGGATCGTCAATGTCGAAGAGCGGCTTCAAGATAAGCTTCTGGAGGAGAGCCACGTCGAGGCTGTCGACCGGACCCAAGTTCTTGAGGAACTTGTCCTTGAACGTGCAAGCATACCACTTGCCGCCCATGTAGAAGTTCACCTGATTCTGCTTAGCCGGGCTCTGCATGCTCGGCAATTCTTCGATGTCGAACACAAGCTTCATTTCTTCCATGAGCTGTTCCGGCGTGCGGCCGTTCAAGTCCTTAAGCACGCGGTTGTAGTCCAAAATCTTGAGCTGGGTGCTCGGGAAAAGAATAGCGAGGTAACGGTTGTATTCTTCGTTGCCCGTGTTCTTCGGATTCTGTTCGGCGCGGTAGCTGGCAGCGCGAGCACCAGCAGCACTGCGGTGGTGACCGTCAGCGATGTAGCTTACCGGAATTTCTTCGAAGGACTTGCGGATAGCTTCGATTTCAGCATCATCGTCGATGACCCAAACCGTGTGGCCAAAGCCGTCGCCCTTGCTCACGAAGTCGTAAACAGGCTTGCGCTTGGTCACGGCACCGAAGATATCGAACTGGCCGTTGTCGCGGTAAGTGAGGAACACCGGACCCGTATTGGCGTTCGTAGCGAGCACATGGCGCAAACGGTCTTCTTCCTTGTCAGCGCGGGTAAGTTCGTGCTTCTTGATGGTGCCGTTGAAGTAGTCGGCAGCCGGAACGCAGCACACAAGACCGTACTGTTCGCGACCGTTCATCGTCTGGCGATAAACGTAGAGGCACGGCTTCGGGTCGAAAGCGATCACGCCGTCTTCGATCATCTTGTCGAGATTTTCACGAGCGTGGGCATAAACCTTCGGATCGTAAGCGTCGACAGAATCCGGAAGTTCGAGTTCGGCACGCGTCACGCGCAAGTAGGAGTGCGGAAGGCCCTCAGCCATAGCCTTGGCTTCGGCGCGATTCATCACGTCGTAAGGGAGCGCAGAGATAGTCTCAGCTTCAGCCGGGTTCACCGGACGCAAAGCCTTGAACGGATAGATGTGCATCATAGGTTTCTTTCCTTTGTGTGCTTCTTTGATTAAAACTTCGTCTTCGGCAATCAGGTTATGGATATAACCCGTCTTTGCCGCAATCCATTTTTTCTTCCTGTAACTTACGATGAAATAAGCTAGAAAAAAGAAGATGATGCCGCCAATAGCCGCAACAATTGTAATGCCAATCATGAACGCCAACAGGTGGTCTGCAGCATCATTCCACAAATGCCCAATCACCGTCGTGAAATTCTTGAACGAAAGCCCCTGGAATTCTTCCAAAAAGTCAAACTTAATCGCCTCCGGATGGACAATCTTACACCCGAGCATATAACCCGTCGGGTAGAAAAAGCCGAACTGAGTCAGCGGGTTTGCCACAAACGACGAGACAATCCCCGGAACCTTCGGAAGACGGAACAAGGCACAAAACGCAACCGTCAAAATAATGGCAACACCAATCGTCGGCCAAATGCCAATAAAGACGCCCGCCGCCACAGACCACGCCACACGCATGGCATCCTGACGCCTCGGAAACATCCTATTGTAATAAATACGGCTTAAGCGCTTATACTTCGATTCGTTCCTTCTCAATTTAACCATATCACCTCTTAAATAACCGAGCCAAAGATAGTAAATATAGAGGAAAGACCAAAGACCATAAAAGGGGGAAGCCTCCCCCTGATTGCAGCCTAGCCCTATTGTCATGCCCGCCTCCGAGCGGGCACCTCCTTTTAGGGCAAGTCTTCCATCACCCCCTCAAACGGGGCTTCAATCGCCAGCCCCGTAACGCCCCGGCTACAAGTCCTTCAGACAACGAACTGAGTAAGCGAACTCCTTGTAGGAGCCGTCCAAGTTTTCAGTTTCGTAGTTGTAGTCCAATTCCATGCTGTAAGCCCGGATGTTGCCAATGTACTCAATGGACTCAGTGGCACTCCAGAAGAAGGCGTAGTCGCCTTTATAGAAGAAATAAAACCCCTCCGGAATCCAGGTACGCCCGAGACCAGCAGGGATCGCAGAGAAGCCGAACGCATCCGTACCGTTGCTAATATCCCAACCATTCTGCGACTTAAGATTTTTTTCAGCAGTTGATTTTCCACCCACTTCGATAAACAGGGTTTCCCATTCTGTTTTCGTCGGCAAGTGCCAACCATCGGGACAAATGCCCTGCACCTTTGCCGGGAGCGTACAGGTTTTGCCGTAACCGCAGTCCTGCGGGTTGTCGGCATCGGTTGCGAACTTCACCGAGTCTATCGCAGCCGCCCAAGTATAAAGGCGACCGGCCACAGCACAGTTTTCAGTTTTGTTTTTGTAGCACCAGCTCTTCCCCTTCAAGCTCGGAGTCTTGACACTATCGGCATAGTTCAAATTTTCGGCCATCCATACCTGATCACCGATTTTCACAGTCTTGTAAATCTGACCATCGCGGGAATCCGTCATTGAACCGTAGTCTATTTCAGGATTCAAATAAGCTTCCTTCGGCATATCCCAGCACCTGTCCCCATCAATTTCATTATCTTCGTTCGATGAAGAACTCTGATTACTAGAAGATGACACCGCCTCGTCCTTATTGCTAGACGATGATTTTGCCTTTTCACCACTAGAAGACATTCCATCCTTCAGGCAACGAACTGAAATGGCGCTGCCCTTGTCGTGGTGGTACAGACCGGTCTCCTCGTAGCTGCTGAACAAGTACATATCGTCAGCGTCGCCGTGATAGCTGTAGCGGGGGTTGCTATAGGTCTCAGTTGCACTCCAGAAGTAGGCGTAGTAGCCGCCGAGGCCGAAGGCGCCACCGCTATACCTGAGGCCTGCAGGAAGCGCAGAGAATCCATACGCATCCGAACCATTGCCACTTTCGTTCCAACCCGTCTGCGACTTGAGAGCCTTGCCAGCTGTCGATTCTCCGCCCACTTCGGTAAACAAAATGATCCATTCGGTGTCCGTTGGCAAATGCCAGCCCGGCGGACATATGCCTTGAACGGTATCAGGCAGAGTACAGCTTTTGAGCAAACCGCAGTCCTGCGGATTGGCGGCATCCGTCGCGAGCTTCAGCGAGTCAATCGCAGCTAACCAGGTGTAAAGGCGTCCAGCCACTGCACAATTTTCAGCCTTGTTGTTATAGCACCAACTGCGTTTCAACAGGCTCGGAGTTTTGACACTATCGGCATAGTTCAAGTTTTCGGCCATCCACACTTGGTCACCGATTTTCACAGTCTTGTAAATTTGACCATCGCGGGGATCCGTCATTGAATCATAGGCAATACCAGAATTGAAGCGACATTCTTTAGGGACATTCCAATTCCAGTCAGTCGCCCCCTCTAAAAGCGCCGAACAATTCAATTCAACAGATGAACTGCTACTCGATTCTTCGTGGCTATCACCACTCAGAATGACACTGGACGACGATTCAACTTTGGAGCTACTAGAAGAACTCTGAATTCCTTCAGAACTAGAAGTTCCATTGTCACTTGGAGCACTAGTACCGCTGTCGCCGCCACAAGCCGCAAGCAAAAGCAAACCAAAAACAGTCGCAGATGCCATGCCCACACGCAAGGACATCATTCTACACCAAGATTTCATCAACAACATAAGACTCTCTTATATAAATTTTTTTATCAAATATACTTTATTTGATTCTATTAGAGTAGTCTTGCTCGACATAACAATTTACTTAAAAAAATCGGACCGACTTTCGCTGGTCCTTTTGATTGTTCATCGCAGCCGTGGGCAGACTTCGTTCTGCCCTGCACGGCATTCGCCTCACCACTAATCCTTCAGGCAACGAACTGAAAGCCCTTCATCCTTGCCAATGCCGTCCAGGTACGCACGCTTGTTATCACAGAAGTTCAACTTCATTATGTAGGCTTCTTTGTCATCGAGCTGCGAGGCACTCCAAAAGAGGGCAAGTTGAGGATGAAAAAAGTAACTGGATTCTTCGCTACGCTCAGAATGACAATTCCATCAACCATCAATCCGTTAAATTTCTAAATTTCCTCCCATGAAACACTTGATTTCGAAAGAAGGCTTTGAAAAATTCAAGGCAGAATGGGAACATCTCAAATACGTCGAACGCCCGGCAATGATCAACCAGGTGCAAGCCGCCGCTGCCGAAGGCGACCGCAGCGAAAACGCCGCCTACACTTACGGGCGTATGCGCGTGCGCGAAATTGACCGCCGCTTGCGTGAACTCGACCGCATTTTGGATGGCGCTCAAATTGTCGAAAACGCCGCCACCAAGGATGGTTCCATCCGCTTTGGCGCCACCGTCAAGATGATCGACAAGAAGACTAAGCGCGAAAAGGTCTACAGCATCGTCGGCGACAAGGAAATCGACCCGCTCCAGGGCCGCATCAGCATGAAATCCCCCATCGGTGAAGCCTTGCAAGGCAAAAAAGCTGGCGACACCGTCGAAGTCCAAGCCCCCCGCGGAAAGATTACGTACGAGATTCTGGAAGTAACTTATTAAAGCCACTTCACTTCGTCATCCTGAACGCAAGTGAAGGATCCAGTAACAATACTTAACTAGATGGGGCTACGCCCCAACTCTTTGGCTCGGTTATGCCCATGCAAGCATGGTCGCAACACTCGCCTTCTGAGTTGTCTTCCTCCCTACGGTCGTCAGGATGACATGTTCAAAGTCGTCTGGATGACGTTCATAATTCAACAAATGTTCATCGATACTCATTGTCACATTGATTCTTACGAGCGCCATGCGGGCGAATCTTTTGATGCACTCCTAGAGCGCTTTCAGTCCGCCAACTTCACGACCGAACGCAGCTCCGCCAAAGAAAAAGCGGCAGCCTCCAAGATTGCACAGCCAGAAGCATTCATCCATGTGGCCTGCGACCCGGCAGACTTCGACCGCGCTCGCGAACTCAGCGAAAAGTATCCCTTCGTCTACTCCGCTTACGGCATCCATCCCGAGTACGTCGAAACAGAAACAACCGAAGACGAAGCCCGGATGATGGAATTTTTGAAGCACCCCAAGTGCGTCGCCTGCGGTGAATTCGGCCTCGATTACCATTACGGAGCCGAGACTAAGGCTGCACAAGTCAAGCTCTTCGAACGCCATTTGCAGCTCGGCATCGAAAGCGGCAAGCCCCTCGTGCTCCACCTCCGCGAAGCCGATGACGACGCCCTCGCCGTCCTGCGCGCAGCAAACTTGCACGACCGCAACGTTCATGTACACTGCTTTACGGGCACGCCTGAATTCGTCGAGCAGCTCCTTCAGCTAGACGCAAACATCTTCGTCGGATTCACGGGAATCGTCACGTTCAACAACGCACAAAACGTCCGAGACGCAGCAGCGCTTGTACCGCTCAACCAAATGCTTTTGGAGACCGACGCCCCTTACATGGCGCCCGTCCCCTTCCGCGGCAAGCCCTGCCACTCCGGCTACATCCCGTTTATCGCCGACAAACTCGCCGAAATAAAAAACGTGACGGTAGAAGAACTCTACCATCACTGTCGTGAAAACACGAAAAAATGCTACGGAATCTAAGCTTTAACAACGTTCTGTTCAGTCTCAAAGGTCGAGCCCTGCGTCGGAACGTTATAATGTTCCTTCATGTACTCTAGCGCCATATCCGTATTGAGAGGCCTGCTAAAGTAGAAGCCCTGAATCAAGTGGCAACCTTCGCGATACAAGAAGTCGAGTTGTTCCTTCGTTTCAACGCCTTCGGCGATGAGGTCCAAGTTCAAGGACCTCGCAATGCCAATCACCATGCGGGCAAACGAAGCATCTTCTTCGTTATCAGCCACGTGATCCACAAAGTACTTGTCCATCTTGAGCGTATGCACCGGGTAACGCTTCAAGTACGAAAGTGAACTGTAACCCGTTCCAAAGTCATCAATCGAAATCTGGATGCCCATATTCGAAAGCGCTCGCATGATTTCAATCGTCTTGTCCGCTTCGCACATAGCCGTGTATTCGGTAATTTCAAGTTTCAAGTTACGCGGATTCAAATTTGTCTCGGCCAGCACACGGCGCACATCGTCAACCATGGAATCCATCGAAAACTGCTTAGCAGAGAAGTTCACCGCCACTTGGATATCCTTGTAGCCCATGTCCACCCATTGCTTGGTCTGCTTGCATGCCATGCGCAAAATGAGCGCACCCATCGGCACAATAAGGCCCGTTTCTTCGGCAATCGGGATAAATTCAGCCGGCGAAATAATGCCGCGTTCCGACTGGTTCCAGCGCACAAGAGCTTCAAAGCCCACAATCTTGTTGCCCGCCTGAATATCGACAATCGGCTGGTACATCAGCACGAATTCTTGCGCCTGTATTGCACGGCGGATTTCGAATTCAAGCTTGTAAAGTTTCATCGCCTTTTCGCGAATGCCACCGCTAAAGAACTGGATACCGCCATGGTTAATGCCCTTCTTCATATCGCGAAGGCTAGCATTTGCATTGGCGAGAATATCTTCGACGCAATCGACATCCTGGTTCACGACAATCGACATCGAAACGCTGATGTAGAGGTCCTTGCCTTCCAGCGCAATCGGAGACTTAACCTTGTTATGGATGTTACGGACAAGCGGAATCAAATCGTCATTCGGGTCACGGCTCTGGATGTTATGCAAGATAACAGCGAACACATCAGGTCCAATACGAGCCACGCAGTCATCCGGACGGGCAACAGATTTTAAACGGTCTGCAATCGTACGGAGAACATTATCACCGATGTTAATGGAATAAGAAGCATTGATAGCACCAAAGCTATCGACATCCAAAAGCGCAACTGCAAAAACATAGCCAGGACGCTTTGCCGCAATATCCACATCATTTTTCAATTTTTCGAGGAAGTACTTGCGGTTATAAATGCCCGTGAGCGCATCTTGATAAACATAGTTGTAATGTTCGCGTTCAACAGACTTGCGGTCAAGAGCTTCTGTCAAGGAACCAATCACGCGAATCGGGCGACCCAGATTATTGCTCTGAACGCGACCGCTAATCACAAGTTTTGCGTTTTTCTTGGAAGCATCAAGTAAAGTCAAAGAGCAAGAGAATGTACCAGAGGTCTGTAAAGCGGAATTGAGCTGTTCACGGAAAGCATTCCAATCACTTTCGATAACACGCTTTTTCAAGGGTTCAAAAGAATCTTCAAGGTTTGCGCTTTCGGCATCAAGCAACTTGGCAATCCGATTCGACCAATAAACCTTCCCTGATGCGACATCAAACGTCCAGAAACCATCCGACGAAACATCAATCATCATCTGGAACATTTCATCTTTTTCTAAAAGATCCTTACGGAGATCACGAATCGGCTCAACCACCTTCGGTTCAGGGATTTCCACATCATTGCGAATTTTCCGACCGTCCATCGGGAATTTATAGAATAGGGCGACATACGCCAAAAAAACTATCGCCAAAAAATATGGTATAAAATTATAGACGTGCTCCGTAAAATTCAGAATATCCGGTATAGATTCTGCAAACAGAAAACACGCTAACAATAGCGCAAAGCGCAAGACTACATGTTCATCGAAAAGTCTCATGTCAACCCAATCCTATTTTACACCTAAAATAAGCAGAATATTTCAAAATAGAACACCCCGAAAGAATTTTGTAATGATATATTTACTCCAACTTCTAGTATTCCAACTTGGAATATTAATTGTGTTAATTGGCATGGATACCTACAGGTCAAAATTTGCAAGTATCCACATTCTCTATAATTGAATATAGGCTTAAAATACTAAAAAAGTCCATTTAATATAAAATAAATTTTAACATTCAAACAAATTAATCTCAACTATTTCTTAACACCAATAAATACAAGGATTTGTGAGAAATATCACACTTCTTCATATTGCAAAACGGTCCAAATTGTTCCGAAAAAATCAAAAAAGCAGCCTCCTCAGCCACCATTTTCTCAAAAAATTTCGTCCAAAAATTTACGAAGTTTCGCCCCACCCCAACTTCCGTATGTAAAATATCAGTTTTCTGTAATGTAAACACCCGTAAATATTTAAGGCAACAAAAAAAGCCTCCGGCTTTTGACCGGAGACTTTTTTAATGCTTTTCGCATATGGCTTTTAGCCATTGGAAATGTAACTGGATCCTTCACGACCTACGGTCGCTCAGGATGACGCTTTCGCGTCAATTACACAGCACCCTGCCACTTCATGGCATCGGCAACCTTGAGGAAGCCAGCGATGTTTGCACCCATCACGAGGTTGCCCTTCTGGCCGTACTTGACAGCGGCAGAGGAAGCAGCGGCGTAGATGCTCTTCATGATGCCTTCGAGCTTCTTGTCCACTTCTTCGAAGGTCCAAGAGAGACGTTCGGAGTTCTGAGACATTTCGAGGCCGGAGGTAGCAACGCCACCAGCGTTAGCAGCCTTGGCAGGTCCAAAGAGAACGCCAGCCTTCTGGAATGCTTCGATAGCTTCCGGAGTAGACGGCATGTTAGCACCTTCAGCAACAGCCTTCACGCCGTTAGCGATAAGAGCCTTTGCACCTTCGAGATCGAGTTCGTTCTGAGTTGCGCACGGAAGAGCGATGTCGCACTTGACCGTCCAAACGCCCTTAGAACCTTCGTGGTATTCAGAACCCGGAACAAGCTTAGCGTATTCGCTGATACGAGCGCGCTTGTTGTTCTTGAGGTCGAGAACGACGTCGAGGTTGATGCCGTTCGGGTCGTAGATGTAGCCGTTGGAGTCAGAAACGGTAACAACCTTAGCACCGAGCTGCGTTGCCTTCTGGCAAGCGAACTGAGCAACGTTACCAGAACCAGAGATCACGACAGTCTTGCCTTCGAAGGAGTCGTTAGCGAGGTCCTTGAGCATTTCGCGAGTGAAGTAGCAGAGGCCGTAACCAGTAGCTTCGGTACGAGCGAGAGAACCACCATAGGAGAGGCCCTTACCCGTGAGAACGCCCACAAATTCGTTGCGGATGCGCTTGTACTGACCGAACATGTAACCGATTTCGCGAGCGCCAGTACCCTGGTCACCAGCCGGAACGTCCGTGTCGGCACCGACGTGCTTGCAGAGTTCAGTCATGAAGGACTGGCAGAAACGCATCACTTCGTTGTCGCTCTTGCCCTTAGGATCGAAGTCGGAACCGCCCTTGCCGCCGCCCATGGGGAGCGTGGTCAAGCTGTTCTTGAAGATCTGTTCGAAGCCGAGGAACTTGAGCATGGAAAGCGTCACTTCATTACGGAGACGGATACCGCCCTTGTACGGGCCGATGGCGGAGTTGAACTGCACGCGGTAGCCACGGTTGACCTGAACGTTACCCTTGTCATCGAGCCAAGGTACGCGGAAAGTGATCACGCGTTCCGGTTCGACGAGGCGGTCGATCACGCCGTTAGTTTCCCAAGACTTGTCCTGTTCGAGGACCGGGTCGAGGGATTCGAGGAATTCGCGGACAGCCTGGTGGAAGAGGGCCTGGTCCGGGTCACGGGCGACGACCTTGTCATAAACCTTCTGAAGGTAAGCATTCTTGATTGCCATTTTTTATATCTCCGTTGAGAATTAGATTGTTAATGTTTTAACGGTTGTAAAGATAGTAAAGGGTGCTCCCAAAAAGTGAAAAAGGAGTAAAAATCTTCAATTTCTTACATTTTTGTAAGTTAGTTTTTCAGCAGTTTTATCGATTGCTTTTTTTCGCAAAAAATCGAGGGTCCAGAGCACAAACACTTACATTTTTGTAAGTTTATGATTTTTGCAAAATTCGGTAAAGAAAGTTTTACATTCGTAATAATGTTTTTTGTTATTCGAGATGGCGACCCCGGTACAGAGACCGGGGTGACAAGGTAAAAAATAATGGATCCAATCGCTACGCTCCAGGATGACAGCAAAAAAATACCCGGCTCGGAGGCGGGCATGACATAGCAAAAAAGCCTGCGCAAAGCAGGCTTTTCAATACTAGAAATGACTAGGTCTTTCCGCCTTCGGCGTCAGGATGACATGCGTCTACTAGATTTCCATGAAGGCTTTGAGGTCGCCCATGCGGCGCTTGGCGTATTCAAGTCCCATGTTGTAGGATTCGTCAAGTTCATTACGATCCGTTGCAAACAGGTCGCAAACTTCTTTTTCCGGGCGGAAAATCAAAATCTTGCCAGCCTTTTCAAGCTTTTCCATCTCGGCAAACATTTTTTCGTAGCGCTTGTAACGCAACATGAGCGCACGGAAGAAATCCGGGTACTTGCGCTTGAACATTGGGTTCAAAATCACACGATACTTGCGGAAATCCGTCACAATTTCGCCAGGGTAATGCGTCGAGACCACAACGACCTTGTCGCAGCCCTTTTCAAAAGCGCGCTGGTACGGAATCGGAGAGGTCACGCAACCATCCGCATAATGCTTGCCGTCAATCTGGGCAATCGGGAAAAGCATCGGGAGGGCACTGCTCGCATTCACGATATCGAGCAAGCGCTTTTCGCTCATGTATTCCTGGAAAAATTCCGAACGTCCGGTTTCCAAGCAAGTCAGGCCAAATTCGCATTCAACACCCGAACCAAAGAACAGGTGAAAATCGAACGGCATATCGCCATACGCCGCATTGTAATGAAGCGCGTGGCATTCCTTCTGGATGCCATCAAAAATGCGATGAGCCTTATCCCTACCCTGCTGGATTTTTGTCGGCTGGATAATGTAGCGGAAACGACCACGCTGGCGCGTGACAAAGTTCATGGCCGCATGACAACCAGCACTTACTCCCGAGATATACGGGAAATAAACACCTTCATCCAGCCAAGCGTCCAAAACGCCTGCCGAAAAAATGGTCTGGCGAGATCCACCCTCTAGAGACAAGCCGATTTTCACTACTTGCTCTCCTCGGGGACGATTTCTTCAGGCGTTTCGGCAGCGACAGGGAGAATAGCTCCCGTCTGTCCTAAAGCGCGCTGCTTGAGATTCCAAACCTTCTGGCGGAAGTATTCACTGCGTTCTGCAAGATGCTTAGAAGACGGAATCCCCTTGACGCGTTCAATCGTTTCGGGTTCGTCCACCACAATCTGCGTGCGGTGGCCAATCTTATAAATACCATCAATGCCAACAGAAAGAACAGGAGCGCCCGTGCTACGAGCGAGGAAAGCAAAACCCGTCTTGAACTCGTTCATGAGTCCATCATAACGACACTTGCCTTCCGGGAAAATAATAACGGAATTGCCCTTTTCAAGTTCCTTCTTTGCAAGGAGCGCCCATTCGGTATCGAGGTTAAAGCGGTCACAAGGAATGACGTTCTTAAAGCGGGAAAGTGCCCAATGAAAATGCGGGTCTTCGACCTGATCCTTGGCTACAACAATGCTGCGCTTATGGAAGAACAAAGACTGCACCATCAACGGATCGAGCATACTCGTGTGGTTTGCAATGATTACCATCGGCTGCTTCAAGTCCGTCGACGTCACAGACTTTCCCAAGAAAACCATCTTAGGGCGATAGAAAATCAACAAGTAAGTGCGCACCCCGTGAACAACCAGGAAGAGCACAAACTTCCAGAACAAATCAGCAATTATATTTTTCGCTTTCTCAATCATCAACTGTATATAAGGTGATCCCGGCACAAGGCCGGGAAGACACAAAGGACAATTAATTTATTTGCCCAGAGATTCTTTGGGGATGCTCGTAAACGTCAACGAGCCCTTGGCGTGGACATTGCCGTTCACCTTGACAACGCAGTCAAAGCCGACGATGACTCCACCGCCCTTCGTCTTGTTGACGGAGATTTCGAGCTGGTCGCCCGGAATCACGGGCTTCACGAACTTGAAACCGTCAATCTTCAAAAGAACGTACAAGTTCTTTTCAAGGTCTTCGGCCGGCTTCTCGATAACGAGAGAGCAGAGCTGGGCGCAGGCTTCGCAAATGAGGACGCCCGGCATAATCGGGGTGCCCGGGAAGTGGCCCATGAAGTACGGTTCGTTTACAGAGACATTCTTGATGCCCGTTGCAGATTCGTTCGGAACGAGTTCCGTGACCTTTTCGATCATCTGGAACGGCGGACGCTGGGCAATCTTTTCGCTGATCTGGTAAATGTTCATCACAGGGAAAGACCTCCATCCAAAACGATCACCTGGCCAGTCACATAGGCGAACTGGTCAGAAGCAAGTGCAGAAACGACGTTTGCAACTTCATCAGCAGAAGCAAAGCGCTTGAGAGGCACCTTTTCGAGGTAGCCCTTGCGGGTTTCTTCCGGGATGGCTTCGATCATTTCTGTAGCGACAAAGCCCGGAGCGACAGCGTTCACGCGAATGCCATAGCCACCAAGTTCCTTGGCAAGCGTCTGCGTAAAGGAGTTCACGGCGCCCTTCGTAGCGCTATAAACAGCCTGGCCTGCGAGAGCAAACTTAGAAGAAACAGAAGACATGTTGATGATAACACCAGACTTCTGCTTGTACATCTTGACAGCGACCTGCTGTGCGCAATAGAAGTAGCCCTTCACGTTCAAGTCAAAGCACTTGTCGAGCGTATCCGGGTTCATCATCAAAAGATATTCGTCACGGACGATACCGGCGTTGTTCACGAGCACGTCGATACGGCCATAAGCCTTGAAAACATCGCGCACCATCTGCTTGACTTCGGCAAGAACGGCGACGTTAGCCTTGTAGACCATGCCATCGCCACCTTCGGCCTTAATTTGTTCAAGCGTCTGGAGTGCAGCTTCATCAGAACTGGAGTAGTTTACGACGACCGTGTAGCCGTCACGAGCGAGGCGGAGGGCACAAGCCTTGCCAATCCCCTTAGAAGAACCAGTAACGATTGCAACTTTCATTATAAATTCTCCTTAAAAAAATTATTTACCGAGCACGACGGCGCTGTAAGAACCGCCCGTAGCAAAGGACGTGACCAAGATCTTCTTGAAGCCCGCTGTTGCGACCTTCTTCTTGGACACTTCGCCATTTGCGATAAAGTAGGCGTTTTCTTCGGCAAGTTCACCACCGAGCATGAGAGCAGCTTCGGCAGCGGCGAGTGTCGCGGAAGCGGCACGGCCTTCGCCCACGCGTTCCTTCACCTGGAAGAGCGGGAGACTTGCGAGCTTGTCGCCAAACACGCGTGCGTATGCACCCTTTTCGATATCGTCAATCTTCTTGAAGCCGTTTGCAAAACCGCAGACAGCGTCAATTTCGTCAATGCTGACGCCAGCATCGTTGAGAGCATCCTTGATAGCAAGGTCAAGAGCTTCGTCAGAACCGGAGATGTGGCCGAACTTCACGTTTTTGCGGCCATTGCCGTAACCAAGGGCGTAGCAGTAAACCTTTGCACCACGGGACTTGGCGTATTCTTCAGTTTCCATGATGATAGAAACAGAGCCATCGCCCACCACAAAGCCATTGGAGTTGGAATACGGTTCCACCACCTTGTCGGCGGCGACGTTCATCTTCTGGCAGAGTTCGGTGATGATCGGGAGGTTTTCGTCCGTACCCGTAGCCATCATGGCATCTTCCTGACCATCGTGGATGACGTTCATGGAGTAGCCGATGCTATCGAGACCGGAGAGCGGACCCGTCGTGATGGTGACGCCGTAGCCCTTGATTCCAGAGAGAATCGAGAGGTAGCCACCGGCGGCATTATAAACTGTGTGAGGGAACTTGAAGGCGCTACCGCCAGCATTACCGGCTTCGGCAATGAGTTCCTCGAAATCGTAAGTGGCACCGAGGCCGCCTTCGCTGGTACCCACGATGATACCGATCTGCTTGGCATTATCTTCAGTGACCGTAAAGTTTGCATCCTTGAGGGCGCGCATGCCAGACACGGTCTGGAGCTGTCCCAGATTGTCGAGCTTGCGGTAGAAGGCCATCTTGATGCCGAGTTCCTTGTAGTCGTCGTTCGTAACGGTCGAGCAAACGGAAGCGGATTCCGGGAGCTTACCGTTCTTGACGGCGTCAAGGTAAATTTCCTTGCTGTTACCGATCGGGCTAACAATGCCAATACCTGTCACAGCAATCTTCTTATCCTTAGCGACCTGGCTCTGCACATCGCCCGGTTTCTTGCTGAACACGATACTTGCGTTCGTGCCGCCGAAAGCGACGTTGTTGCTCATGACGCATTCGAGTTCCTTAGCACGCGGGGTGTTCTGCACGTAGTCCATCGTGCCAACCTTGGCCTTGAGGGCTTCGGAATCTTCGGCAGAGTAATGGAGCGTCGGCAAAACGGTATTCGTCGTGAGAGCCTTGATGCTGAACACGGCTTCGATTGCACCGGCAGCGCCGAGGCAGTGACCCGTCATTACCTTGGTCGAACTGACACTCAAGGTCGGATTTTCTTCGTCGAAGAACTTGTGGAATGCATTGATTTCTGCATTGTCGTTCTTGCCCGTACCCGTACCGTGAGCGTTCAGGTAACCGATGTCAGACTTCTTAATGCCAGAATTCCTGACAGCGCGGTCCATCGCTTCGAGGAGGCAGACGCCATCTTCGCGAGGAGCCGTAATGTGGTGAGCGTCGCTTGTGACGCCTGCGCCGAGAACTTCGCAATAACGCTTGGCGTTACGCTTTTCGGCATGTTCCAGAGATTCGACAATCACGATGCCAGCGCCTTCACCGAGGGTGATGCCGTTGCAGTGGTTGAACGGAGAGCAACCGTTTTCATCCAAAGCATGGAGAGAAAGGAAGCCAGAGTACGGAACAGAAGCAAAGGAGTCGGAGCCACCGGCGATCACGACATCAGCCTTGCCAGCGCGGATAAGGTCGCAAGCAAGAGCAATGGAAATCGTACCGGCAGCGCAAGCGTTGCCCACGTTTGTGACAATGCCGCCCGCATGGCAAGCTTCGGCCACCTGGGAGGCGATTGCAGCAATGGGCATCTTCGGAATTTCGTTGACGTTCTTACCGTGGCGGTGGTACTGTTCAATGCTGAGGACTCCACCCACGCAGCTACCGATAATGACGCTTACGCGGCTGCTATCGGCAAAGTCACCGAGACCAGCATCGTTCAGGGCTTCTTTCATAGCCTTGATGCAGAGCTTGGAGGCGCGGTCTTTTTCGTCCGGGCATTCGATATCGTCCAGCGTATCACAGTTCACTTCGGCAGCCAAGTCTGCATAGCAGTTCTTGGTATCGAGAGAAGTGGTCTTGTGAATACCGGAGACGGAATTCAGGGCGTTTTTCCAGGTTTCTTCAACATTGTTGCCTACAGCGCAGATAACGCCAAGGCCAGAAACAACACAGCGACGATTATTAGAAGTCATAGAAATTCCAAACAATACTCAAATAAAAAGGCTTGATTAAGCCTTGTTCTTTTCGATGAAAGCGGCGATGGTATCGATGCTCTGGAAGTTTTCCTTAGCAACGCCAGTCATAGAAACGCCGAAGTTGTCATCGACGAAGGAGATGATTTCAAGGGAGTCCACGGAGTCAAGACCGATTTCTTCGCCGAAAAGCGGAGTATCGTAATTCAGGACATCGCCGTCTACGCCGAGATCGGACATAAAGAATGCCTTGAGTTTGCTCTTGATTTCTTCGTTTGCCATAATATTGTATCCTCTTTTGATAAAATTTTAGTGCAAAGATAGAAAAATATTCTTTCGTAAATTGCAGTTTTCACAAAAAACATACAAAATGCAGTTTTTAAGGATGAATGGTAATTACACATCACACCTATATTAGTTAGTGTGTTTAGGGCAAAATGCGTATTGTAAACTTTTTTAAAAAGTATGTTTTCTGTAATATATAAATACCATTTACAGTAATATTATTTACTAAATTTGAGCCATGATTTCATACGTATTTCCCGGTCAGGGTTCTCAGTTCCCAGGAATGGGCAAAGATTTATTCGAATCGAACGCCGACGTAAAGTCGATGTTCCTCAAGGCAAACGAAATTCTCGGCTTCAACATCACTGACGTGATGTTCAATGGCACCGCAGAAGACCTCAAGCAGACGAAAGTCACGCAGCCGGCAGTGTTCCTGCTCTCTGTTGCTATGGCAAAGGTCCAGGGTGGTAAGCCGGATATGGCCGCAGGTCACTCGCTCGGCGAATTCTCTGCACTCACGGCCACGGGCGCCATCACTTTTGAAGCAGGCCTCAAGCTCGTTGCAAAGCGTGCCGAAGCTATGCAGAAGGCTTGCGAACTCCGCCCGGGTACGATGGCCGCTGTTCTCGGCGGTTCTGATGAACTCGTCGAAGAAGCTTGCGCACAGGTCAAGGACGCAGCAGTTGTTCCGGCAAACTTCAACAGCCCGGGACAGGTCGTTATTTCTGGCGAAAAGGCCGGTATCGATCAAGTCGCAGCATACCTCACCGGTAAGGTGAAGCGCGTCGTACCGCTGCAGGTCGGTGGTGCATTCCACTCACCGCTCATGGAAAGCGCCCGTGCAGAACTTGCAAAGGCTATCGAAGAAACTGAATTTTCGACTCCGGTCTGCCCGGTCTACCAGAACGTAGATGCCAAGCCGCACACGGATCCGAACGAAATTAAGGCAAACCTTCTCACTCAGCTCACCTCCCCCGTCCGCTGGACACAGACGGTCAAGAACATGATTGCAGATGGTGCCACAGAATTTAAGGAACTTGGCCCCGGCGAAGTTCTTACCAACCTTATCAAGCGCATTCAGAAGTAAGCGCAAACACACAGGAATACTATGTGGGATAAATCGTATTTAGAAAAGTTGAGCGAACGCAACGCCAAGGCTCAGGCCGGTGGCGGCGCCGCTCGTGTAGAAAAGCAGCATTCCCAGGGCAAGCTCACTGCTCGCGAACGCCTTGAAATCCTTTTTGACAAGGGCACGTTCAAGGAAATCGGCGCCATGCGCCTTTCCCAGAGCATCGAACTCCCGGAATCCAAGCGCATTTACGGTGACGGTGTCGTTACAGGTTATGGCAAGATCAATGGCCGCCCGGTTTACGCTTGCTCCCAGGACTTCACGGTGAGCGGCGGTTCTCTCGGTTCCGCACACGCCAAAAAGATCTGCCACGTGATGGACCTCGCCCTTGATTCCATGGTGCCGTTCATCAGCATCAACGATGGCGGTGGCGCCCGTATCGAAGAAGGCGTTAGCTCCCTCGACGGTTACAGTGGCATTTTCGCCCGTAACACTTGGGCAAGCGGCGTGATTCCGCAGATTTCCGTGATTCTCGGACCGTGCGCAGGTGGTGCTTGCTACTCCCCGGCTATTACAGACTTTATCTTCATGACCGAAAAGACGAGCCAGATGTTCATCACGGGCCCGGCTGTCGTGAAGGCTGTGACTGCTGAAGTCGTGACCCCGGACCAGCTCGGTGGCGCAGGCGTTCATTCTTCCAAGTCCGGTGTTGCACACTTCGTGTACAAGGACGACAAGGAATGCCTCGAAGGCGTGCGTAACTTGCTCAAGTACCTCCCGCAGAGCAACACAGACAAGTCTGTCGCTCAGGCCGGTACGATCGTGGACAAGTCCGCCGATATCGAAGAAATCATTCCGGACAACTTCAAGCGCGCTTACGATGTTCGCGACGTGCTCAACTGCTTTGCCGACAAGGATTCCTTCCTCGAAATCCAGCCGGAATTTGCAAAGAACGTTGTCATCGGCTTTATCCGCCTCGACGGTAACGTGATTGGCGTTGTCGCTAACCAGCCGAAGTACCTCGCCGGTTCTTTGGACGTGGACGCTAGCGATAAGGCAGCACGCTTTGTCCGCTTCTGCGACAGCTTCAACATTCCTATCCTTACGCTCGAAGACGTTCCGGGTTACATGCCGGGCACGAAGCAGGAACACAACGGCATTATCCGCCACGGTGCAAAGCTCCTCTTTGCATACGCCGAAGCAACAGTGCCGCGCGTGACACTCATTCTCCGCAAGGCATACGGTGGTGCTTACATCGCCATGAACAGCAAGAACCTCGGTGCAGACTGCGTGTTCGCCCTCCCGATCGCTCAGATCGCCGTTATGGGTGCTGAAGGTGCTGTCGACATTCTCCGCAGAAAGGAAATCGCCGCTTCTGCTGAACCGGCCAAGCTCCGCGAACAGTACATCTCCGAATACGAAGAAAAGTACTTGAACCCGTATATCGCCGCTGGCAACGGATTCATCGACGAAGTCATCGAACCGAAGAGCGTTCGCGACCGCCTTGTTTCCGCCTTCGAAAACTTGAAGAACAAGAAGAAGGCTGTGCTTTGGAAGAAGCACGGAAATATTCCGCTGTAATTCAGTTATTAGTCATTGGTCAATAGTCATTGGCCAATGCTAAAAGCTGTTAGAAAATGAAAGATCCCGATTCCGTCGCGGAATCGGGATGTTTTTTTGTTATACAAGACTTGACTGGGTCCTTCACTTCGTTCAGGACGACGACGGTTATTCGTCATTCCGAGCAACGCGATATATGAAACTTGGCTCTTTAGAGCCTTAGTTGAATTAGGTTCGTAGGAGCGCAATCCAGTAAAGGTTCGGCTAGCGCCTATTGCAAAGTTTTCACAAGAGTGTCGTGCAGAAGGCCGTTGGTAAAGATGACCTGTTCGGCATCGACGAACTGCATGGGAGTACCGTCAATGTGTGTAGACTTGCCGCCAGCTTCTTCGACGAGGAGCGCAATCGCCGCGATGTCCCACGGATAGCTCATGGTCATCACAAAGCAATCGATGCGGCCGCAGGCCGTAAAGCAGCCTTCAATCACTGCAGAGCCCAAGCACTTCACGCGTTCGAACGTTTCGGCTTCGCATGCAAAATTGTGAGAATTCTGCGCATTGATTTTTGCGGCATCGCCTACGTTGAAATCGCCATTCGAAACAATTGCATGTGTCGGATTCGATTCTCGGCTCACATGAATTTGTTTGTCATTCATGAACGCACCCATGCCTTTTGCAGCTGTGTAGAGTTCACCAAGCTTCGGCAAGTTCACAACAGCAACATGCGGTTTGCCTTCGAAATGCAAGGCAATCGAAATGCCCCACAGCGGAATACCACGGCTAAAGTTCACCGTGCCATCAACCGGGTCGATAATCCAGCGGTAGCGCGGATCGGAGCCTTCGATGATGCCCGCTTCTTCGGTGCGGATGGAATGTGTCGGGAATGCGGCACGGAGCCCATCGACAATGAGCTTTTCACTAGATACATCGGCGATAGTCACAACGTCTTTAACAGTCTTGTAGCGGACATCGCCAAGGTTGTTCTGGAGTTCAAGGCAAAGGTCGCCCGCCTTACGGGCAAGTTCCTTTGCGACATTCAAAAAGTCTTCTGTATTCATTTTATTCACGTTTTTATATAAAAGGGAGATTCCCGCCTACGCGGGAATGACAATAAACAACAACTCTCGTCTCTAGTCTGTAGCCGCATTGCGGCGTTCTCTCGTCTATTTCCTATACGCACAGCAGCGGAAGCCAACAGCAGGCGATTTGTAGAACGATGCTGCTTCGCGATAATGGAGTTTTTCACCCGTCAAGAACACGACTTTTTTGCTTGATGGTTTATAAGTCAATCCATTTGCAAGTGAATCCAGCCAAGATTTACCGCCCTTCTTGTATTCACGATAAAGAGAGAAATCCTCGCCAATAGTCTTGCCATTTGCATCGACAACATCGTAGAACTGGAGCGTATCTCTGAAATCTTTCGGAGTCAATTTTTCATACAATGTTCTAGTCGTATCAGCAGCATAAACAGTGTCAATCTTAGTACCTTCACGATAGAGATAAACAGTATCCAACGTATAACCAGGACGAGTGTAGTATGGGAACGCGCGGTTGGTGCAGTAAGCAATCGATTCACGGTCAAGGCCATTGAACACCATATAGCTAGATCCCTTCAACACTGCAGCGGTGTCTTCGGAACGACCTCGCACCCACTCTTGGTACTGCCCAGGCAAGTCCCGAACGCCCATCGAATTCATGCACCCCGGATCACGCATTGTGACATTGGCAGCCAATTCTGCATTTCCAGTACCGACATTGCAAACTCTGAAAAGATAATCAGATGCTTCCGAGCCATTCTCTTCGATCACGCCATAAGCAAGGGAACCGCCAGACAAGCATACAAGTTCCCAATCGCGCTCACCACATAACGAGACCTCAAAACCGCTAGCGGAGATTCCCTCACAAGCAGCCAAAGCTTCGGAATGCAAAACACCCGTCATAAACTTGCCATCATCATCGCGATGTTCGAACCGCTCCATGCAGAACGACGTCGTATCAGACGTAGAGACAGCAACAAATCCTTCAGGGCAATTAAGGTCTGCGGCAACATCGCCCGGCGAAACAAAAACAGAATCCACAAGGGCTGCAGAATAATAACCAGAATTATCGACACCTCGAATTCGCAAAATCAAAGTATCACCGGGAGCCACCCAACGAATCGTATCCGTCACAAAGCTACCCACGCCTGTATAATCACGATAGAAGTGGCCATCCTCATCACGGCCATAGCGTTCACTATAACGGGTCTTGCCGCCAGCGTAGGAATAGGCATTCCAAGAATCATCTAGTTTATTGTAATATTCAATCTCATAATGCGACACAATCTTGTAGCAGCTATTTTCGTTACAGCCTCTGGGAACAACCAATTCTGAATCAACTTCAATTCCATGATTCTTAGAAAGCGGATCTAAGCTACGGCTCCAGAAAATACGAAGCCTATTATTGCTATCCAGTTTTGCAAAACCAGGGAAAAGAGAATCCTCTTCCGTAAAGATTCGCTTTGCCATAAGAGGAGCTATAGAATCGGTTCTTCTGATGACCTGATTCGAATCCACCGGGTTTGACATTTCAGAACCACTGTAATTGCCCGCCATATCCCAAGAAGACAAACCAATGGTGTACTGGTATTTTTCGGTTTCAGACTGGGTGCGAAGACCTTCGATAAAAAGACGGAAACGATTCTTGTTAATGTTTTGCGTATCGTAGCCCTTGCCATCAAAAACAACAAGATGCAGATAGTTCTTTTGTTTGTCAATGTTGGAGCTAGAATCTACAAGAAGAGAGTCGTAATGCGTATGGATGTGGGCATGACGTTTGTAAAGCCTGTTCCCTTCATAATCAACACCATCCGGAGACTGAAGGGTTATCTTGAGCTTGCTAAGATCCTCGTCGGCGTCCTTGGCCCAGATCACAATGTTGTATCCAAAAATAAGGCCAGAATATTCTCCCGGAGTGAGAATATCCGTACGGTCCATCGGGCGATACCATTCAAACATAGCGCCAGTAGACCAAACAGAATCCTTAAGCGGTTCAACTTTAGATGGCGGCTGGTCATCGACGAAACTTAAGAACACGCGCTGCAAAGCACCGGGATCGCCATCGTCAGAATATTCGCTAAACATCGCCACTTGGAGAGTCTTGTAACCATCCTCGATAAAATGCGCAATAGAGTCCGTCAAGTCAAGCGTATCGTAATAGCTACCTGAGGTAGAATCGTACTTGACAAAAAAGGCGTCCCTAACGCTCTTACTATGAGCCTTGTCAATTTGCTTATCGCTGACTGACCTCGACGTGCTATCGACAATCGTCGTATCAAGCCAAACACACAAGCCGGAGTAATTCTTGAGGCGAATCGGATAACGATACCGAATCTTAAAGCAGACGCTACCTTCGGGAGCATCGGAAGCACATTCCTTAAGGACGGAAACTTCGGAAATTTCCCTATCAAAGGAGAATTCATCGCCTTCGTCATCATCGGCGCAAGCGAAGAAAAATACAGCCAGAGAAAATAAGAGATAAAGTTTTAAATAGCGCATAGAATTCACGCTATTAATTTAGAAAAAACGATAGAAACACGAACACCAAGAAGCTATATAAAAACGTGTATACCGACCCCGGAACGGAGTCCGGGGAGACAAAGCCGAATAAAACAAAAACCGGGCGCTTTCGCGTCCGGCTTTTAAAAGCTAACCAAAGTTATTAGGCTTCTTCAGGATAGACAGAGACCTTCTGGCGCTTTGCATCGAGGCGTTCGAACTTCACAGTGCCATCAACGAGGGAGAACAAGGTAAAGTCCTTGCCCATACCGACATTGTTGCCCTTGTGGAAGTGAGAACCGCGCTGACGAACGATAATGTTGCCAGCCTTGACGGTTTCGCCCGCATACTTCTTAACACCAAGGTACTTGGCGTTACTGTCGCGGCCGTTACGTACTGAACCTTGACCTTTCTTATGTGCCATGGATTAAGCCTCCTTAGCCTTACGCAGAGAGTTCTTCTTGACCTTAGCCGGCTTCGGAAGTCCCTGAGCGATCTTTTCCTTGCGAGTGAGCGGCTTGTTCTGAACCTTCTGCTTAGCAAGGGCAGCCACGCGAGCGCGGTTGCGGGTAATAACTTGAGGGTCAACGACTGCAGATTCAGCGCCGGAGCGGAGTTCCGTGACGAGCACCTCGGTATAGCCCTGACGATGACCGTTACGACGTTCGTAACGGGTACGACGCTTCTTCTTGAACACGATGATCGTGTCTTCCTTGCCATGGGCGAGAACTTCGACCTTGACAGATGCGTCATTCAGGACAGGGGTGCCGACTTGCACTTCTTTTCCGGAGAAAAGAAGAACGGACTTGAGCTCCAGTTCAGAACCAACAGCTGCGTCGATCGTCGGGACCTTGTAGGCCTTGCCGAGTTCGACTTTATACTGGAAACCACCTGTTTCAACAATAGAATACATTTTTGTAATCCTTTTTAGGTTGCTATTGGGGCCCAAAATATAGTAATAGTGCACAGGAAATCAAAGAGGCACAGAAGTGAAAAATGATAAAAAAGTGCATTTTCGAAAAATAACTGGATCCTTCCGCCTCCGGCGTCAGGATGACGAGAGTGAAAAGGAGTCTGGATGACGAGAGAGTCCGCTCAGGATGACGAGTGAGCGGAAAACGAAAGAAAAGCAGCTCGTTTAAGCCTATTCTCTCGTCTCTCGTCACTCGTCTCACATCTCTTTTTGCTAAATTGTCTTCGGAATTTTATAAAGGATCCCCTAATGAGCAAAATTATCAGCCTTGATGGCGATTGGCAGATGATCTGGGACACGGAAGACACCGGCATCTCCAATCGTTGGTATGCAACGTATCCTGAAAAAACACAGACTGTTAGCGTTCCCCACATCTGGGAAAGAGCTTTCGACAAGCTTTTGATGGCCCAGGACTGCGCATTCTATTTCAAGAGATTCACGATTGACGACGAAAAGCAGGTCACAAAGCGCATTTTCCTCCGCTTTGAAAAGATTGCAACGCACGCCACCATCTGGCTTAACGGTAAACTTTTGGGCGACCACTTTGGCGCCTACACGTCCTTTGTCATTGAAACGCAGAAGGCAATCAAGCTCGGCGAAGAAAACATCCTCTGCATCCGTGTTGCTAACATGGGTGCAACGAACAGCCGCATCGACTTCGGTCGTGAAAGCAAGGAAGGCGCAAACGACCGCTACGCCCACCCGGGAGAAATGCCGGTTGGCCTCCCCTGGTCGCAGTATCCGTATGGCGGTATCTGCGGTCACGTGGACTTGATTCTCGGCAACGCCGCATTCATTTCTGATATTCACGTCGAACCGGACATGGACCAGGAACGCGTTTCTGTCGAAGCATTCTTCAACAACCCGCGTGGTTACCAGTCCCGTCTCCGCATCCTCATGAAGAACCCGAACGGCGACGTTTACGAATTCTTCAAGGACATCAAGCTCGAAAAGGAAAACGCCACGCAGAAGTTCTTGCTTGGCATCAAGGACTGGAAGAAGGACAAGTGCGTCTGGAGTCCGGAACGTCCGAACCTGTTCGCTATCGAAATGCAGCTCGAAATCAAGGGCGCTAAGGGCAAGGCTCCGGAATACACCTTCCCTGTCGTGAAGACTTTCGGCTTCCGCAAGTTCGACTGCCTCAAGGGCGACTACTACATCAACGACTCCATCGTGAAGCTCATGGGCGTGAGCTACAACCAGCAGTGGAGCGAAGGCGGCCTCTGGACGGACCAGAACCCGGCTCTCGAAAAGGACTTGAACGCAGTGAAGGCTGCAGGCTTCAACGTCATCCGTTCTTGCGGCGCTCCGCTCAGCAGCACGGCTCTCGACATCTGCGATAGAATCGGTTTGTTTGTGTTCCAGGAATTCCCGATCCACACGATGCGTTCGACCGCACAGGGCCTCGAAATCACGAAGAAGCTCATCAACGACATGGTGCGCGACCAGCACAACCATCCGTGTATCGCCGCCTGGATTCTCGGTTCCGAAAACGGAACGTTCATGCTCCAGAACGGTAACAAGCTATTGAACGCTATTAGCCCGATCGACACCTGCCGCCCGGCTATCAGCAACTTCAACAGTATCTACCTCGACAACGAAGCAAACTTCCACAAGGATACGGGTAAGATTATCCCGGTCTCCATCGACCGCATCTCGCAGTACGCCACAATGCGTATCAACCCGCGCGAAAACCCGAGCGCTGCTTACACGCACTACCTCGCCCACATGTTCGACAAGGAAGATGTGGAGCTCATGGTTCCGGATACGGGTCTCGGCGACAGCCACTTCCAAGATGAAGAAGAACCTATTTTGAACGACATCGAAAACAAGGTTTTGGTGACGCTCAAGAACAACACGCTCTTCCCGAAGCGCGCAACCACCATCGCCGGTCCTCGCAGTGTCAAGAGCCAGAAGGCCATCAAGAACGAATTCAAGTCTGTGGAAACGTTCGTCGACGATAGCAAGCTCTCCATTTGGCCGAACTTCGAATCGTTCAACGCCGATGTTTACCGCATTGCGCTCAAGAGCAAGTACGACCAAATTACCGCCTTCCAGAGCAACCCGCAGATTTCCGGTTTCTTCCTCGATCAGTGGGCCGACAACGGCACAGACTTTAGCGGTCTCAACGACGAAAACAGAAAGTCCAAGGGCATCCAGACGTTCGCCCG
The DNA here is from genome assembly GCF_900215325.1 of Fibrobacter sp. UWB16. NCBI lineage: Bacteria > Pseudomonadati > Fibrobacterota > Fibrobacteria > Fibrobacterales > Fibrobacteraceae > Fibrobacter > Fibrobacter sp. UWB16. The sequence continues at coordinate 728,881 of NZ_OCMS01000002.1, read as the reverse complement.
TGAAATCACGGCACCGAGCCGCGTGCTCATCAGCGAACTAGAACACGTCGCCACACCGCAGAGCGAAGTCAGCTTCCAGCTCACACTTTTGAACAACAGTCGTCTGGAAGATGTGGAAATCGAAGTTTCGCTTATCGACGCTAAGGAAAAGGTTCTCAACACGCAAAAGGTCATGCCCGAAGAACCTGCAGAAAAGAAGACTCTTACGCAGCTTGGCATTTGCACGTTGATGGCTCCGCGCGCTACCGGCATGTACAAGATTAAGCTCACGCTCAAGGATTGCGGCAAGGAAATCCATTCCAGCTACGAAGACTTGATCGTAATCGAACAGGCCGACGTGAAGGACGCCATGAGCAAGGTTTGCTTCCTCGATAACTACGACGAATCTAGCGATGTGCTCGCCGCGCTCGACGGTTCCGAACAAATTATCTTCACAGCAAACTTGAGTTCTTGGCCGGATGAAATCTTGGAAAAGATTATCGATGTCACGAAGAACGGCGGCAAGACTTTGTTGCTCTCCGATATGACGACTGAAGATATCGACCTCTTGAACCAGAGCCACAACTTTGAAAGCAAGATTGAAGCACACTGGACAACGGGTGCAAACGAATTCAGCTTGCATTACTTGCCGAAGGATTCTCCGCTCCTCGCTGTGTTCGGAGGCAACGGCGTTCTCGACCACAACTCCGCATCGGCTATGCCGGGCATTTCGTTGAACGAGCTCGCTGGCGCTAAGGTTTATGCACGTTCCGTGACGCTCAAGGATGGCGAAATCAAGACGGGTGTGGACCTGCAGCTCGTGCCGTTTGGCAAGGGACAGATCATGTTCAATCAGTTCAGCGTGATTGAAGGCTTGGAAACGAACGCCCTTTCGGATGCTCTGTTCACGGCAATCGTGAACTTGCTGTAATTGGTTCGGCAGGCTCACCAACCTTATTAAGGTCCAGGTCCCTGAGCTCAGCCGAAGGGCCGAAGCGTATAATTAGTAATTACAAGAGTCCCGCCCTGGTGCGGGACTTTTTCGTTAAAAAGGAGGTGCCCGCTTACTTCGACTTCGCTCAGCACAGGCTCTGGCGGGCATGACAAAGCACGCAAACCGTCATCCTGAGGGCGACAGCCCGAAGGATCCAGTGCAATACATATTAAATTTCTATATTTGCTCTTATGACACAGAATAACGTTAATTTGGAAAAATACTCTGACGAGCTCGCCAACAATGCAAAGAACGCGAGCAAGAAAATCCGTACATTGAGCGCTGAAAAGCGCGCAGCCGTGCTCGCACGTGTTGCAGAAATCCTCCGTGCAAAGAAGCCGGAAATCCTCGCCGCTAACAAGCTTGACCTCGAAGCTGCCGCCGGCAAGCTCGACGATTCCAAGATGGATCGCCTGACTTTAAACGATGCCCGCATCGAATCGATGGCCAAGGGTGCCGAAGAAATCGCTGCATTTACCGACCCGCTCGGCCGCGTTCTTGAATCTCGTGAACTCAAGAACGGCATCAAGATTAGCCGTGTCGCTGTGCCGATAGGTTCTGTGTTCTTTATTTTTGAAAGCCGCCCGAATGTGACGATTGACGGAGCTTGCCTTTGCTTCAAGGCAGGCAATGCCGTAATTCTCCGCGGCGGCAAGGAATCGCTAAACTCCGCAAAGTGCCTCGCCGGGATTTTCCACCAGGCTCTTGAAGAAAACGGCGTTGACAAGGACGCTGTGCAGCTCGTGACCGAAACGAGCCATGATCTCGTGGGCATGCTCTTGCAGCGCAACGATTGCCTCGACCTCGTGATTCCTCGCGGTGGTGAACGTTTGATCCGCGCCGTCGTGGAACAGAGCAAGATTCCTGTCATCAAGCACTTCAACGGCATCTGCCATGTGTACGTGGACAAATCCGCCGACATGGAAAAGGCCGTGAACATTCTCATCAACGCCAAGACGCAGCGCACGGGCGTGTGCAACGCCATGGAATGCGTGATTATCGACCGCCACATTGACGCAGCAAACGTCAAGAAGCTCATTGATTGCCTCGCCGACCGTGGCGTAGAACTCTTTGGCAACAAGGACGCCCAATCGCACGACAGCCGCATCAAGGACATCGGCGATGACAGCAACTACCATCACGAATACCTCGCCCTCAAGGCTAGCGTCAAGTTCGTGGACAACGTCGAAGAAGCCTGCGATCACATCGAAAAGAACAGCAGCCGCCACACGGAAGCCGTTGTTGCAGAAGATGCAAGCGTTCAGGACTACTTTGTCGCAAATGTCGATAGCAGCAGCGTCATGGTGAATGCCAGCACACGCTTTGCAGACGGTGGCGAATACGGTCTCGGTGCTGAAGTGGGCATTTCTACGGACAAGCTCCATGCCCGCGGCCCGATGGGCGTCGAAAGCCTCTGCAGCTACAAGTGGATTCTCCGTGGCAATGGACAGGTTCGCGGATAATTAGACGAAAGAACGGCGCTTTGCGCCTACAGACGAGAGACGAAAGATGAAGTTTGAAGACTTAATCAAAGAAGTAAAATTCGAAGTGGAATTCGGTGGAGTAAAACTCGCGCCGGCAATCGTTCAAGACGCCGACAAGGGCGACGTGCTGATGATGGCATGGATGAACGAAGAAGCGCTCCGCCGCACGCACGAATGTGGCGAAATGGTTTTCTGGAGCCGCAGCCGCAAGGAATACTGGCACAAAGGTGACACCAGCGGAAACGTGATGACGGTCGTCGAATGGGCCGCCGACTGCGATTCCGACGCACTGCTGTTCAAGGTGCGTATGCAGGGCCCGCAAGTCGCTTGCCACACAGGCGCTCGCAGCTGCTTCTTTAAGAAGTGCGAAAAGTAAACAACACTTCCAAAAATTTCAGCCTAGTTTGCACACGCAAGCTAGGCTTTTTTTTGTAAAAAAAAGACACCAAGAGCCACTCGGCAATCAAAAAAATGGTAATTTATTTGTGGAGAAAATATGATTCAACGAATATTTGCATTTTTACTTATTGCCGCAGTACTCGGGTTTGGGCAGGCCAACGCCACCGAAGATAACGGACAAACGCGCTTTTATAAGGATTCTGTACAGGCAATCCAACACGCAGAATTTACGCAAGTAGACTTTGATGGCTATTACGAGAACTTGATCCAATCCGAAAAAGACATTGTCAAAGAAGCAACAATCGGAAGCGTTGTCAGCGGAGTCGCTCTAGGATTTGGCATTTTCACCACAATCATCGCTTTTAGCGATAACGAAAAAAACGACAGGAATTCATGGGCCGAAATTCACAGACAAACTCTACAAATTTCAGGCGTTAGCCTAATAACCGCAAGTTCTATAGGTCTATTTGTCAGCCTCTACACAATCATCACCAGCACCGGCGAGAATAGCAAACGCGCCGCGTACGAACGAGTCTACGAGATCTACAAGAAGAGACGCGCCGAGCTCAAGAACGACACAAAAATTCTTGTTACTCCAGCAGTGGACTTACTTGGAGGCTCCGCCGGATTAAAAGTGGATGTGGCTTTTTAATTTCGCAAAATGCGAAAAATCGCAAATTGTCAGTATATGACACATTCAAAAATAGGGCATAAAACATCAAACGCATTCAACCCCAAATTTCCCCATAAAAAAGGGAAATCCCCCGCATCGGCGAGGGATTTCTTGTGTTTCAAATTTCTGTTGTACTTTGTCTTGTCTCGGACGACTCTTGTCCGTAACGTGGCTCCATTTTGGGAGCCGTCTATGCGTCGCATGCGCATCATATCGCTTTCTTTGGCGGTTTCAGCAACCTTGCTGAACACTTTATCTTTATTTTTAACCATGACAGCCTCCTTAATAGACAAATTTAATATATTTCATTTGAATTAAGAAGGGTTTCTAATATGAAAAAGACTTACGCAGTTTTATTTGGCATGTTCATGCTCACCGCCTGCAGTGAAGACAATCCGACATCGGGGCTCGACAACACTCAAACAACAAAGCCATCAACTCAGGCAATAACGGATTTTGGCGATGGTTACACATACGCCATTCCGATTAAGTACGACGAAGCAACGGGACGTATTTATCAGGGAACATACGCTTGCAATTACCACCCCGACACCAAAACATTCGCTTGGGAAGAATATCCAGAATCTCTAGATCCGGGCACTTATAAGATTGTTGGCGATTCACTCTGGATGGGGCCAACAGAAAAGGAAGTTTCGGATGATCCCGATGAGCAACAGTTTCTTGACGTTTACCGCAACTACGAAACGTTGGCATTGAGTAGTGACCACAATGATATTTATGGGACGTGGAATGTCACCAGTTGCAAGAGAAGCCTTGGGGATACAGAAATCAAGTGTTCCAAATACATCGGTGGCATAAGTGGAATTATAAGAACAATGAAAATTACAAAAGACTCCATTTATATCATTACAACTGTTGATTCAGACAACCTAGATCCAAACGATGTTAACATCGGAAAAATTATAAATCGTAGTTTTGGTTATGATATCGGCGACGCCACCATCAAGCAGCTGATGCTTGAAAAAACGATAAAGAAGGAATCTAAAGATTTTTTAACGCAATCGTTCATTATTGGCAACCAACTCTTTGAAGTTACTTCGACTCCTAAATTCAATGCAGCAGGAATGAACTACATTACAACGATGTCTAGCAACGGAAAGACTTGTACAAACACGCAAAGATTGGGATTCATCAACGAGAAATTGTGCAAAGAAGAAACCGCAGAATTCTTATTGAGTGCACGTGATAAAAGCGACGATCAATCTTACTATAAAGAAGGACCTGTAGAAGGATTCAGCATTGATAACAGCGACGAATTCAATGAATGTGCAAGAGGTCTTCCGACAGAAGATACAAAGCAATTGTTGAGTCAGTACGTCAGCAATTACAATGATTAATTTAGGGGAATAATTTATGAAAAAGATTACATCTCTTCTTTTTACGGCTATTGCACTTATCGCTTGCAGCGAAGATAATCCGACAAGTATTTCTGAAGGCCCAGTATCTTCATCCTCCGAAGATACCATTTACAGCTCGGATATCGCAACAAGCTCTTTCTCCGAAAAAACAGACAGCGACAAGCGCATCCTTTCATGGACGCAAACTCGCGAGTTTGCCTTCTTAGACACAATTCATTTGAGATACTATCATCTTGAACACGATTGTATTTACAAAGAATCCTCAAATTCATTTTCGTGGGAAACCGGCAAATATTTAGGATTCGTCGACATAGACACGTTATACGAAAAAGACAATTATGATTACAGTTCGTTCGGCTATATGCTTTCCAATGATACGCTATACGAATGCGATTATATTGCAGCCGAATGCAACGACGTGTCTAAAATGAGTGCAGCCTCTGTTTACACAAGTTCTTCAAAATCGCTATTTGGCACATGGAATTATGTTGGACGAATTTATGACGGAATGTTCTTCGTTGAAGAAGATTATGCAAATGTTGAAATGACGATTACCCCCACGGGCACTACAGAAAAGATTACTTACGTACATGACCCGGCACCGTTATATTATACAAACAACTTCTGCTCCATCGTATATGATTTATTCGACGAAGCTGATGAATTAGAAAATGCATGCTTTGACTATTTTGGAGCAATAAAGAAACATAACGGGAAATACGAGCGTTACATTAAAGAAACAAATACTTACGAATCTATTCCTGACACAGTTAAGTTAGGTGATAATTATTGGGTTACTGCAATAAACGCTAACGAAATCATTCTTTTTGTAAATGGAACCAATTTAAATGTCAAATACAACCAGGATATGCTTGAGAACCCAATCACGATGAAACGTGACATGACCGTTTCGAATGGGGAAAAGACCTGCGAATATCATTCGACACAAATAAATCAAATTACCAAAGAAATCTGCGAAGCCGCAACATATGATTCTTCAAAAGTGATATCAGACTACAGTAACATCACCGGTAAAGAAGAAAAGATGTTAAGTTCTTACTTGAACAACAACTACGAATTCAGGCAGTGCATCAAACAGCTTTCAAAAAAAGATTGATTTCAAAATTTTGTTATTTTTTTGCTATCTAAACAAAATGGAATTTTTTATGAAAAAAATTATTGCACTTGCAATTATCGCATTTTTGTTCATCGCCTGTTCCAACGATGGATATACGTTTTCCACAACATACAGTTACGATGAAAACTCAGGTATCTTAAACCGAGGAACAGTCTCCTGTAACTACAATTCCGAATCCAAGACTTTTACATGGGGAGAAAACAACAAGCCCTGGAACTCGAATAAAATCAAAATTGTCGGAGATTCCATGTGGATTAGTCCGGCCCAAAGAAAAATATCTGATGATTCTTCGAGACAACAATTCTACGACGAAATCTACAATCTTGACACATTGGCATTAAGCAACGACCACAACGGTCTTTACGGCACATGGAATATGACCAAATGCACTAGGATTTACGGAAAGACCGAAGTCAACTGCGACTCCTCAAATGAATTCGCTATATACAATCGTACTTTGAAATTTACGCAAGATTCCTTATATGTTACCAAAACTTTCGAAAAAGGGACTCTAGCAAAAGATGATTCCATCGGGAATAAAGAAACTGAACAAAAAAGATCAACACTCTACAGCTTTATATTGTTAAACACATTAGGATTAATGTACGAACCATACATGAGTTCCGTTTTAGTAAAACTTGGAGTCTTCAAATTTTCAAAAATGGACTATTACCATCAAGTTTTTTCTATTGCAAACCAGTCTTTTGAATACACCAAAAGCATTTGGCTTGATTCTACAGGAGAAAATCTTCTTGAAGTATTTTCTAGCAATGGCAAAACTTGCAGTCGACAAAACAAAAGTGCTTTTATAACAAAAAATCTATGTTTAGAAAAAGATGAAAATTTTCTACTCAGCGCTAGAGACAAATATATTGGCCCCAAACGTTATGACGATGGCCCCGTATTCATCTACGACATCGACAATCAAAATGAATTCTATACATGCGTAAGATCGCTCCCGACAAAGGAAACTTTAGATTCATTAAGCAAATACCCACACATCGACTACGGTGATTAAGAAGAATTTTACTCTTGCCCTGAACTCTATTTGATTGACTTTCGATTTAGTTGAAAATATTCGCCATCATGGTTTTAAGCGCCTGCTGCTTGCAGTTTCAGGCGGTTTAGATTCTATTTGCTTGGCTCATTATTTTATCGAGAACCGCGATGCACTTGGAATTGAATGGCTAGGCATTGCGCATGTACATCACGGGCTACGCGAAGGAACGGCAGACAGAGACGCAAAATTTGTAGAAGAATTTGCAAAGTCGCACGACGTTCCGTTTTTCTTGAAGAAGTTGGATGGTGAAGCTCTGAAAGATGCAGACGGTTCGCTAGAAGAGAACGCACGAGATGCAAGGTATAAAGCGCTAGTCGAGATTGCTCTGAATAAAAAATGGCGATCCCGGAACGGAGTCCGGGATGACATTGAAGAAGGGTGCGTTACGATAGCTATCGTGACGGCGCATCATGCGGGGGATCAGGCGGAGACGATGTATATGCGTCTTAAGCGAGGGACAACGCTAGCCGGGCTCCGCGGGATTCAGGAAGTAAGGGAGATTCTGGACAAGAAGGAGATGCCCTCCCCATACGCGGATCATGCTCACATAAGTGCTAAAGCACTAAGTGATCAAAGAGATCAAGTCGGGCATGACATTCCCTGCATTCACATCTATCGTCCATTCTTGAACGTCACTCGTAGCGACCTCCTCGCCTATGCTCGCGAAAATGGTTTAAGCTGGTGCGAGGACGAAAGCAATGCGGATGTGAAGTTCGCACGCAACAAGATTAGGCACGAGTTTTTGCCGAATCTGGAACGAGAATGTCCGGGGGCAATCCAACAGCTTTGCAAGATTGCGGGGCTAGCAGACAAAGCGTATGCAAAAGTAATCGCTAAATGCTCTAGATCCTTCGACTTCGCTCAGGATGACACAAGGGGATTCCCGCTTACTTCGGCTTCGCCTCAGGATGACAATGCAATACGTACGATTGCGCTGGACAAGAAAAAGCTCAACAAGATTCTACGCGAATACGCCAATGCAGATCTGTCCGAAATGTTCCGGTTGTGGCTCACAGAAAAGGGTTTTCGGTTCCCGATTGGCTTTTTCTACGGTCCTAAGGAGCCTGCCCACGTGAAAATCCCGGTCCGGGCGGTTTATCGCCGGCGTTCCGTCGTCAAAATAGCGCATACTGTCTGGATTTGCGAGTTCAAAGACGCGCTTTCAGCCGCAAAATTTGTATCTTGCGAGAAGAAAGAAAAGGATTATAATGAATCAACCAAAGAAGCCAGCTCCGTTTAAGAACAAGAATTTTATCATTGTTCTCATCATGCTCCTCATGCTTTTCGTCATGTTCCCCATGACCGGGAAAGAGTCCAGCAAGGATATCACCCGCACCGAATTTTTAGCCATGATGGGCGATTCAACCAAGGTCATTACTGAACTCACCCTCCAGAAGACTCCCGATGGCGTGATTATCGAAGGCGCTTACGAGATGTCCCCGGAAGAAATCGCCGAGGCCAAGAAGAGCCAAAGCGCTCTCGCCAGGTTCACTCGCAATAGCACCGACACCAAGAACAAGCATTTCAAGAGCCACATGCTCGATATTTCGAACGAGCAGATTTCGACTTGGGAAGCTTTCAAGGGCGTGAAGGTCAAGGTCATTCACGAATCGACCACCTGGATTGATACTCTCGTTGCATTCTTGCCAGCCATTTTGCTGATTGCGTTCTTCTATATCATGATGAGCCGTCAGATGGGCGGTGGCGGTAAGAGCCCGTTCTCGTTCGGCAAGAGCCAAGTGCGCCAGCTGAACTCGCAGAAGAAGACCACGTTCAATGACGTTGCCGGTTGCGACGAAGCCAAGCAGGACTTGCAGGAACTCGTTGAATTTTTGAAGGATCCAAAGAAATACGACAAGCTCGGTGGCCGCATCCCGAAGGGTGCTTTGCTCGTTGGCCCTCCGGGTACAGGTAAGACGCTCCTCGCCCGCGCTGTTGCAGGCGAAGCAGGCGTGCCGTTCTTTAGCATGTCGGGTTCGGACTTCGTGGAAATGTTCGTTGGCGTGGGTGCATCCCGCGTGCGTGACTTGTTTGAAACCGGTAAGAAGAACGCTCCGTGCATTTTGTTCATCGACGAAATCGATGCCGTGGGTCGCCAGCGTGGTGCAGGTCTCGGAGGCGGTCACGACGAACGCGAACAGACTTTGAACCAGTTGCTCGTGGAAATGGACGGCTTTACCGCTAACGAAGGCGTGATTTTGATTGCCGCCACGAACCGTCCGGATGTGCTCGACAAGGCTCTCCTCCGCCCGGGCCGCTTTGACCGCCAGATTGTGGTGGGCCTCCCCGACCTCAAGGGCCGTGAAGAAATTTTGAAGGTACACTTGAAAAAGCGCAAGGTGCCTCTTGGCGATGATGTCGATGTGAAGGCAGTCGCTAAGGGAACTCCGGGACTTGCCGGTGCAGACCTCGAAAACTTGGTGAACGAAGCAGCGCTCCTCGCCGCAAGGTTCAACAACAAGAAAGTGACGATGCTCGACTTTGAAGAAGCACGCGACAAGCTCAGCATGGGTGCTGAACGCCGCACGCTCCTCATGACCGACGAAGAAAAGCGCCACACCGCTTACCATGAAGCAGGCCATGCCCTCATGACGCTTCTCTGCAAGCACTCCGACCCGCTCCACAAAATTACGATTATCCCTCGCGGACGCGCTCTCGGTGTGACCATGAGTTTGCCCGAACGCGACCAGGTCAGCTACAGCCGCGAATACGCCGAAGAACGCATCATGATCATGATGTCCGGCCGTCTCGCCGAACTCATTTTCTTCAACCACCAGAGCACAGGTGCAAGTAACGACATTCAGCGCGCGACAGAACTAGCCCGCAAGATGGTGACGGAATGGGGCTTTGACGAAGAAATCGGACCGGTCTGCTACAGCCGCGCCGATGGCGAAGTATTCCTCGGACGCGAAATCAGTAAGCCGAAGGAAATGTCTGAAATGATGGCCGAAAAGATCGACAACGCCATCAACAACTTGATCAAGCGTATGGACAACAAGGCAAGACAACTCCTTGAAGAACACAAGGACAAGCTCACCGACCTCGCCGAAGCGCTGTTTGAATTTGAAGTGCTCGACCGCGAAGAAATCGACAAGGTCATGGCTGGCGAAAAGCTCACCGGTACAAAGAAGAGCCGCCAGTACAAGGCCATGGAAGAGCTCGCAAAGAAACGCGAAGAAGAAAATACTCCGCCGCCTGACCCGGGTGACCAACCGCCGGTAGCTCCGATTACCGACGTGCAGCCCGCCCCTGCATCAGGCAACGAAACCGCTACAAATTCTGTGAAAGAAAACGAATAAGGTCGCTCAATGCTCCGCTCTCTATTAGAATCTAATCGTGCAATCTCTTGGAAAATTGGAAACGACATCATTCCAGCTTCGAGGATGCCGCTTGTCATGGGTATCGTGAATGTTACCCCGGACAGTTTCTTTGATGGAGGCAAGCATAACACGCCCGAAGCCGCTTACGAGCACGCCATTTCGTTGGTGGAACAAGGTGCTGTGATTCTCGATATCGGCGGTGAAAGCAGCCGCCCCGGGAGTGCTCCCGTGAGCGTTCAGGAAGAACTTGACCGCGTATGCCCCGTCGTAGAGGCGCTCGCACAGACCGCAACCATTTCGGAAGACCTCGACAATCCGGGATTCCGCAAGTTCTACATCTCGGTCGATACGGTCAAGGCTAAAGTCGCCGAAGAATGCATGAAGCTCGGTGCGCACATCATCAACGACATCAGCGCCTGCATGATGGACCCGAAGATGATAGAAACCGTTGCAAGCACAAAGGCAAGCGTGGTGCTGAACCACATGCGCGGAAACTTCGGAACGATGCAGCAGGACTTTAAGCCATACACAAACGTGGTGCAGGAAGTTCAAGAAGAACTCTTGGCTCAGGTGAAGAAGCTCCTTGACGCCGGTGTCGAAAAAGAACGCATTTGCATTGATCCGGGTATCGGTTTTGGAAAGACGGTTCAAGACAACATAGACTTGATGAAGTCCGTGGACGTGATGCTCAAGGACGGCTACCCCGTTTTGATCGGCACGTCGAGAAAGTCCTACATCGGAAAGATGCCTGGACTTGAAACAAGCGATAGACTTATCCCGACCGTGACCGCAGACATTATCGCCGCCCTTGGCGGTGCAAGCGTTATCCGCGTTCACGATGTTCGCGAAGCAAAAGAATCACTTTTATATTTGGAGGCTTTGAAGTCCCATGACGCTGTTTAAGTTATTCGGCATCATCGATGTTCGTATGGCTGACATTCTGGACGTTCTCCTCATATCAGTCATTCTGTACTATATCTTTTTGCTGTTCCGCGGGACGCGTGCAGCACAGATGATTTTCGGCGGCTTTTTGCTTATTCTCGCATGGCTCATTGCGCAGTGGTGGGAACTCCATACGCTTGTGTGGATGCTCAGTAACCTCGCTACGCTCGGTATTATCGCCATCGTGATTTTGTTCCAGCCCGAAATTCGAAGCGCCCTTACGCGAATCGGTCAGAGCGTGAGTAAAGTGGACTTGCGAAACATCCTCTTCCACGCGAGCGGTCTCGATGACATCGCCCAGAAAATTTGCTCAGCCGTTCAGGATTTGGCAAAGACAAAGACCGGCGCGCTCATCGTGCTTGAAAAACGCGTGGGCCTCAAGAACTACGCTGATACGGGTGAATACCTCGATGCACGAATCAGCTCTAGACTTTTGCGCGCATTGTTTTTCCCGAACTCCGCTTTGCACGACGGCGCCGTGATTCTCAACTGCAAGTCGATTGTCGCCGCAGGCTGCATTCTCCCAATGCCGACCGGTAACGCCGAAGGCGATGCAGGCTACGGTATGCGCCACCGCGCCGCTAAAGCTCTCGCTGCCGAAAGTGATGCCCTCATCATCATCGTCTCCGAAGAAACAGGTAAAATTTCTACCGCTTACAGAAACAACCTGAGACGCGGCCTCACCCCGAAAGAACTTAAAGCAGAAATTTTCCGCCACTGGCACGACCTCTTCAACGAAGTTATTGAAGAAGATCAAGCCGAAGGTGAAAACGAAGCAGTCGAAAACAAGGTGTAACTTATGGCAAACAACGAAAAGAATTCTACGAAGAACGCACAAAATGCGCAGGGCAACCAGAAGAAGAAAAACGGGAAACGCAATCTCGTCATCTTGATTTTGATGTTCCTTTTGCTCATCTGCCTTTTTGTAGTGCAGTGCCAGCTCAACAAGGTCAAGCAGCAAGCGCTTGAAGAACAGAAACTCTCGGAACTCGCACTCCGCCAACAGCAGATTCTTGATAGCCTCCGCGCCGAACAGGCCAAGGCCGACAGCTTGAAGGCTCTCGAAGAAGCTAGAATCGCAGACAGTTTGCGCATCGCGGACTCCATCCGCACGGCAGATTCGCTCGCCAATTTGCCCAAAGTCCCGGCAGTCAACAAGGACAGCATCCGTGCCTATCGCAAGTTCCGCAGGGATAGTCTCGCCCGCGTTAACGACTCGCTCGCACGTATCGAGAGAGACCGCCAGGATTCCCTGAACAAGGCTCGCTTCGCCGATAGCCTCCGCAACTCGGACAAGGTCCCGCCCACAGCCGAAATCACGCCTCCTGCAGGCCGCTACTACGACCCGATCAAGCTCAAGGTCAAGTGCGACGAAATCAAATGCAAGACGTTTGTTTCCATCGGCGATACGCTCAATCCGCAAGACGCAAGCAAGGGCATAGAATACAACAAGACCGGTTCCGTGTTCTTCTACGCTACCGACTCCGTCGGTAACCGCTCCGCTTGGGAAGAAGCCAAGTACGACATGGCAAGCGATAACATTTGCGGCAAGAACGCCTACCCCGTCCCGGTTGGCGGAAAGACCGTCTGCGTAGACGCCTATGAATACCCGAACCAGCCGGACGCTACACCGAAGGACATGGTAAGCCAGGAAGAAGCCGCACGCATTTGCAAGAACGAAGGCAAACACCTCTGCACAATCGAAGAATGGCAAGCCGCCTGCCGTGGCAAGGACGGTTTCAAGTTCTCTTACGGTAATGGTTACAAGCAGAGCAAGTGCAATACCAACACAAAGGCAGCCAAGAGAAGCGGTCGCAAGACGCAATGCCGCAGCTGGTATGGCATGTACGACATGAACGGAAACCTCTGGGAATGGACAGCCTCAACAAGCAAGCAGCACCCGGACAAGTTCCTGGTCGCAGGTGGCGCATGGAACACGAACAACGAAAGTAGCTGTTCCGTAAGCAAATTCAGCTTCTACCCGCAGAACCAGTACCCGAGTGTCGGTTTCAGGTGTTGTAAATAACTCACCGTTAAAACAACATTACATAGATTCGCTAACCCAACCGGAAAAAATTATCTAATTTAAGAGCATGAAAACGAAACTTATACTCTCCGCACTTTTAATTTCTTCGTTTACGTTCTTCGGCTGCAACAATGAAAAGCCCAACTATACGGGTTACTGGAAAGGCGAAGCCGACATGATTTTCGAAGTTCTTACCGAAAACAACGTCGATTACACCATCAGAAACGTGAACGGCGACCTCACGGCCAAATACGAGAACAACGCTCTCCGTGGCAAGAATTCGCTCAACATGGACATTTTGATGCGCGTCAAGGGCGACTCCGCCTACTATGAATTCGGCGAAGACGAATCTGGCAAGATCGTGACGGGTTACATGAGAATCTCGAAGGACGAATACGACAAGATTTTCAAGGCTCAGTCCGAAGCTAAGAATAGCTATAACTAAGCGCTGAACGCCGGCTAAATGCCGACAAGATGCACGCGTTTAAAGAGACCCCGGTTTTAAAACCGGGGTTTCTAGTTTTTATCGTCATTAAAACTTAACTGGATGGGGCTACGCCCCAACTCTTTGGCTCGGTTATGCCCATGCAAGCATGGTCGCAACACTCGCCTTTTGAGTTGTCTTCCGCCTTCAGCGTCAGGATGACGAAGAAATAAGGCGGGGATGACAAATAATGGTGATCCCGGAACGGAGTCCGGGATGACAACTTAATGCGGGAGTGCCGCGACAGTCTACTTCTTGAGTGCGGACAAGAATTCCTTGAGGCGGGTGTCCTTCGGGTTGTCGAAGACTTCTTCAGGGGATCCGTCTTCCTTAACGTAACCGTCGGCAAAGAAGAGCACACGGTTTGCCACTTCACGGGCAAAGCTCATTTCGTGCGTTACAACGATCATCGTCATGCCGGACTTTGCAAGGTCCTTCATAATCTTGAGCACCTCGCCCACCATTTCCGGGTCCAAAGCACTCGTCGGTTCATCAAAGAGGATGGCTTCGGGCTGCATTGCCATAGCACGGGCTATTGCGATACGCTGCTGCTGACCGCCCGAAAGCTGTGCCGGATAATGGTCTGCACGGTCCAAGAGACCCACGCGCTTCAAGAGTTCACGAGCACGCGTTTCGGCATCTGCCTTGGACAAACGCCCGAGTTTCACTGGCGCAAACATGATGTTCTTGAGTGCGGTCATGTTCTTGAACAGGTTGAACTGCTGGAAAACCATGCCAACGCGCTCGCGAATCGAAGGCTTCGAAACATCCTTCGCCAAAATGCTCTTGCCATCCAAAAGGATATCGCCGCTCGTCGGGTGCTCCAGCAAATTCAGCTGGCGCAAGAACGTCGACTTACCACAACCAGACGGGCCGATAATAGCAATCACGTCACCGCGATGGATATCAAGCGAAATACCCTTGAGGATTTGCTTGTCACCGTAAGATTTGCAAAGGTTCTTGACCTGGATTAAAGTTTCTGCATTAGCGTTCATTTTTCTTCAACCTCTTTTCAAGTTTTGCAACACAAGCCGAAAGCCCGGCGACAATGATAAAGTAAATAGCTGCCACAGCAAGGAGCGGGAGCATGGCTTCGTAAGTCATACTGCGGATGATATCGCCACCGCGAGTAAGGTCGGTAAGGCCGATGTAACCGCAAATGGATGTTTCCTTGATGAGCGAGATAAACTCGTTCGTGAGAGCAGGAAGCGAGTTCTTGAACGCCTGCGGGTAAACGATGTAATAAAGGACTGTGCGAAACTTGAGGCCAAGACTACGGCCCGCTTCAATCTGTCCCGGGTCTACGCCCTTGATACCGCTGCGGATGATTTCAGAAACGTAGGCGCCCGAGTTGATGCCAAAAGCAACAATCGCGACGAGAATCTTGTTGATGTTCACCGACGAGAAGACGATGTAGTAAATGATGAGGAGCTGGATCATCATCGGTGTACCGCGAATCACGGCAAGGTAAGCCTTAGCAAACCAGTTCAGCACCTTGAAACGGCCGTTGAATTCGTTGCTCGTACGAATCTGCGCAATCACAAAGCCAATCATGATACCGAGGAGAGCCGCAAAGAACGAAATCACAAGCGTGTTGCGGAGACCTTCGACAATGAACTTCCAGCGGGAATCCTTCACGAAATTCTTGTAGACATGATCGCCAAAACTTTCTTCGCTTTCGACAGCTTGGTCACCGCGAACAATCACGACGACTTTCGAGAGCGTGTACGGAGTCGTAAAGTTGATGGACTTTTTGCGTTCTTCGGTAACGGTGAATCCCGAGAAACCGACATCAGCCTTGCCCGATGCAACCGCATTGATAATCGCGTCAAATTCAATGTCCTGAATTTCAACGGTACGGTTGAGGTAGTCGGCAATGTAATTCACGATTTCGATATCGAGACCGACAATCTTTGTGTTCTCGTAGTATTCGTACGGCGGGAACTGAGCGTTGGTCGAAACAACGAGCTTCGGGCCTTCGGTCACTTTTTTCTGGTAGTGGTAATTGCCCGAACGGTAAATGTACGTATTGAAGAGGGAATCGTAAACGCCATCCTTCTTCATCGCTTCAAGCGCCTGGTTCACTGAATCCAAAAGCGCTTCGTTGCCCTTCGCGACAACGCCTGCATACATTTCTTCGACGAAGACTTCTTCGAGAATGCGAAGCGACGGATTCTGGAGCACGAAAGCCTTGGCGGGCTGGTCGTCACTCATGACCGCGTCAATCTTCCCCTGCAACAGTGCCTGCACGGCATCGGCAAGCTTCGTGTAGCGTTCGACATCGATTTTAGCCGTGTCGCCACCAAAGTCCGATGCGTAGATATCGGCGGTGTTGCCAATCTGCACGCCCACTTTTTTGTGGCCGAGATCGCTGATGGAATGAACCCTGTTAGGGATGACGGTCTGTTTCTCGCTTTGGCACGATGTGAGCGCGAGCGAGAACAGTGCAATAAGAAGAGGGAGATATAACTTTCGTATCATTTTCTAACCTTAATTAAAAGTTAGTTAAAAGCCGAAAGTTTGGGAACCCTTGTGAGTATTATATAATATATGGACTAATAAATAAGTTTCATTTCGTCAATAACGAGTATCGCCCCCTTTGTACCCTTATAATGGTTTCCATCGGCACTCGAAGCAAAAACGACGCGAATATGAGTCACGGGCTCATCACCTGTCCCCTGCACCAAGCCGTTATTGATGGCGGACTTGTTCGAGGATTCAAGTTTCGTGTTGAACGTCGAAGAATTTTCAATCGGTGAGCCTGCGAGCGGCTCGCCGTACTGGAGCTTGAGACGGAGCGTACGCATCTTGTTTTCGTCCGGTTCCGAGACGCTAACGACATCAGGATTTTCGCGGCCGGAATTATCCGCCTTTGCGGAGCGGAACCAAGCGGAAGCGACCAGCTTGTTCACGTCACTTGATTTGCGATTGACGTTCTTGTCGCCGGTGCGATTTTCAAGAAGGATGTAAATGTCGCAGCTATCGCCCTTGCTATCGTAGCTGAACTTGACTTCCATAAATTCCGGGCGGGCGTTAAAAGGCTTGCCGAAATCCAGGAGTTCATTGCCATCGGGCCATGTCGAAGAACTCGCCATCGAAAGCGTCCCAACACCCTTGGGGTTAAAGTCAGCCGTGTAAAGGCTACCGCTAGCCATTTTGGTAAGAGCAGAACTCGTTTGGATTTGAGCACCGATCATGGAGCCAGACGTGATTTTTTCTGTCGTCGTTAAAATGGTATTGGCATTGCCCCAGATGGAATCTGGCGTGACATTGTTACCTTTCCAGGAATTGAAATTTGATCCCGGCAGCTGATAGCCCGCCTTGATAGTGTACGTTTCAGATTCGTCGTTTGCATTCGTGACAGTCACTTGAACGCCCGCGCCAAAGTCGTAAGACTCGCCCACTTCGACATTTGCAGTAGCGCCTTCTGGAAGTTCCATTTCAGAAAGTTCAAGCGCTGTGAGATCTGTACGGAAATCCAAATCGTCCACATGGAACGTTTTGCGTTCTGCATCAAATTCGGCAGACTTGCCTGCGATAGAAAGCGAAAGAACGCGCGGAGCAACGGCTTCGTGAGAGTCGCTAGATTCGACGGGTTCTTCTGCGTCAGAACTGCTAGAGTTTTGAGAATCGCTGGATTCGCGGGAGTCGCTGGATTCACGAGATTCGTCGCTAGATTCGCGAGATTCGTCGCTATTTGAACTGCTCGATTTTTTCGTGGAGCTGCTAGAGTTTTGAGAATCGCTGGATTCACGAGAGTCACTAGAGTCAGGAGATTCGTCGCTATTTGAACTGCTCGATTTTTTCGTGGAACTGCTCGACACACTACTTGACGTTGCGGATTTTGTGGAACTACTCGATGCACTACTAGAAGCAGAACTTTTCGCGGAGCTACTAGACTTTGCAGATTTTGCAGAAGAGGAACTGCTTACCGGTTCGAGTTCTGGAACGTTCAACACTAACTGCCAAATTGATTTTTTCCCGCTTTCGGAAACAACAACGACATAAACAATATGGTCGCTAGGGACTTGAATTTTATCGCCAACTCTTACCGCTTTTTTTGAACGAGAAACCTTTTTCGTCAAAGAATCCAGCGCCAAAGAATCCGTCGGGAATTCCTCAATTTTACCATCAACCAAATAGAGTGATGCAAAATGACTCATATCGATATTTTCGACTGTCACAGAATCCCAGGTATCAAGCGATTCTGGCGGTGCTACAAAATCAAATTCCATGCGATGTTCTGCCGAATATACAGCAGATGAGCCATCCTGTTCTGCAAACGAAATTTCTTCTAAATTGCGGTAATCCGATGCCCCAAATGTATCGTAATCTGCCGAACATCCATTCAAAAGTACAATTGCGACAAGTCCAAGGAGCGAGAGCGCAGCACTAGCACAATATCCATTTTTCGTGCGATTAAAATTTTCTAACAACATTACAAACTCCTAGAAGAAATACACCAACGAGAAATCAAGGGCCAATAAGTTTATCTTAAAATTCACAATGTTGTAAGAAACTTCACTGCGTTTTTCACCATTTTCTTCAACTACAATCCACGAAGAGTTCAAGCCCAAAAGTCCGACTGAAGTTTCAAACGCCAAACGATCCAGCACCATAATACTCAGGCCAGGATTAATGCCAAACTTAAACGTCCAGCCATGATTTTTCGTTTTCGAAACATCCTTGCCATCATCCGATTGCGAGATACCGTAGGAATATTCTACCGTAAGCGAAGTTTCGTTAAAAAAGTAAATCGTCTTGGAATCAAATACTTTCAAATAGTTCTTGAGGAACGGCTGAACAAAAAAACCGTTACTCACATACTTGCGATGTTCCTTAACATCGGCCAGATCTTCGAGGATTGAATAGTCGATATCTACATATGTACGACTGTACCCAGCACGAGCGCCAATCGCCATAGCATCACGAATAAAATATCCACCAAAAACTTCGGCGGTAAAAGTATAACCTTCGGCCTTGTAAATATCACCAAACAGAATGTTCAGCGCATCTTCGTCAGAATTTCCTTGAAGCAAGAAAAGCGTTGCGCCCGTGAGGATATTTCCACGATGGATTGCCTCATCCTCTTCAACTGGATAAAGGCTACCAAGAAGCCCGCCCTTTTTCGAAGGTTTAGTAGAATCCGCAGGAGCTGCCGAATAAGCAAGCGCAACAAACGTCAACAAAAAAATGAAAAATTTTGACTTTAAACTCATGGGGACAAAGATAAAAAAAAGACCCCATTAAGTAAATGGGGCTTATATTACAAAATAATTTCCATATGACTAATCATCATGGGAATTTCTTACAATTTTATTAGGTTTTTACTTTCTGAAAAAATTAATATTCAGCCAGCCTTTTTTACTATCTTCCGTGAGAGCAATACCACAAGCGACCGTTTTGTAATTGCCCTTCATGTTCAGGTAATGGCCGATATAGGAATAATCCTCTTTTTTGTCGGGATCGCGCTCACCGCTTACCACAAGAGCCTTTTCATCTTCCCACATCATCTTGAGGAAAGCATCGGTTGCTTCTGTTGCAGTTTTGCGCCAAGAGGTGCTAAAGTTAGGACCCGAATTTTGCGCACCTTCGCCGCAATCACCAAAATGACCGTGAGCTTTATTCGAAGCGAGGTCGTCGGCAGCTTGATTGTCAGTGCAGGTTTGCTTTTCTTCTGGTGCGAATGTCAGCGGATCGAGATTCTCGGTTGCACGATATTCGTTGATTTTCGCAAGGCAATCTTCGCGCCAAGTTTTACTGAAAAAGGACTTTTCCGCAGAAGAAGAGGATGATTTTGCCGAGGACGAAGACGAACTTTTCTCAGTAGACGAGCCTTCATCATCAGTGACTTCTTCATCAGTGACTTCTTCATCAGTGACTTCTGTTACATCGATAGACACCACATGACGTTCATCGGAACATCCCGAAATAACAAAAGCGAGTGAGGCACAGATTGCGAGCTCCACCATATTTTTAAATAAATTAATTTTCATAGTAAACCTAAAAAACAACTGGATTCCTCGCGATGCTCGGAATGACGGTTTTTCTACTGGATCCTTCGCGTTGTTCAGGATGACACGTTTAATAATAGCTTTTTCGGGCTAGCAAAGCCCAAGCCCCCTACAATCCCGACCCACAATTTACTATCTTTGGCGCCATGCTTAATGTTTCTAATGTCAGTCTTCAATATGGTAGCCGCGTCCTCTTCAAGGAAGTGAACCTTTCCTTCAAGAGAGGCAACTGCTACGGTGTCATCGGCGCAAACGGTGCCGGCAAGTCCACATTCCTCAAGATTCTTTCGGGCGAACTCGAACCGAACACGGGTGAAGTCACGAAGGACCCGGGCGAACGTATCGCCGTTTTGAAGCAGGACCACTTTGCCTACGAAAACAACACAGTCCTCGAAACCGTAATGATGGGTTTCCCGGAGCTCTACGAACTTAGCAAAAAGCGCGATGAACTTTACGCCCTCCCTGAAATGACCGAAGAACAGGGCATGCAGGCCATGGAAATCGAAACGCGCTTTGGCGAAATCGGCGGTTACGAAGCCGATTCCAACGCAGCCGTGCTCCTCAAGGGCCTCGGCATTCCCGAAGAATTCCACTACAACTTGATGTCAGAACTCGATGGCGGCCAGAAGATCCGCGTGCTCCTCGCCCAGGCTCTGTTTGGCAACCCGGACATTTTGCTCTTGGACGAACCGACGAACCACCTTGATTTGGAAACCGTCGGCTGGCTCGAAGACTACCTCGAACGCTTCGAAAACATCGTGATCGTGGTGAGCCATGACCGTCACTTCTTGAACGCCGTCTGCACGCACACTTGCGATATCGACTACGGCAAGATCAACATTTACGGCGGTAACTACGAATTCTGGTACGCAGCAAGCCAGCTCGCCCAGAAGCAGCGCAAGGACCAGAACCGCCGCGCAGAAGAAAAGATTGAAGAACTCAAGGCGTTCATCCGCCGTTTCGCTTCTAACGCCGCTAAGGCAAAGCAGGCCACCAGCCGTAAGAAGCTTTTGGACAAGATGACCGTCGAAGAAATGCCGGCCTCCAGCCGTAAGTTCCCGTGGGTGAACTTCAAGATGGACCGCGAACCGGGCAAGATTGTGCTCGAAGTCAAGAACGCTACAATTGACGGCGGCGACGGCATTATCTGCAAGGGATTCGACTTCTCGCTCGGCAACCAGGACAAAGTCGCACTCGTCGGTGAATACGATACACTCAAGACCGCATTCTTCCAGCTCATTGCCGAAGAAATCAAGGCTCCGGACGGAGTGCTCAAATGGGGCAACACCATCAGCTACAACTACTTCCCGAAGAACAACGACGCTTACTTCAAGACAGACCTCTCCCTCGTGGATTGGCTGCGCCAATACAGCAAGGAACAGGACGAAACGTTCATCCGCGGATTCCTCGGCCGTATGCTCTTTACCGGTGAAGAAGCCCTCAAGAGCGCAAACGTGCTCTCCGGTGGTGAAAAGGTGCGCTGCATGCTTTCGAAGATGATGCTCTCGAACGCCAACTGCTTGCTCCTCGACGAACCGACCGCACACCTCGACTTGGAAGCCATTACCGCATTGAACAACGGTCTCAAGGCATTCCAGGGACCGGTCATCTTCTGCTCTCAGGACCATGAATTTGTCCAAACTGTCGCGAACCGCGTTTTGGAACTCACGCCGAACGGTGTTGTTGACCGCAGCATTACCTTCGACGAATGGCTTGAAACCAAGAAGACGAAGAAGAAGTAATTAGCAGCTCTCTGTTTAAACGGAGATGCCCGCACAGTGGCGGGTATGACAATGTTAAGATCCCTGTCACAGCAAGTGGCAGGGATTTTTTGATATTTGATAAATTGTTACTTGATTGCTAGCGCGGCATTCAGCAATTTCGCCGACACTCCATGAGACCGAAGATATTCAGCAATCTTCTTCTCACGAGCCGCAAACTTTTCTTTTGCTTTTGCTTCGCCTTCGTGGCGAGCGGTACTCACGCACGCATTAAATTCGTCTCTATCGATCATACTCGTTGCCACCTTCTTGATAAATTCACCCGTTGAATTACCGACCTTCATAAGCTCGTAGACTTTTTCAATGACTTCACTTTTGCCTTTGGGCATTCGTGTCGCCGTCGGCATATCCTTGAAAAGTTCAATCCACTCATTTTCTGCCGAATGTTCCGTCTGCGGAGCGTACTTGGTCAAGTCTATTACAATATACCTTTTTTGAGGATAGATAGGCAAGGGGGCTGAGTTTTCCATGTCCGAGCACCGGAAAAGAGCCAATTCCTCATGATAACTCTTGCAAAAATCCACCTCAAAATTGCATATCCAAATAGAATAAACGTACGGCATGAGAAATGGATGCGCCATCCGTTCCTTTTTCGTCATTTCACTATCCATGACGATTTTCGCATTAATCGTCAGTAATGAAGAATAGAGTTCTATACGACCAAGAAAATTTTCGTGACTTGCCCTTTGCATTTCCACATCAATATATTGCCCGTCCATAGTACGCGCATGAATATCAAAACGGACAATTTTTCGATTCTTGGCAGGAGTCATCACATTTATTGTTGGCTTAAGATGTTCTGCATAAACAAATTTATGTTCGCCCTCCAAATGCAAAACTGCATTCAAAAAATGAATGAGGTTTTGCATTTTCTCAAAAATTTTCTTGAAAACAGGATCATACGTCGGATCAAAGAACATTCGTTTCTTCAATTCCGCAACTTTTTTCAAAATTGCAAGCTGACGTGCTTTTCTGCGACTCGCCTTGCGTTTCTTTTTACAATTCCCCGTCATGCACCATTCTCCAAAAAGAAAAAACATCCAAAATTCATTGGATGTCTCGGTACACTATTTCGAACCGCAGGAGGAAATGTAGAATACACCTCCAATTTGGCAAGGTTTAGTTTGTAAAAGAATGGTAAAAAGGAAAATCAGTCAATCAGAATAAAGAGTTTCGTCATCTATATCAGGCAAACTTCCTTTTTCAACATGAATATTCTCTTTCATATTGTTAAACACTCTACAATTACAAAATTTTGGAGCAGCCTCCCCCTTAATTTGTAAACCATGGCCTACATTTTCGTGGACAAGACAATCTGTAAATTCTCCTGAAGCAAAATCTTGTATTTCAACACCAGCCCCTTTATTATCATGAATATTGCAATTTGAATAAGCACCACAAGCTTGTTTTTGTTCCCATAAACCATGACTTAGATGATTATAAATTTCACATCCATTTACTTTGGGCGAGGCCTTTTCACCCACAACAATTCCTGGATAGAATGACTCCCCTTCAGTCTTGTTATCGTGAATCTTACAGTTTTCTATCTTAGGTGCTGCACTTCCTATAATAAACAGACCATTTTGCTTATTATTATAAATGTGACATTTATTTAAAGAACCCGAAGCAGAATCTTGGATTTTAACACCGGCGTAATTATTCTCGTAAATATCACAATCAGATACAACATCAAAAGCGGAGTCTATTTTTAGGATTCCATTCTGCCCGTTGTCAAAAATTTCACATTTTTTAATATTCCCGCCAGCACCATATACCGTTATACCACATCCCTGGCACCCTTTTATACAACATCGCTCTATAGTCGGTTCAGCATTATTGGCAATGATGATTCCGTCATCAACACTATTTTCAATAGTTACATTCATTAAAGTAGCATTATCTGTTATGTTTATCGCTGCATAGTATTTTCCATCTCCAAACACCAACGAAGAATGATCTACTTCAGACACGCAAATGACATTCAAATTTTTCAGTGTAGCTTTTGATTTTATATCTATACCAACATCAGACTTCTCGTACTCCCAGAAAATTTCTGGTTTTTCTCCATCATCTGTCATTTCACCAATTATCGTTACAGGTTTATCAATTGCAAAGGACGCCTTATATGTTCCTTTTTTCACATGTATTACAGATCCATTTGCAGCATAGTCTAAAGCATCATGGATTGTTCTGAAATTTCCAGAACCATCTCTAGCAACGGCAATAGAACTTTTGTCCATATTTTCAAAATGGATTTTCGATATTTTTCCTGGCTCGGTCCACAAAGAATCAGTTGCAACACATGAATCAACTAAAATTTCAGAGGGATTTTTTATAACGAGAAAAGCTTCTTTAAGAGATGTGAATGTACTTTTATGTACGAGACACGTTCTACCATTGCCTACAAGAATACCACAATCTAATCCACTAAACTCAGAATTTTTAATCTGTATAAAAGATTCGTCTTTTTCTGTTAAAGCCGTAATACTAATTCCCAAACCAGATTGACCTTTTTTTTCTTTATCAAAATCAGTGTAAAGAAGACCAAAATTGCAATCTATAATTTCTGCTTTAACATTTACACCACTAAACAAAATACAACAAATAGATTGGTCTTGATTATGGAATATTCCAAAGACATCCGAAAGAATACTTATTTCTGAATTGTCTCCAAATTGAGAAGAATCGAAAATTGAACAATCCTCAATTTTTATTTTCGATTGTTCCGAATAAAAAGCCTTTCCATTATGTAATTGAGAAGGGAAATCAGATTCTAAATTCTTGTTTTCATAATTTTTAATAACACATTTTGATACACCAAAATCGCATGTTTTTATTGAGAAATTTGATTCAGCCTGCATTACTATTGCAGTTTCTTCATTTTTGTAGAAATCACAACATTCTATTATTGCCTCAGATTTGGAGGAATGAATTCCAAATACATTATCAAAAACAGAAGAATTTCGTAAAGAAATTCTTGAAGAATTTAAAATTAATCCCTTTGAGTTCGATTTAAAATCGCTCATTTCTATAGAGAATATAGTTCCAGAATAGCTATAGAGCCCAGCACGTACATTGTTATGCAACTTACATTTCGTTAGGAGAACATTCCATTCACCACAAGAAGCAGCAATGCCATATCCCGCAGAAAAACCAATATCAACACCAATTAACTTACATGAATTTTTTACATAAATACATTTAGGCCAATATTCATCAGGATTTTGCCCATCAGAAATCTCACTTACAATAATTTTAGATTGTTCGTCTTCAGAAAAAGGTTTCAGCTGTCCCCAAATTTTCAAGTTGATGATTTCAACTTCTGCGGCAATTGTTATAATGCTGTTATGAATAATCGAATCATCCCATATTACAGGAGCATTTTCTTGATCTGCATCTCCGCGCAAAATAATATTTTTATCAATAACAAAATGCTCTCTATATATTCCAGGCTTAATAACTATGGTAACACCATCTTGAGCATTTTTAACTGCTTCCGAAACAGATGTATAATCACCTCTTCCATTAATATCAACTATTAATTCGCTACGACCGTTTTTAAAGCATTTTTTACAGCAATTGTATTCTTGATTAAAGTGTTCTTTGCAAACAATTTGGCCACATCGAGGGCATGTGTGAGCATTATCATTTGTCAGATGCCTTCCACAAACATGACATTTGATAACCATCTTCGTTTCATCCTGAAAAGTATTGTTGATGAAATTGCCCATAACCTTATTTTGGACATTATCACCAGCAATCTTTTGACCAACAACATCACCAGCGACAACATTTTTATCCCCCAAGCTTACACAATTCCCTAAGCCTACGGAAGAAGATGCCCCTTGTGGGGCACCACATTCAAAGCAGAATTTTGCTTTGATAGGCAATTCCAACCCACACTTGATGCACTTTTTCACTTGTGGAATTGCTGTTCCACATTCCATACAAAATTTTGCACCATCATCAAGTTCAGCACCGCATTTAGGGCAAACTGTCATATATCAACACCTTTTTTATCTTTTTATACACTAGCACCACATTCTTCGCAGAAAGACGAACCTTCTTCTAGCAAAGCACCACAACTTTGGCATTTGTGGTCTCTAGCAGCCGTTTCAGCAGCAACTCCATCAAAGTTTTTACGGTTACTATTCTGAGATCCTTGCGGACTTTTCATGTCAACAACAGCTCGGATTGTAGTCTGCATTCCCTGCAGCATGCGGTCATTTTCCTTTTGAGAATCTGAATGAGCATGTGCAGCCTGCTGCTTGTAAATATCAACAAGTTCCGATTGATGCTGTACATTCACACCATTTGCTACGGCATTTGCACCGGCAGCAGACTGCATACCAACCGAACTCATCTGAGCAAACATCTGCATTAATTGCTGCATGTTGGCATTATTCATATTATTCGCCTGCAGCATGCGTTCAATTTCAGCGGCTCGGTCTTCGCGAGTTGTTTGCAACACATTTTGCATTATTGTTTCAAGCTTTCCATTTTGAGCAAAAGCGGCTTCTGCCTTATACTTTTCAGCAGTGGCAGCTGCTTCAGCCGTGAACTTAGCCTTCAACGCTTCTGCTGCGGCAGGCGTAAGATCAGGATTTGCTGCCATAATCTGCTCTACAGTCATCGTCTGGAACATGCGACGCATTTCTTCCTCATGCCTATGTTCCATTTCCATTTCATGTTGCTGAACAGCCTGTCGCATTTTAATAGCCATTTCAGTACGCGCGGCTTGTTCTTTAATCTCCAAATCAGAATTACGCGACGCATCCAGATAATCTTGATCCATAGTCGCTTGGCGAACACGCGTATTGAAATCAAAGTCTTTTTCACGGCGAATATCACCATACTCGTCATCTTTTTGGCGACGTTCATCATTATAGGCATCCTGTGTTCGATGCAACTGCAATTCGTTTTCAAGTCGTTTCTGACCAACTTCGAATTCCCAGAGCATTTTTTGACGTTCTTGCGTCTGCTCGTTTTGGATAGTAGCCATCGCAAGCACTTGCTCGTCTCCAGCATCACGCAGAGCTACGCGATGACGAATATTATGTTGCAAAGTTTCTAATTCGTCATCACGAACAAGTCCGTTCTTACGATACTCAAGAAGTGTTGAATCTACATCATCTTCATTCTTTGCATCACGTAAAATCTTCTGTGTTTTTAAGTCAAGGTTAAAAGCATCAAATTCATTTTCTCGAAGCAATTCACTCTTACGAATTTCCTGTAGAGCTGCTTCTAGTTCTTCTCCTGTTTTTGCCTCATGAATTTTGTGTTGTCCATAAAGCAACGCTGCAAATTTTTCATGTTCAAACTTACTTAGCTCATTCTGTTCGTCAATTTTCGCCATAGCATCGACGAAATCCACCTGAGTACGGGCTTCGCGAAGCATTTGAGCGTTGTTTTCATTTTTTAGGCGATTCAAAAAATCATTTCGTTTCGTGAGCTGTTCAAGTTCAAGCTCCGAAATATAGAGTTCTTCCCTGAGTTTGCGAATCTTATCCAAATCCTCGCGAGATGCGCTCATATCCAAAACATCCGTTACCGTCACGAATGGATACACTTGAGTCATGATATCTTGCAATTTCTGCAGAACTTCACTATAAAGCGTCATATTGCCCACGATCTGATTAGGCAACAAATTAGCCACAACATCGCGAAGAGCCGTTTGCACGAGAGAATCTATTTTCTCAGAAAATTCTTCATAGCACACAAACTTCTTATCCAAAAGTAATGCACGATAGAATTCATTTATGTTTGATATCTTGCACAATGCATGCAGAACCACATCACTGTGCAAATTTGCCGTAGGCATATCCTTCAAATCGAATAATAGCGGAAACTTAGTATCTCGAATTAACACAATCGATACGCGAGGAACATTTGCATTCACAGAAATAGAAAGGCCTGCGGCCTCAGCTCGTTCACGACCACGGCTAGAGAAGAAACCAACAACACGATTGAAGAATCGACGAACAAGCCCTAGTTTGTCTACATGCGGTGAATTCTCGCTGACCCCCATTTCCTTGAAAGAGTAACTACCGCCTTCAAGTTCAGCCACAAGTTTCCCTTCAATAAAGAAGAGGGCCTTGACACCATCCTGCACCTGCAAGCCTTTAACTTTGCCATAAGCAGCAACATCCTTTTCGTCAATCTTTACAGCAATTTGCCCCTCCAAAACATTCCAATGGATGTAAGACCCAAGCAGCGTAAAATTATTTTGAACAGGGCTTATTTCAGATGAAGGATTCACAATAGATTCAACCTTTGTTCCACACTTTTTGCAGAATTTTGCGGTATCCGGCAAAATTTCATCACAATTATTACACTTTTTCATAAATTCTCCTTGATTTTTACTTTTTTATGCCGATAAAAGGTTTAAATTTATTTTTCGTCCATCTTAAATCACCTTCAACCCAATAGATGTCTGGCCAATATACACCTCCATTCCAAGACTTTTCAAATAAGAAATTATTGGGGAGAACATTTTTCAGTGCCACCGCAATTTCAGTCTTTTTGTTCGGAAATTGAGTTTCAACAAATGATTTTAGCCTTTCTTTATCACCTTTGGTCGGCATTCTATACCCCTCTGGAGCAATAGCTTTATTATCAAAAAAGGCTCTTATCCCATTCTTATAATTTTTTGTCATCTTATAGGATTGAATTATAGAAATTGTTCCGAAGCCTCCCATCCAAATTATCCAAAACCAATTTTCTTCCATAAAAAAAACTAGTCCTAAATATACCCCCAAAAAGGAAGCTATCCATAGGGGTTCCGCTTCGTCTTCACTTTTATAATAAATAAAGGCAAACACTATAGGAATGACAGCAATTCCCCAATATATCAACATTCCTGTTTTTGAATCATAGCAATATGATTGCACCAAAAGTCCCAACACTCCGAAAACACCAGAAAAAATGACTAACATGACTATGAAAAAAGCAATTAACGTTCCAATACCTGAATCTTTATAATTTTTTTTCTTTTTAGCCGCATACCAATTATATTTATAATAGGGACAATCGCAATTGTTATCTACTTCAATATCAACACCTTCGCCAATTGAGCAAACTCCAGTCTTTTCCGAATAAAACAAAGGTTCAGCCATCCAAGTTTGCTTCCCTATAGTCGCAATTTTATACTCATGTCCATCTCGACTATCTTTAAACGAACCTATTTTTATTCCCTGCATTTCAAGAAATTTCAAATTATTTAACCGTTCTTCCTCCATTTGTTTCTGGCGACTTTCTTCAAGTTCTTTTTCTTTCTGAGCCTTTTTCCTTTTCTGTTCTGCAATTCGTTTTTCTTCAGCAATTTTGGCTTCTTCAGCTTTTCGTTTTTCTTCTTCAGCTTTCATTCTTGCCGCAATTTTGGCGCGCTCTTCTTGATACTTTTCGTCGTAAACAAAAGCAGTCTCTGTAAAATTTATCCAAAAAGGAGCGACATCAAAAGAACGAATATCGCGATTGGCCAACTCAACCCATTGGCACAATGCAACAGAATATTTTTGAAATGAATACTCTAGCGATTCTTCTATCGTATGCAAATCTAACGACACTACCAATTCTTTCGCTTCATTTAACGATTTTCGCAAATTATTATGGTTAAATTTATAGCATTTATGAATTATATGACAACAAATAGTCAGTTGCTCATTTCCACTTTTTTTTTCAATTTCTTTAAGCTCCAGAAAAGCCTCTTTATCTTTATTGATGAAAAGATTCTTTATAAAACAAAGAATATGAGCGGCTAAAGACTCACCATTCAAACCTTTATATGCAATCTCTACATCCTTTAATATATTTGCAGAATTATTCGAAAAAAGAAGTTTTTTCAAAACAGCTTCTTCGTTTTTCGTTATAACTTCATTCATTAGGCGCTCCTTATATATTTAAAATATTTCACTGTTATCGACGATTGCCTTAATATCAGAAACTTCAAAAACTTTATTGTGAAAACTTCCAAACAAAACAACATTCAATCCCTCGATTTTTTTCAAAGAATCATTTTCAAAAGGATTATCTCCTTTTTTAAACAGGGGAACAATTGAATTATCATTACAGTACAAAAAAGGTTTCAATCCTTCATTTTTGCTTCCACTATCGCTTTGACGGAATACAACTGTTCCTTGCAAAATCACTTGATTTCGCTTAGATTCACAATTTCCCATATTCGAATCAAAATTTTTCATTGCTTCGGCCTCATTTTGAAAACAGTTGTTTTTTAATATTTCCATTTCCATCAAAATAAATCTTCATTAGAGATTTCCAATCACCAAAGCTTTTTTCATAAACAGCCTGATACAAATTATTTGTACCAACTTTATAATACTTAGGTTCAATACCCTGCATGTAATCTGACATATCAAATGATGTTTTCACCTTTACTTGATACTGCTCTAATTTAGGCAAGAATGCCTTAACCACATTACAATCTTTTTCTATCAATACCGATTTCACAGCACGATAAACATCAGGCATAGGAATTTTTATTCTTGAAACTGTTTGATTGAAACCTTTCGCATATTTTTGTTGCGTATCATATACTAATTGGATTGACGGATCCCCATATAACGAAAATTCCGCTAAAGTCTTTATCGTTGAATCGTCTGCATCTTTTTCAGACATTAAAGCTGATAGAGCATCGCAATACGCGTCTCCAGCACTTTTCCCTTCTTGAACTTTTTTCAAAAAAGTTCCAACGATGATATCAGCACAAGTTCCTGGAGGAATACAAGGACCATACGCAATTCTACTAGAGCCCAAAAAAGCAAGGCATCTATTTTGCATTGCAGTAAGAACGATGCTATCTTTGGGTGCTAAACCTTGTGTATACCGAGCCCCATAACAAGCTTCCACTCCAAGAAAAAAAGGATATTTTATTTGCTTCACAATTTCTGGAGAAAATGTTTCAGGATAACTAAAATCCTGCTGTCCATACCAAAATTCGGTTTGATTACTTCCGTGAAGATTGAAATAAAAAAGATTTACATTTTGGGGAATTACTTGGCTGACATTAACCAAAGTGATGTTAGGCGATATTTCGATTTCGTCCTGTGAAATTTTTTCGTATTGAGCCTCAGAGGCTTTTTGCCAAACAAAAGCAGAAAGACCAAATGGTTTTGTTTTTGATTCGGGCGCATAGTTTGAGGACGTCGCAAAATACTTGACAAATTCGTCTAAAGATTCTCCTAAATAGCTAGGCAAGCGCCCTGTACGCAAAACTTGCGAAAAATCATATTGTTGACCGTTCCACGGAGAATTCGTGTCTAATGTGACATAGGGTAAGTCTGCAAGAACATTTTCATCACTATCTTTACACTCATTCTCCCAAGACATTACATTGATAATTTCTTCGTTGCCCAATATGAAAAGGTATTTAGGACACGCTACAGAAGTTATTTGTTTGAGCAATTCAACAATAGTCCACACATCGTTTGATTTGGCTGAACAAATTCCATTATTACCAATATCAAGAAGGTGGTAGTGAACATTTCTTGCCTTAGCCTTGCTAATGTAATCAGCAATATCACTTTTTAACTGAGAAGAAGAACAAGAGAGTTGGTTAGCTAAAGCGGATACATCGGTCATTATGATACCGAGTTCAGAAGAACCCGATGACATCGATGCTTTCAGCCATTGTAATTGCCAATTACTGAGAAATGTGGAAATAGAACCTTCAGCGAAAGATGATTCCTTGTCTCTAGAATTTTCATCCAAAGGATTCAGATCGAGAGATACCTTTGCGCCACATTCTTCGCAAAAGTTAGCTCCGTCCGATAGTTTATGTCCACAATTTTCGCAGTATGGCATAACTCATTTTACAAAGTTTCTTTCAATTTTTTTTACTCTAGACCGTATATCATTTATCGTATTTAAAGCACCTTCTATATCAGGGCATTGAGTTACAAGGATTTTTCTATCACAAGGAGCCACACATGTCCTAACATGAGCGTCTGCCTCGTCCTCGTGCTATGAAATTGTCGAGATTTCGTATGGAGAACAAGAGCAAAAACTCTATTTTACGTTTAGAAAGATAACATTAATTTTTTGAAAAAGACTCAAGTTGTATAATTTTTTATTACAAAAATTCAGAAATCTTTATCATTTTTGCTATTTTTCGAGCATGTTCCACCCGATCCGGCACTTCATTACGATTACCAAGCACAGGAACGAAGTGATTCGCCTTTGCTTCAAGGCCGGTATCGGGTTACAGGGACTATTCCACGATTTGTCGAAGTACAGCCCTACCGAATTTATTCCTGGAGCCAAGTATTACACGGGCAAGGAATCGCCAAACAACGGCGAACGCCGCGACACGGGCTACAGTCTTGCATGGATGCACCACAAGGGGCGCAACAAGCACCATTTTGAATTTTGGTACGATTACGACATGAAAACAAAGAAAATCGTGCCGATGGACATGCCGGACCGCTACATCAAGGAAATGTTCTGCGACCGCGTGGCCGCCTCCAAGACGTACAACAAGAAAACCTACACGCAAGAAGCTCCGCTCCAGTATTTAACGAAAAGCACTGCGCACGAGAAGATGACGGAAACAACTTACAAGAAGTTGCTGTTCTTGCTCAAGAAGCTTGCGACGGATGGCGAAAAAGAAACGCTTAGGTTTATGCGGCATTGCAAGGAACTGCCGACGGAGTAAACAACAAGAGCCCTTGCGACAACCAGCGCAAAAAAGTATATTTGTAGAAATCACTGGATCCTTCCACCTATGGTGTCAGGATGACAAATCCAGAGAAAAAGTATATTTAAAGGAGATGCCCGTTCGAAGGCGGGCATGACATTAATGAACCGCGATTGTTCGCGGCAACACTTGAACGGAAAGGCAAATTATGGAACTTGGAAGAATTAACCGCGCACGCGTCGAATCTATCACGCCACAGGGTTATTACCTGGAACTCGAAACTGGCGGAAGCGTGCTCCTCCCCGGCAACCGCAACAAATTCACGCTTGTCGAAGGCGAAATCATTGACGTGTTCGTTTACACGGATTCCGAAGACCGCCCGATTGCAACGCTTGACAAGCCGCTCGCCCAGGTAGGCGAATTTGCAGTACTCACCGTCAAGGAAGTCAACCGCGTTGGCGCA
This sequence comes from Fibrobacter sp. UWB16, assembly GCF_900215325.1. Taxonomy (NCBI): domain Bacteria; kingdom Pseudomonadati; phylum Fibrobacterota; class Fibrobacteria; order Fibrobacterales; family Fibrobacteraceae; genus Fibrobacter; species Fibrobacter sp. UWB16. The sequence continues at coordinate 696,094 of NZ_OCMS01000002.1, read as the reverse complement.
TTCTTGGATTGGGGTCTCAACAAGGACTTGTTCCTCCCCTTCAAGCAGCAACTTGGCGAATTGCAGAAAGGCGACCGTTGCGTAGTCTTTGTACTCGAAGACGAAAAGAGCGGACGCATCATCGCCACCGAAAAAATCAAGAGCTTTATCGATCCGGACACGAACGACTTGCATATCGGCCAGCGCGTAGAACTCGCCGCTTACGAAGTCACGCCCGACTACGTCGATTGCCTCGTGGATTACCGCTACACGGGCCGCCTCATGATGAGACCCGGTATGGAACGCATCTACATCGGTGATACGATGCCCGGATTCATCCAGCGTTTCACGAGCGACGGAAAGATTACGCTCAACTTGACACCGATCGGTTACAAGGGAGTGATGAAGAGCGAAAGCCCCAATGCGGTCATGCAAAAGCTCGAAGCTGCGGGCGGATTCCTCCCCTACGGCGACCACACCGACCCGGAAACTATCCGTCGTGAATTCGGGATGTCCAAGAAGACGTTCAAGAAGATTATCGGGACGCTTTTCCGCGAAGAAAAAATCGTGATTACCGAAGACGGAATTCGCGCAGTTTAATCCCCTAAAAAGGAGATTCCCGCTCAGAGGCGGGAATGACAGCTGAAAAGCCGCGATTGCGGCTTTTTGCGTTTTCAAGATTCACGCGGCTCATCGGCCGCGCATTTCGTTTTTTTGATCTCGTTTTTAGAAATTCACTTCATCGGCGTTGAGCACTTTAAGCTCAATGCGACGGTTAGCGCGGCGACCCGCTTCCGTCGAGTTGTCACCCTTCGGGCGGCTCGGACCATAACCCACAGCAGTCACGCGGTCAGCGTCAATGCCCTGTTCAATCATGTAATTGCGGACACTGTTTGCGCGGTCTTCGGAAAGCTGCTGGTTGAGTTCAGCGGAACCATCGCTACTTGTATGGCCTTCCACTTCAATCTTGGCCTTCGGATTGCGCTTGAGCCCTGCAATCGCGGCATTGAGAGTCTTCAAGGAGCTCGGCACAAGTTCTGCACTGCCCGCCTTAAACGTCACGCCCGTAAGTTCGGAACGCGTATCGTCAAAAACAACCGAAATTCCACCCGTGCTTGCCGTGCGGGAAACATACGGAGTTTCGCCACATTCGAACGGTCCCGTCAAGCTTTCGCAGAGAATCGTGTAGGAATCTTCACGCGGGATATGGAAGCTAGCTTCGCCATACACGTCCGTCGTGATGACCACCTTTTTTCCCTTGTTCTGCCCCACAAACGTGAGCTTTTTCTTAGCATGCGGAACGTTTTCTTCGTTCGTGTAAGTCACGTTCAGCACGGCGTGCGTCTTGTTCGGTGCAAGTTTGCCTGCAGATGCAAAAGAAACGGCCACTATTGCCGAAAATGCAATACGGGAAATCATTCTCATTCTTGTACTCCAATGGATATTTTGTGAGGCAAAAATAAAAATTGAACAGGCTAGTTTCAAATTATCTTTAAATATTTTTTGAAATTTCTAGATTTGCGCTCGAAAATCTTATACGGAGAAATCATGAACTTTAAAACAATGACAAGCGCACTTTTGGTTGCAGGTATGTGCTCTGCAGCCTTTGCAGCCGATGGCGAATTCAGCCTCAAGGGCAACGTCCAGACTCAGGCCACCAAGATGATTGCCGATGACGACAACAACCTGAGCTCTTTCTGGATCCGCGCCAACGTTGGCGGTCTTTACAAGAGCGATAACTTCGATGCACAGGTGATGCTTCGCATTTTTGCCCCGCAGTTCGGCAACAAGATTAAGGACGGCGACGGCAAGACCACTAGCTACGACAAGATTCTCGCAGACCTCTACTGGGCAAACTACAAGTGGAATTTTGACACCTACAAACTCAACCTCAAGATCGGTCACTGGAAGACGGACTGGTCTCAGTCTACCCACTTCGGTACTTACATCGATAAGGACCTCACTGCCCGCGGTCTCTGGATGCGCGATTACAGCCACAACGCTGTTGAATTCGGTTGGCAGACCGGTTACTCGAACTTCACCGCCATGGTCGCCACAAGAGACAACAAGTTCAATACGGGCTATGTCCGCATTGAAGAAGATCTCAAGTTCGACTTCCCGCTCGAAGCAAAGTTTGCCTACCGCGTGAACGCAATTGATCCGGTTCAAAATACCGTAGCCATCACCCACCGCCTCGCAACCTACCTGAGCTACAAGCCGCTCGATTTCTTGCGCGTTTATGGTGAATACGGCTTTATCGTCACGCAAGATGATGAAGTCAAAACGACAGCCCCCAACTACGTTGCTCCGGAATACAAGTACATGAAACCGGGTGACGCTTACCATCCGTTCTACCTGGGTGCTGAATACTCTCCGAAAAAGGATTGCTTCATGAGCACGCTCATGAGCAGCCTCTACGTTGAATGGGAACACATCAATGACCGTGCAGACCTTACCGGTGGTAAGAAAATTGATGACTGGGCATGGACAGTGGCATGGGCTAAGAAGATTGCCAATTCCAAGCTCCAGTTCAGCGTCTACAGCGGCAACGAAATCAGCGACGTCGGTTTCGCATTCCGCTTGACCAGCACAATCAAGTAATTGAAATAACCAAAACGCGCGTGCATTAACTAAACCGCGCAAAACTCGCTTAAAGCATATGAAAAGCCAGGGTACAAACCCTGGCTTTTTTAGTTTTACAGAATCCTTCGCAGTAGCGTGCAAAAACGAGAGTCGCGGGCGACTGCTTGCAGGCGCACATGACCGAGTGAAGCCGCTGACGCCGTAGGCGTCAACTCCGAGCTGGGGCCCCGCCCGCAAGACTTTCATATTACAAAAAAAGCCTAACCTTTTCGGTTAGACTTTTTTATACCCCTGGGGCGGAAAGTAAAAAAGCCTCATGATTTCGCATCATGAGACTTTTTTATACCCCCAAGCGGACTCGAACCGCTGTTGCGGGAATGAGAATCCCGAGTCCTGGGCCACTAGACGATGGGGGCGAGTGCGGCACATTATAGCAATTTAAGCTTTATCCGTCAACCAATAATTGAGTTTATTTGTTGACGGGTTTTGTGCGCGCTCGAGAGCATAGCTCTCGCGAAAGCCCTTAGTCTCTGTAGAAGAGATCGAGGTTGCTCTGAACCGGCGTAGAAGCTTCGAGAGTCGAAACGTAGTCGTTGAAAGCTGTCATCACACCAAAGCGATAGGAGTTGTCTACATCCTGCTTGATGGCTTCTTCGACTTCTTCGAGCTTCGGAGTCTTCTTGGAAATGACCTTGACCATCACGGCGCCGTTATCAGCGACAACCGGAGCAGTCCATTCGCCAGCCGTAGCCTTGCCAACAACCTTTGCAGTCTGGGCGCTGCCGTAGCCGAAGCCCGGAACAAAGCCGTCGACAGAAGCGTTCTTGGATTCAAGTTCGACCTTTTCAATCTTGGCAGCCGTATCAGCCGGGTTCCAAGCCTTCACCTGAGCTGCAACAGAGTTCAAGTAGGTTTCGGCAGCCTTGCCAGCCTTCTGCTTGAGGAGCGTTGCCTTGATATCATTGTAGTAAAGCGGAAGGCTACGTTCACCAGCCTTGTAAGCACCGATCTTCTTAGCAATGACAACCCACTTGTTGTTTCTGAGCACGCCAGAAATTTCGCTTTCTTCCTTCGGGAGGTTTTCGTTCGGCCATGCGAAAGAAGCAAGCCCCTTGAGGTAGCCAAATGCACCGATGTTGCCATCACGAGAAACCCATTCAGAAGTCTTGACTTCAAGACCGCGAGCCTGAGCTTCGGTGAGCAAGTCAGAACCAGCATCGACATCCTTCTTGATGTTGGTGAGGATCTTTTCGAGGCTATCAATAGTATTAGAAGAAGCAGTGACAGTGAGGAGGATATGGCCAACCTTGACCTTTTCAACTTCACCCTTGTCATTCTTCACATTACCGTAAGACTTGATGATGTGGTAACCGAACTGAGAACGGATCGGTTCAGAAATCTTGCCAGAGTCAAGAGCGAAAGCAGCTTCTTCGAACGGCTTCACGTAAGTGCCACGACCAACAAAATCATCGCTCAAGATGCCACCCTTTTCGGCGCTGCCCGGATCTTCAGAAGAAACACGAGCCATGTCTTCGAACGTTGTCGTAGAAGAGGAATCCGTAAGCTGGTAGTAAAGCGTCATTGCATATTCACGGATGCTAGCGTCATCAGCAGCCGTTGCTTCGACCGGGAGGGAAACATACTGGAATTGAGCAGCATCCTTCTGGACAAAGAAACTATCAATATGAGCGTTGAAATAGCCAGCGACCATCACGCTATCCACAGAGTTGCTATCCACAACAAATGCAGAATTCGGTGCAACCGCCACCTGCAGTTCGTAGTCCGTCATGCGACGTTCAACATTCCACTTGGCTTCGAGAGATGTCGGATGGACAGAAGCACCGACCAAGGTCTGAAGTTGACGAGCCGGGATGGTGTTGTTCTTCATTTCGTCTTCGAGCATGAGCATGGCGCTCCAGCGGTATGCAGCCGGAGTTTCAATCCAAGCATCGTAATCAGCCTTGTTGAAAGTCGTGTCCGTGAGGAACTTCGGCAAAGAGCTGAGGTAAGCCTGAGAACGCTGGATCAAGTCTTCCTGAGAAGTAGCCTGCTGCTGAATAGCATAGAGGCGAGCCTGAGCTTCCTGGACCAAGCGTGCACGAACGGCGTCGGAATTACGCTTGAATTCGTTCTTGAGTTCGGCGACCGAGGCACTCAGTTCGGCCTTTTCGTACTGTTCGGCAAAAAGAGCCTGGCGAACGAAGCTAGAGAACACCTGAGCGCGGAGCTGAGAGTACTGTTCATCGTCCAAGTGCTGGTTCTGATACTGGTTCTGCACGATCATCTTCACGCGAGAATCAAAATCCGTATAGGAAATCTTGGTATCGTTGACAACGCCGATAGGATAGCTACGTCCCTGATCCGGAACACGGTCCATGGCGAGAAGACCGATGGCGATACCGGCGGCAAAGATCACAATTACCCACTTGGCTTTTTCATTAATCCACGTTAACATAGAGACAACTCCATTAAAATTTTGTCGCACCGAAAAATAGCAAAAAAAAATGTTTGCATTTTATTTTATCGAAATTACAAGCCAAATATAATGCCGAAAAGCCCTATTTTTTCTATTTATGGGATATAAAAATACAACAATTCCTTTGGAGTATCTCATGTACGATATTTTGGTTCTGGGTGCCGGCATTTCTGGATTGAGCGCCGCCCTCCACGCGGCAGAAAAAGGGTTCCACGTTGTCATTTTAACCAAAGGTGCAAAGCCGGACGGCTCATCGAACTACGCTCAAGGCGGTATCTGCTCTGTCACCGAAAAAACAGACAAATTTGAATTCCATGTGGCAGACACCCTCGAAGCAGGTGCAGGTCTTTGCAAAAAGGACTCCGTGAAAATTCTCGTGAAGAACGGTCCCACGACCATCAAGCAGCTCGTCAAGTGGGGCGTCCAGTTCACACCGTCGCCCGAAGACAAGTCGCAGTTCGACCTTCACCTCGAAGGCGGACACAGCCACCACCGCATTTTGCACGCCGCAGACCTCACCGGTAAAGAGATCATGCGCGCCCTCCTCTGCGAACTCCACAAGCAAAAGAACATCGATTACCTTGAAAACTGCTACATCAAGGACTTGATTTGCGAAGGCGAAGGCAAGAACAAGCGCTGCATCGGCGCAAAGATTATTCACCAGAAGTCCGGTGAAGTCGAAAGCATCTACGCCAAGGCCACCATCCTTTCGACAGGTGGTGCAGGCCGCATTTGGCAGTACACCGTCTGCCCGCCCGATAGCTGTGGCGACGGCATGGCGATTGCAGCCCGCGCAGGTGCCGCCCTCCAGGACATCGAGTTCATGCAGTTCCACCCCACTAGCTTGTACGCACCGAAGTTCAAGAAGCCGTTCCTCATCTCCGAAGCTGTGCGCGGTTTCGGCGGCATTCTCAAGAACGACAAGGGCGAAGAATTCATGAACCAGGTGCACCCGCTGCACTCCCTCGCCCCGCGTGATATTGTCGCTCGCGCTATCCACAGCGAAATGCAGCGTCTTGGCAAGGACCACATGTTCATTGACCTTTCTGGCCGTACCCCGAAGGACATCAAGAGCCACTTCCCGCACATTTATTCTAAGTGCATGGATGCAGGCATTGACATTACGAAGGAATGGATTCCGGTCGTTCCGGCAGCCCACTACATGTGTGGCGGTGTTCTCGTTGACACCTGGTCCCGTACCGAAATCAAGGGACTCTACGCCTGCGGCGAAGTTGCAGCAACGGGCGTTCACGGAGCAAACCGTCTTGCCTCGAACTCGCTTTTGGAAAGCGTAGTGTTTGCCATCCGCGCTGTCGATGATATCGAAAAGAGCGGCATCACTAAGGATAAATTCACCGCACCCAAGTCCAAGAAAGAGACCGTCAGTTTTGCAAAGGCGGCCTACTGGCGCAAGCGCAAGAAGATGCTCCAGGACATGATGTGGACGCACTGCGGTATTGTCCGTACCGTAGCAGGCCTCAACCAAGGTCTCAAGGTTATCGAAAGCCTCGAAGCCGACGTTGCAGCCGCTATCAAGAACAAAGAAACTGAAAACTTGCACTTCCTGGAATTCCTGAACGCCCTTCAGGTTTCCAAGATGATCCTCATTGCCGCCCTCCGTCGCAAGGAATCTCGCGGGCTTCACTACATCCTCGATTACCCCAATCAGGACCCGAAGACGAAGCACCAGAGCATTTACCTGAGCGACAAGAAATAAATCTTTTTCTATATAGGGCAGCATGGAAGAGGTCAAGGCAACACAGTCTAGGAAAAAAGTTAAAGATCAGCTTCCGTCAAAAATCGGCGGATACAAACCTATACAAGCTCTCAATAGCGGAGCCATGGGTAGTCTGTGGCTTTGTAGAGACCCGTCTCTCGACAGGCTCGTTGTTGCCAAGAGGCTCAATACAAACTTGAACCAGCAGGACATCTACATCAAGAGATTCCTGCAAGAAGGGAGCATCCTCGCCCACCTGAACCATCCAAGCATCATCCAGCCGTATGCCCTCTGGAAAGACAGCGACGGCAACTACACGATGTCGATGGAATACGTACAAGGTTCAAGTCTCAAGGACTTGCTTCTGAGAAACAAGCGACCGCCAGTCTGGGTTGTCGAGACCATTTTGTACGAACTTTTGAATGCACTCAGCCACGCCCACAGAAACGGCGTGACCCACCGTGACTTGAAGCCCGCCAACATGATGATCGACAAAGACGGACGCGTTCGCCTACTGGACTTCGGCATTGCCCACACGGATACCCCGCTCGAAATTGGCAAGGAACTCACGCAGACCGGTTGCATCATCGGCACCGCCGCCTACATGAGCCCCGAACAGATCATGGGACAAAAGGTCAATTACGCAAGCGACCTTTTTAGCGTAGGCATCATCGCAAGCGAAATGCTCATTGGCGAGAATCTTTTCCGAGGCAAGGACTTCGAAGAAACACGCGAAAACATCCTCAAGATGAAGTTCAAATTGGAAGTTTTTCCAAACGATGTTCCGAAGCCGCTCCGCAAGTTCGTGTTGAAATTGCTCAACAAGCGTGCCAGCAAGCGCCCCTCTTCGGCCTGCGATGCAGCCAATGAGCTAGCCGACCTCATGAGAGAATACCCGCGCGACATGACACCCTACATCGCCGAATGGGCAGATACGGTAAACGAAGACCAACCGATCGATTCCGTGATATCTCCGAAGCCGCAAAAAACTACATTTAAGTACGGAATAGGATTTATACTAGGAGTGATAGTTGCCGCCATCGCATTTATCGGTGTGCAGTTGGCTATCTAGAGGATTTGTCCAATGAATTGGATAGATATAGCATGCGCAGCTTGTCTGCTTGTGTTTAGCGTTATTGGGTTATGGCGCGGACTTTTGAGCAGCGTGTTCAAGCTGTGCGGGTGGATTGCCGCTATTTTTGGCGCTTACTTTGCCCAAGACCTTTTAGGCGATTTTTTTGTACGGAATTTCGCCTTCGGTGATTTCGCCGCCCATCTCATCTGTACCTGTATCGGTTTCTTAATACCGTTCCTGCTATTTTCGTTTATTGGGCATATTGTCGGCGATTCCATCAAGGATACAATTGTCGGTAAAACAAACCGTATTTTAGGGTTGTTGTTCGGCATTATCAAAGCATCGCTAATTTGTTTTGTATTTCTCACCATTATGCATTTGCTCCCTGTCGAAGGGAACCTCAAGAACGTGAGAAATGATGCCATTGCCTATAGCATTTACAAATCTTCCCTTGAAGCCATGGGCTATTCCTCGGACGAAGTCAATCTCCGCAAGATGGCTAAGGAAAAAGCAAGCGAACTCACCAAATCGATTACAGATAAAACAATCGACAAGGCTAAAGACACCGCAGAAGAAGCTGCCGACAGCGCTAAGGCTGCCGTCAAGAACGCCGCAGACAGTGTAGCGACCAAAGTCACCGAGACTGCCGAGAAGGCTAAAGACGCCGCCATCGCCGCCAAGGACGCTGCCGTAAAGACGTTTGAAAACGGAAAGAATTCGTCTTCAAGCGCCGCTAAAAAATAAAATACCTTCTTTTACAAGATGGCGATCCCGTCCCCATACGCGGATCATGACCACGTAAGAGCTAAAGCTCTAAGTGGTCAAAGAGAACAAGTCCGGGATGACAAAAAGGAGATGCCCGCACAGTGGCGGGCATGACAAAGCGGCGGCAGAATGCCGCCTCTTTATTTAGAAGCGAGGCGGGTAGCGCATTCGCGAGCATCGCGGAGGATTTCTTCCTCCCCATCGACGTGGCGGCCACGCATCACGAACTTGCCATTGCACATCACAGAATCAATTGCACTTGAATTTGCAGAATAGACCCAGTTGCTATAAATGTTGTAGCACGGCACCATGCGTTCATTGTTCAAGTCAATCAGCAAGCAATCTGCGAGATAGCCTTCTGCAATGCGGCCGACATTGATTCCAAAGAACTGCGCAACATTGCATGTAGCCATCTTGAGAGCATCTTCGGCAGGAAGCGTTTCTGCGGTTCCGAGATACTTCGCCAAGAGTGCAACCGTCTTCATTTCTTCTTGCATGTCGAGGTTGTTGTTCGACGAATCGCCATCCGTGCCAAGACCAAGCTTCATGCCGTCCTTAATCATTTCGGCAACCTGCGGAATGCCGCTGTTCAGCTTCATGTTGGAGCACGGATTCAAAATGGCAGTTGCACCTGATTCCGCAAAAATCTTGCGGTCAGACGCCGTGAAATGCGTGCAGTGCGCCGCCGAGAAATTTGAATTCAAGCCGCCAAGGCGCTTCCAAAATTCCACAGGAGTACAGCCGAACTGTTCCATGCAATTCTTAATTTCGGTCATCGTTTCGGACAAATGCGTGTGAATCTTGTAATTCTCGGCATGAGCAAGTTCAATGAGTTCTGCAGTTTTCTCCTCACCCACCGTATAAACGGCGTGCGGCATCACCACAAGCTGCACACGTTCCGATTCGCCCGTGTGATTCTTCAAAAAGTCGACATTTGCAGCCCAGGCTTCCGGCGACATCAGCGGTTCTGCAAACGTAACGCCAATTGCCGCACGGATTCCCATCTCTTCGACAACGCACATCGTCTGTTCACGATGCCAGTACATGTCCGCAAAGAAAACCGTTCCCGACTTGATCATTTCGAGAATCGCCAAGCGGCTACCAATTGCAATATCCTCATCCGTGAGTTTCGCTTCTGTCGGCCAAATGTATTCGTTGAGCCACTTGCCGAGTTCCATGTCGTCAGCAAAACCGCGCAACAGCGACATTGATGCATGCGTATGGCCGTTATAGAAAGCAGGCATAATCGCGAAATGTGAACAATCAACGATTTCAGCGCCTTCGTAATCAGCGGGTTCCAGCGGACGCGTCACCTTTTCAAAGAGATTACCGACGATCAAGATGTCGCGCTTGGCGCCATCAAAAAAAACATTTTTTAGAACAGTCTTTTTGTCCATTGCAATTTTCCCCTATTTTCGAAAAGACCGCGCAATCCTAACACGACCGCACGATACTGATGCGCTTAACGATTTTCCAAAAGTTGCTTTACCGAGCGAGCGAACTCTTGCAAGCTCGGATCTCTTGCGCCCATCAGCAAAATCGTGTCGCCTGGTTCTGCATATTCTAGCATTTTCTTGGCGCACTCGTTGCGGTCAGCAATGTAAATAGCCTCACAACCCTTGAGAATCAAGTCATCTGCAAGGTCACCTGCACTGATGTCTCGCGTCACGGTTCCGCCAGCGTAATAGATTTCACTGAAGAACATTACATCGTTCTTGCGGTCAAAATCCATGTCCATCGGGCGGAGCGTTTTGGCGATAAAGTCCACCAAGTCCTTGCGCAAGAATCGCGTGGGGCCAAAGCCATGCGGCTGGAACCAAGCAATCACGCGGCCTTCGGTAAAGTCCTGAGCACTCTTGATGCTTGCAGCAATTTTTGCCGGATTGTGAGCAAAGTCATCGACAAGCGTAATGCCGTTAAACGTTCCGAGAATCTGGTGACGGCGGAACACGCCCGGGAACGTCGAAAGCGCATCGGCACATGTGTGGAGCGAAACGCCCGCGCGAAGTGCGGCGGCAGTGGCAGCCAAAGCATTTTCCATATTGTGCTTGCCTGGCAGCGGAATTTCGAACTTCACAAGTTCATTGCCATGGCGCACGCGGAACTGGATGTGAGTCCCGACCGACTTGAAATCAATTCCCTGGACGCTCACATAGCTTTCATAGCCAAAGTCAAATTCGCGACCGGCGCTAAACTTCTTTGCAAGCGGATGCGCATCGTTCACAATCAGAATGTGACCTGCGCTCAAGACGTTCTGGCTGAACTTCAAGAAAATTTGTTCGAGCTCGGAGATTTCCTTGTGGTCTTTGTCGATGTTCAAAATGACGCCGATTTCCGGTTCATAGCGAACAAGCGTTCCATCGCTTTCATCGACTTCGGCAACGAGCCATTCGCCCTTGCCACTCACGGCGTTACCAATCTTGCCCTGAGCCTGCAAATTCACAAGACCAGCCCCCGTCATCACAGACGGCTGGAGTCCTGCGTAGTCGAGAATGTGGTAAATCATCGCGGTCACGGTCGATTTTCCGCTCGTGCCTGAGACAGCAATCGTGCGCGCTTCCTTGGAAATCTTTGCGAGCATTTCACTGCGGTGCATCACCGGAACGCCAAGTTCCTTGGCTCGCTTCAAATCGGGATTCGTATCTTCGATAGCGGTGCTCACCACGACTGCGGTAAGACCTTCGACAACGCCGGAACCATCCTGCGCAAAGCACTTGATTCCGCAATCTTCGAGTTGGCTCATGACAAGTGGCTTCTCGGCTTTCCCGTTCAGGAACTCGCCGAACTGGCGGTCGCTACCGCTCACAGCAACGCCCTTGCCCACCAAATACTGCGCGATGGCACTCATGCCCACGCCAGCAACACCGATAAAGAAGTAAGAATTAGTCATTGGTCACTAGTCTTTAGTCAATAGTTATTAGCAATTCGAGACTTTACTGGATTCTTCGACTCCGCTACGCTCCGCTCAGAATGACACATCTTTCGCCTTTGGCATTTGTCGTCTGTAGCCACGCAGTGGCGTTCTTTCGTCTACTCAAGCAGCTCCGGATCGATTGTGGGTTCGTAACCTGGTTCCACAAAGTCTTCCGGAGCGATTCCCTTGCGGCGAGCGGCCTTCATCTGCTTGATGAGCTTGCGTTCGGCAGCAACGGCACGGCGCTTGGCGGCAGTCGCCTTCTTCTCGGCGAGGCGCTGAGCACGCGTCTTGCGTTCCTTCACAGGAGCGGCTTCATCCGGCGAGATTTCCAGCGGTTCTGCGTATTCGTCAAATTCATCATCTTCGTCAAAGCGAATCTGCGCATCGAAATCGCGGAAGCCTTCTTCTTCGTCATACACAGGCGCCGATGCCGGGCATTCCTTTTTCAAGAGCTTGAGCACATTTGCAAACGGCTCTTCCATCGGAACTTTGAACGTAAGCTTCTTGTTCGTACGCGGATGAATGAGTTCAATCTTCACGGCCTGCAAAAGCTGCGCCGGAGCAATTTCAAGAACCTTCTCGGCCACAGGCTTCATCAGAGGCGGCACACGATTCAAGCTTTCGTCGCGACCATCATAAAGCGGATCGCCTACAACCGGATGGCCCGTGTAACGGCTATGCACGCGAATCTGGTGCGTACGGCCAGATTCCAACTGCAATTCCAAAAGCGTCGCAATCGCAAAGAACTGCTTGGCAACGTAATGCGTACGGCTTTCCTTACCGCCCTTCACCACCGCCATCTTGAGACGGTTCTTCGGGTTACGACCAATCGGAGCGTCAATCGTTCCTTCGAGATCACGCGGGCACCCCCACACAAGCGCATTGTACGTGCGGTGGAGAGTGCGCGTTTCAAGCTGGTGCGCCAAATGCCTATGAGCGGCATCGTTCTTGGCGACCACCATAAGCCCCGGCGTATCCTTATCCAAACGGTGGACAATACCCGGACGGAGCGGTCCATTCACTGTCGAAAGATTTTCCTTGAAGTGGTACAGGAGTGCAGCGGCAAGCGTTCCCTTACTCACGCCATTACCCGGATGCACCACCAAATTGCGCGGCTTGTTGATGACCACGATATCATCATCTTCGTAAACGATGTTCAGCGGAATATCTTCGGGTTCAAGCGTCGAAGATTCCTTCTCAATCATCTTTTCAACGACAACCGCCATCCCCGTTTCTACGCGGAAGTTCTTGGAGACTTTGCCACCGCCGACCTTGACTTCGCCCGCTTCAATCAGCTTCTGCACGTCTGTGCGGGAGACATTTTCCATAACGCCGACAAGGAACTTGTCGATACGTTCACCATTATGCTTTTCTTCTACGATATAATTCATTTTTCGGGTCGCGGCTTCGCCGCTTTGAGGTATGGGGTTGTGTTAACTTTTTTCATGTCATGCCCGCCTCCGAGCGGGCATCTCCTCTTCTATTTTTTCAAGAAGGGGATTGAGCAAAGCTCATCTCCCCTCGCTTCAGTCATAAAATATACAAGTATATTTTGCGACATTCAGCTCGATGGAGATTCCCGGTCTAAGCCGGGAATGACAGCTAATTCTTATTTTTTTTCAGCAGCGTCTTTTTCTTCCTTAATTTGCTTATGCAACTTACGTAAAATCACGGGAGACAAAATCACCAATGCAACGCCGACGGTCACGAACGAGTCCGCCACGTTAAACGTTGGGAATCGGGTCATGATAAAGTCCGGGAAATCGCAGTCGATAAAGTCCACAACCATCTGCATGCGCATGCGGTCAATGAAGTTTCCGACAGCACCGCCGAGAATCATCACGACGCCCAAGCGGCTCAAGTAATCGCGCTTGTCGATGGACTTATAGAACCAAGCAAGTGCAAAAGCGGCGACAATCGAAATCAGCAAAAAGAACAGCCAAGGCGGCAAGAACGGCATCAAGTCTTGCGGACGGCTACTGAACGCAGCGCCCTTGTTGTACACAAGCTGGAAGCGCACAAGTTCACCAATCACAGAAATTTTCTCGTACGTAAAATTCCCTGCTTCGTCCGTAAAACGCGCCACCGCCCACAGCTTCGTCAACTGGTCAGAAATAATGCTAAAAACAATCACCGCCACATGGAACGGCCACTTATTATAAAACTTCGAATTATTCTCCATTACGATTTCCTTTAAAAAGCACTGGATCCTTCGACTTCGCGCTACGCGCTCCGCTCAGGATGACAAGACTCTCGTCTCTAGTCTCTCGTCTTTCGTCTAAATGTTCCTCTTAATTTTCGCGTACGCCTCATCAATCCACTTGTCCGAATAGAAGTGCATCGATGTTTCCTTCACGATTCGCTTAACGGTATCGCGCGTTATCTTTACTTTCTTGTCCGACGTGAACACCGACACGCCATTCCCGATCAAGCTCAAGTTCTCCGCCGCCATAAAGAGCGGCCAGAGGCAGAAGAGCCTCGTGCGCATCTTGATGTTCGGGATGAGCTTCGTGTAGGCAATCGCATCGTCCAAATGATGCCAAGCCTTTTCGACAAGTTCCGAAAGCACCGCGCCGCATTTTTGAGCATCAGCTCCTGCGGCAAAAAGTTCACTCGGGTGAGCAAAGCCATGACGCTTGCAAATCTCTTCAGGGATAAAGCACACGCGGCGTCCAGAATCCTCAACGCAATCCTTCACGATGTTCACGACCTGCAAGGCAAGCCCAAAGCTCACGTCCAGCTTCGAAAGTTCCGCCTCGCGTTCAGCATTGATAAAGCACGTGTCCGCCGAGAAAAGCTTCGTCAAGAGCTTCCCGACAATGCCTGCCACATAGTAGCAGTATTCATCGAGTTCGCCCACGTTCGCAAGCGTGAACCAGCCCGCTGAAAGCGCCGCTTCCTGACGGAGCGCAAACTTCGCCATGCCACCGCACATTTCAATCACCACGTCGCAAACCGGCTTCTGGTAGTTCTTAGGAAGCGACTTCAAAAGCGGCACCACGACTTCGGACTTCGAGCAAAGATCCTTGTTCGGGTCTTCAGAGCCATGCCAAGATTCAGGGAGCGCAGCTACGAACGTGCGAATTTTCTCGGTCTCAAGTTCGCCCGTCTTGAACACATCAGCAAACAGCGCAAGCACGCGGTCCTTTTCGGTCGCTATCATGTCCGGGTCATCTTCAACAGTATCGGCAATGCGCAAATAAAGGTACGCGAGCAAAATACTGCGGTGCAACTTGCCACGCAAAACCTGGATGTTCAGCGCAAACGTACGCGACACCAACTGCAAGATATCTTCGGCATACTTCCACGCCGCCTTGCCTTCGAGCACCTTCTCGCCCACATCTAAAGAATCCAATTTATCAATCATATGAGCTAGTACACCTCAAACATTTCCGGCGGCACCTTTTTAGACGCGGCCATCGACTTTACGTACTTCCAAAAACGGCCATGGTCTTCGGCATTGCGGAGCTTATGCGCATAGCTGAGTCCCGCACGGTCACGCACGTTTTCATCCGACATCGTAATACCCTTGCGTTGGATCCCATAATTGACCCAACGATATTCCAGATAAAAAGCCGACTGGAACAAGTCCGTAAGCTTGAGTTCCGTCCTGCGCTTCATCAAATGAGCAACCCATATAAAAACAATCACGGACACAAATCCATAATAGGCGTTAGTGCCAAGCCCAATCTTTTGAAGTGTCCACACCACCGTGGCAGAGGTTCCCACCGCCGTCACCGCCGTAAACAGAAAATCGCAGAAACGCAAAAAACTCACACGCCCCGGATTTTTCACAAATCCGCTCAACACGTAAGCCCATTTTTCGCCTCGATCGAGCTGTTTTTTCAAAAAAACGACGTACGAGACATTCCTAAACCAAAAATGGAGACCGACCCAGAGCAAAACGGGCGTCCAAAAACTGTATTCCACAAGCGTATTTATTACCATCATAGCAAAAATTAGAAAATTTGCAAAATTTAAGCGATTCTCGCCAACGCACGGAGGCCCAAACGCGTACGTTAATTTTCATTTACAAAGAAGTAAGAAAATTTTTAGGTTTATTTCACTCCCAATCTATCAACATCCCAAAGAATTAGCTAAATTATAACGCCTAGTTGTTGATAGATTATTAATCGGATGAGGATTGAAGATGCAGGTTGAATGGGAAAGATGCTTGAACTACCTCCACGGAATGCTGTCGGATACGGTATTCAAGACATATTTTGCACAGACCAAGCTTGTAAGCCAAACCCCAGGACACGCCATTATCGCAGTGCCCCCCGGACTTGACGTCAAAGTCTATGCCGCTTACAAGGACCTGATCCGCCTCGCCTGGAAAGACGTCTCCCACGATGATGCTCCGGTAGAATTTGAATTCCAGCCGCAAGACGTTTACCAGCCGCAAGTCAGCTCTTCTGACAACTCTTTCCGCGAATTTATCAAGCCGAGCGTTCCGCTTTCTGGCAGCTTCCGTTTCGAAAACTTCGTCCCGGGTGACAAGGCCCAGCTCGCCTTCAACGCCGCCCTCGCCGTCGCCAGAAATCCGGATGGAACGCAGTACAACCCGCTATTTATTTATGGTTCTTCCGGTCTTGGCAAGACGCACTTGCTCCAGTCCATCGGTAACTACATTCTCGAAGAAGACCCGACCAAGCGTGTGATTTACCTCACATCCGAAGACTTCTCGCAGCAGTACATGAAATGCCTGCAAGAAAAGCGCATCACCGAAATGTCGGACTTCTACCGCAACGAAGTAGACATTCTCTTGATCGATGACATCCAGAACTGGACAGGCAAGTACGAAACGCAAAACGAATTTTTCTTGATCTTTAACGCATTGCACCAGGCAGGCAAGCAGATTGTGCTTACGTCTGACGCTCCCGCTGCCGAAGTCAAGAACCTCTCCGACCGCCTCGTGAGCCGCTTCTCCTGGGGCTTAACTGTTGACATCCAGCCGCCTGACGTAGAAACCCGCGAAGCCATCCTTCACAAGAAGGCCGAAGAACGCCATCTCGAAATCAGCGACGAAGTCATCCGTTACCTTGCTGAAAATATTGCAAGCAACGTGCGTTGCCTCGAAAGCGCCATCATCAAGCTCACGCTCCAATCGAGCCTCATGAGCCACGACATCGACATGAACATCGCACAGAAGGTCGTCACCGAAATCGCCCCGACGCTCCGTCGCCGCGTAAGCCTTGACGCCGTGCTCCATGCCGTATCGCAGCATTACGAAGTTCCCGAAACCAAGCTCATCGAACCGGGCCGCGGCACCAAGGAAATCTCGAAGGCTCGCCAAGTCGCCATGTTCCTCATGCGCGAACTCTCCCCCATCAGCTTGCAGAGCATCGGCTCCCGTTTTGGTGGTAAGGACCACTCCACCGTCGTGCACGCCATCAAGAGCGTCAAGAAAGAAATGGAAACCGACCCGAGCTTTGCCCGCTTGATCGAAAGCCTCAAGAATACCATTCACGATTAATACGCCTTCGGCGCAGTTCTTAATTGTCATGCCCGTCTCCGAACGGGCATCTCCTTTATACAAAAAGCCTCGGGTTAAACCCGAGGCAAATTTTTTACAAACTTAACTGGATTGACTAAAGTCCCAACTCTTTGGCTCGGTTATAAAAATGAGCAAGCTCATTTTTGCAACACTCACCTCCTGAGTTGTCTTCGCATTCGCTCAGAATGACGCTTTGCTTCGTCATCCTGACACCGAAGGTGGAAGGATCCAGGGCAGTTCTATTACAAGCAGTGTGCGCGGAGGTCTTCGTCGCTAAGCGTGCTGAGGTATGCAGGCGGAACGTCGAGAACAGTCTTGCAACCAGTCTGGCCATTAGCCTTCATACGGAGAGCGGCACGAGCGTAAGCCACAAGAACGCTAGTCGTGAATTCCGGGTTGGAATCGAGCTTGAGGCTGTATTCGATCACGTGAGTGTGTTCCTTGTTCATGCCAGTCTTGCCGGTACGGATCACGAAACCACCATGAGCGAGACCGCTGTGGTTCTTGTTGAATTCTTCTTCGCTGATGAAGTTGACCGTAGTGTCGTATTCATCGAAGTAGTTCGGCATCGTCTTGATGGCGTTTTCGATGTAGGCCTTGTCAGCACCATCTTCGGCAACCACGTAAACGAGACGAGTGTGCTTCTGGCGAGTGGTGAGTTCCGGCATGGAACCGCTACGCACAGCTTCGAGAGCAGATTCCACTGGGCAGGTGTACTGCTTGGCGTTCTTCACACCCTTGATGCGGCGGACAGCGTCGCTGTGGCCCTGAGAAACACCCTTGCCCCAGAACGTGTAGTCCTTGCCTTCCGGAAGGATGGACTGAGCGTACACGCGGTTCAGGCTGAACATACCCGGGTCCCAACCGACAGAGATCATAGCAATCTTGTTTGCGCCCTTGGCAGCAGCGTCAACAGCAGCGAAGTGCTGCGGAATCTTGGCATGCGTGTCGAAAGAGTCGATCACGTTGAACATGGAAGCGTACTTCGGAGTGAGCACCGGCAGGTCCGTAGCAGAGCCACCGCAGATGATGAGCACGTCAACCTTGTCCTTCCATGCTTCCATTTCAGAGACGTTCAACACCGGAACGCCAGCCGTCTGGATCTTGACCGTCGACGGATCGCGACGAGTGAAAACGGCGACAAGTTCCATATCCGGAGCCTGCTTCACAGCGCATTCCACACCGCGACCGAGGTTACCGTAACCGAGAATAGCAATCTTTGCCATAAGATAATCCTTGTTAAAATTTTTTGCGTGGAAAATATAGGAATTAGACGAGAGACGAGAGACGAAAGACGAGAGAAATTCATGT
The DNA here is from genome assembly GCF_900215325.1 of Fibrobacter sp. UWB16. Lineage (NCBI taxonomy): Bacteria > Pseudomonadati > Fibrobacterota > Fibrobacteria > Fibrobacterales > Fibrobacteraceae > Fibrobacter > Fibrobacter sp. UWB16. Next base: position 677,774 of record NZ_OCMS01000002.1, on the reverse strand, counting down.
AAAAATAGTAGGTATGAAAAACGTGCTCTAGAACACAAAAAGCGCCCCTATAATACAATTCGGAGTAATTTTTTATAGAAAAAGTCCCGCAACGGTAGAGAATGATATAATTTTCTTACAAAAGGACAAGGCGATTTTCATAAACCGCCTTTAAATTTTTTTTTGAAGGAGAAAAATATGAAAAATCATTTTTTGAGTGCTCTTAGCGCTGGTTTTCTGCTTTTCACAACATGTTTCGCACAGTCTGCAAATGAAATTGCCAAAAAAGTCCACGACTTGCCCTCCGGAAAAACATCATCCGGCCTTGTTTCTGTAACTCTGATTGATAAAAACGGCAAGACACGTAACCGCGAATTGGTTTCTTACACCATGAAGGACGGCACAACCGACAAGACTGTTCTAATGTTTAAAACACCGCGCGACGTGGCTGGCATCAGCTACCTCACCTATGACTACCCCGACAAAGCCGACGGCTCCACAGTCGATAGCGACAGCTGGATTTATATCCCAGCCATGAAAAAGGTACGCCGCGTTTCTGGCTCCAACAAGGACGACGATTTCCAGGGAACCGACTTCACGTACGACGATCTCGGCACCCGCAGCCTATCCAAGGACAACTTCGCCCTCCTTGGCGAAGAAAAAGTGAACGGCATCGACTGCTGGATTTTGGAAGCCAAGGCCAAAGACCCGAAGGCTAAAGTCAGCCGCCGAGTCACATGGGTGAACAAGAAGACCTTCGTCGTCCAGAAAGGCGAATACTTCGACAAGCAGAACCGCTTGCAAAAAACGCTTACCGCAGACGATATCAAACAGGTGAACGGCTACTGGACCACACTCAAGCAGACAATGACTAACGTCCAGACAAACCACAAGACCATCTACGAAGTCAAGAACCTCAAATACGACGAAAAGGTCAACGAGAGCTACTTCACAGTAAGCGCTCTTGAACGTGAACAGATTAAGTAGATAGAAAAGGACGGCAAAATATGAAAGTCGAAAAATTCAACAAATTTTTCGGCAAGGTCGGACAGGCGCAAATTCGCAACCGCTGGAAGATTCTTGCCGGATTGCTTATTGTCACGGTCATTTGCTGTTTAGGCTTGAGCAATTTTTCGCTAGCGCTTGGCGAAGAAGGCTGGTTCGGCAACTCCGATGAAATAACCATCAACACTAAAAAATACGAAGAAACCTTCGGAAACCTGAACGGGATTGGCGTCCTTGTCGTAAAGCAAGGCGAAGGCGATGTCTTTAGCGAAGACATGCTGAAAGTCATCGAAAAAATCGGCAACCGCATGCGTGATGAAATTCCGTTTGCAGACCGATTGACCTCCATCGTCGAAGTCGATATTCCTGTCGGCAATGACGAAGGATTTTCGATTGTAAAGCCCTATGAAAACGGTATTCCTTCAGATTCCGCGGGGCTTGCAAAAGCACGTGATCTCGTGATGCGCGGGAGCGAAAAGACGAATGCGCTCATCAATTCGCTTGTCAGCGATGATGGCAAAGAAACGTGGATTTCCCTTTCGCTCCATCCGTTCAAAGGAAAAGAGCTCGAAGAAAAGTACGGTGGGGACAACACCGAAGTTTCAACAGACATCGGCTACAAGCTGATGAACATCATCGAAAGCGAAGAATTCCAGAACAAAGGATTCAAGCTTTACGGTGGTGGCATGCCTTACGACAGCGCTAACGAAGACCGTTATGAAGTTCCCGAATACGGTGTAAGAGTCCTCTGCAGCATTGTCGTGATGCTCTTGTTCTTGGCGATTTGCCTGCGCAACGTATTTGGCGTGATTGTTCCGGCTGTGGCAACGATCAGCGCAATCGCCACAGTTTTTGGAGCGATGTCGTTTTTTGGAGAAAAAGCAGACTCCGCTCTTGTGACTTTACCGGTTGTCCTTGGCATGGCACTTGCAGTTGGCTATTCCGTACACTACATCAAGATGTTCAAGTTGCATTTTAGACGCACGGGCAAACGCAAGGAATCCGCCATCAAGTGCGTCGAAGAATGCGGATGGCCGGTGCTGTTCACAGTTCTTACAACCATGGCTTCGTTTATCAGCTTCCTGTTTGTGAACATGAAGCCCCTCGAATGGATGGGCAAAACATCAGCCTTTATCGTGCTCGCAATTTACATCTATGTTACCGTGCTCATCCCGATTCTGCTTTCGTTCGGTAAGGACCGCGCGCCCAGAGCTACTCAAGTTAACGGCGCCACAAAACTGGATCTGTCTTTTTCGAGATGGTCTAAGTTTGTCCACAACAGAAAGAAATCGTTCATTGTCATTAGCGCATTGGTTATTGCCGCATTCATTCCGGGGATGTTCAAAATCACGGCACAGCTCGATTACCTGACCATCACGGGCGACAAGATGCCATACATTCAAGAAGTCAAAAAAATGTTGGCACAAAAACTCGGCAATCAGTACAGCTACACTGTCATGATTTCTTACGACGAAGAAGGCGCTTTCAAGAAGCCCGAAAACATGAAAGCGCTTGTGCAGCTTGAAGATTATCTCGGCTCACTTTCGCTCACCAAATGGTCGGGCGGAAAGGCTCGCGTTACCTCAGCGACAAGCATCTTGAAGGAAATGAACCGCGCCCTCAACGAGGGTAAAGATTCGATGTACACCGTTCCCGAAGACGAATACGTACTTGCACAGCTGATGGAACTTTCATCGATTGAAATGCATAACGACTTCAGCGATGTCATGGATGACGATTTCAAGACAACCGTTGTCAGCGTGGACATGACGCAGTTTGCAACAGAAGAAGCCCTCGCCAACATGAATGCTTTGAAATCAAAGCTCGCCGAACTTTTCCCAAGCGCAAAATGCACCTTGCTCGGCGACATGATTCGCTATTCCGAGATGAGCAACCGCATTGTCTTTGGCGGTCTGAAATCCTTCGGATTCTCGCTTGTCATCATCGCCATCATGCTCATTTTCGCATTCTCTAGCCTTAAGCTCGGTCTTATCGGCATGATCCCGAACGTAGCTCCGGTCATTCTCGTGGGTGGTGTCATGGGATATTTCAATTACGCCCTTGACTTCAGCACCATCACCGTGATGCCCATGATTTTAGGTATTGCCGTTGACGACACCATCCATTTGACGACACACCTGAAAATGAAACATGAACAAATGGGTTCTAGCGAAAAGGCCATGGAAGCGACCTTCCGCGAAATTGGCGCAACGATGTTCCTGACGACCGTTATTCTGTGTTCCATGTTCAGCGTTTATCTGTTCAGCCCCATGCATTTCTTGGCGGTTCTTGGTGTACTCATTATCGTCGGTCTTTCAAGCGCATTGATTGCCGACTACACGATTACCCCAGCCCTTTTACATGTGGCAAAACCCTTTGGCAAAGAAAAGGAGGAAGTATGAATAAGCAATCCTTTTTCACAACGGCAATCCCAGCCATAGCATTCGCAACAATGGTTCACGTTTCGGCCCCAACGCTTCACGCACAAGAAATCGCATTTAGCGGAAGCCTCACAACCCAAACGGGCATAGGCCTCCCCAACGCCCACAAGCAGAAAGGCGATTTTTTGCTCGGCCAGACAATTTTCGATGGCTCCGTCAAGGCATTCTACGACGAAGCCATGATTTATGTAAACGGCCAATTAATCCACGATGCCGTTGGGAGCCAGTCTTCTAATGGAATGTCTGGATTCGCTGACGAAGACGGATCTTTCGCATTAAAGTTGAGAGAAGCCTATATCGACTGGAAAAGCGGAATATTCGCACTCCGTATCGGTCGCCAGATAGTCTCATGGGGAAAAGCCGACGACATCCAAATTACCGATGTCGTGAGTCCCTTTGATGAATCAAGAGTAGTCGCAAGCGATTATAACGAATCCAAACTCGGAATAGATGCAGTACGTTTGTCTCTCTTGACAGACAAAGCCCAAGTCGATGCATACTACATTCCGTTCTTTACGCCGAGCATTCTTCCGCTCTCAGCCGGGAACCCACTCCGTGCCCGCATGTTCCCAGACCAAATGGACGGAATTCAAATTTTTTGCCCATATTTCTATGACGATTTTGAGCTTCCCCACAAAGACATTTACAATAGCGAATACGCCATTCGTGCAAGTTTCTACACATCTGTAGCAGACCTGTCTTTGTACGGATTCTATGGCTGGGATGACACGCCATTTATTAAATACTCGCCCTACTTTTACGTGTACCCGGAATCCTCAGAGGATGTCGGCATGATTGATGTTACAGGCAAATACAAACGCATGGCCATGATTGGTGCCGATGCAGCAATCCCTGCAGGCGATTTTGTATTCCGTCTAGAAACGGCGTTTTTCCCAATGCGGCATATTCAGACAACCGCAGATTACCAAATTGAGCAATTCTTTTACGAAGAGAACGTTACATCAAGCAAGAAAAGGCACCAGCTTGTAAGCCTTGTCGGTTTCGATTGGACATTGAGCGACGGCTGGACGATTACCGCACAATACATTTCAGATGTTGTTTTCAAGTACAGAAAATACTTGGACCGCAAGCAGTACGAACACCAAGCAACCCTCAGCATAGAAAAGACTCTCCTAAACGAGACTCTCACCATTTCTGCTTCTGGGGCACTTGATTTGTGCAACTACTCTACAGCAAGCGAACTCGAATTCGACTACAAACTAACAGACGCCATTACCCTCAGCCTTATCGGCGATTTATATTTGGAAGGCCCAGACGGCAAGGATGGAATGTACGGCCAATACCGCGATTTCAGCAGTGTTACGTTCAAGGGTAAAGTTTCGTTCTAATTTCATGTGGGATGTTTTATGAATAGGTTTATTTTAGTTTTACTATTAATAGTTTGTTCTGCGCTTTTTGCCGAAGAGCCTACTCCACAAAAAAAATCCCCTCTGGAGTTTACACTCACAACATCGGCAGCGTATTACCCAATGGTCGACCATAAAACAGGTTCCTCGCACTTTTCAGGGATTAGCGGTGCTTACGATGGTGTCGAAGCTGTTACTGAATTTGACGCCACCTACACCATGCCATTTTTGAACGGTTCAGACGAACTTACCATGGACAACCATTTGGCATTCAAGCTCGGGCTAGAACTATCTCCTGTCACCATTGCGCCTGTAGCCTCCGTGACATTTTCACCGATAGCGTTCCTCGAATTTGCTATCGGCGGAACCATTGGCACAGGCTGGCCACTCACCGACGACATACAAGGTCTTGCCAAACTTGACGAATCCAAGACCAAATACAAAGACCTAACGCCATTTGCACACTGGTATCTTTATACATGGGCAAGCGCCTGCTTTATGTTCGACTTGGCAGCTATCTGGGAAGGCGAATGGCATCATGTCGTCACGACCGCTACATACAAAGCGGGTTACCAAAAAATGACGGGCACAAAATCAACCGTCTGGGGTTGGCGAAATTCCTACGGTTTTGCAAACGGATGGGTGTACGAACAGGAATATTTCCTGGGATACCAAATGCCACTCAAGGTTTCAATGGCTGGCATTGGAGCAACTCTTTGGGGAAATTACCAGAGCAGCGATTACGGCAAATTTTCGAGCAATTACGATGGCGACTTTATGACCATCGATATTTGGCCCATGGTAGAAATCAAGATTAGCAAGAAAGACTTGCTATATGTGCTAGCCGACTTTAGAGCGCGTCGCAGTTTCCGTGAAAAATACGATGACGATGCCCACGAACCATTCATGACAAAAACAGGCCGCGAATGGTTATTCTATTCCATTGCAGCCCAGTGGAAACACACGTTCTAAAGAACTAAATTCCAGTAGATCCAAAACCGCCACGGTCAGCGCCATCAAGTGCGCCTTCCACAAACGTGAGCGTCGGCTGAATTTCCATGATGCGGAACTGCGCAATGCGGCTCCCTTTTTCAATGGTAACATCGCGGGTCGCATACACGGGCATTTTCCACCAATCGTTTGCACCACAGTAGCTCGAATCGACCACGCCCACAGAATTCGCCTGCAAAATGCCAAAGTTCTTGAACGTAGAACTGCGCGGTGCAATATGCGCTTCATAGCCCTCGGGCAACTTCATCGCAACACCTAAATGAATCAGGCGGAATTCGCCCGCCTTGAGCGTCACCGTTTCTGCAGCAGCGAGGTCAATCCAGTCGGACTTGCCGCCAACGTAAGTGAGTTTCGGGATGGAATCGTCTAGGTACTGAATTTTAATGATCTTTGTGGTCATGATGCAAATATAACATTCCCAATTGCCTACCGCACTACATTTTACAGAAAGCAACAGCCTGTTTCTTGATTTTGCATTAGAGCGTTGATATATTTGACGCTGTAATCGAACAAAGGAGTTTCCATCAAGACGTTGCTCGACTTTTTGCTCACGCACATGCCGAATCCCGACAACACGCCCGATGCAGAACGCCGCAAGACCTTCGATTCGTACCTCTCGCAGTTAAAGCATTGGAGATAAGTAGGCACACCGCCAAAGGTACATCTTTGCAAGACGCAAAATGTACATCATGCGGGCGGGGCCCCAGCTCGGAGTTGCGAAGGCCGCACGGGCCCCTCCCTGCACCCTCCCCATCCTTGGCCGACGCAACCATTATCACAACGAACTTTCTCTACACCATTATTTCAAAACCAACAATCTCGCTTATTCTCATAAAAATTGCAATAATAATTTTTATGCAATTTCATTTCAAAAAGGTTTTGTTATATTAAAGGCATGGAATGGAACGAAGAACAGCTTAAAGAACCGCGTTTAATTGATATCCCTATCGCTCACGACCAGCGAGGCAACTTGAGCGTTGTCGAAGGCGGCGAACTCATCCCGTTTGATATCAAGCGCGTGTACTACCTGTACGACGTCCCGGGCGGAACAACCCGCGGGGGCCATGCCCATCGCAAGCTCCGTCAGTTGATCATTGCTGCTAGCGGCAGCTTCGACGTGATTCTGGACGATGGCAAGACGCGTTCCAAATATTCCCTGAACCGTTCCTATCACGGCCTTTACATCCCGACAATGCACTGGCGCGAAATCGAGAATTTTTCCTCGGGCGCTGTCTGCATGGTGCTCGCCTCCGAGCATTACGACGAATCCGATTACATTTACGAGTATGAAGATTTCAAACGCGAAAGTTTAGAGCATAAAGACTAAAAACCATCCCGGAACAATTCCAAGATGGCAAAAGATTCTCTAAAAAATTCAGAACACTTATTCCGATTTTTCAGACGATTTTTGAGCGGCTTCTTGTGCTGCTTTTTTTGCTTCTTTTTCAGCGGCGTGCTCTAAGCGAGCGGGCTTGCCAGCCAAATTGCGGAGCAAACCGAACAAAGCTGAGAGTTCGTTACGTGTCGGGTGCAAGCGCTGCAAGAGCGTGTTAAGGAAGCTATCGCGCCATGCCTGATCGTGATACTGGCCCGTGAGATAGCGGTCGAGGAACTTCTTGAAGCCGTCAATCTGCTGAATAGTTGCAGGACCCGTTTCGGCAACGCCTCGCGTTGTGCGCTTCGCGCGGCCCTCGCCGTTGGCGAGTGCCCCGGAACGGCAAAGTTCATACAAGCTAATCGAGACCGCTTGTCCAAGATTCAAGCTCATGAGTCCCGGCACCGGAATTTCGCACTGGTACGTGCAAGCGTTCACTTCTTCAAGCGCAAGCCCACAAGATTCACGACCGAACACGAGAGCAATCGTTCCGTCTTCGGGAAGCATATCAGACAAGTTCTGCACCATCGTATGCTTGATAGAACTTGCAAAAATACGGCGGCTGTAAGCGACAGCGCAAGAGCAATCGCCAATGGCATCTTCAAACTTGTGGACTACTTTTGCGTTATCCAGAATATCATGGCTATTGGCGGCCGTATGGTAAGATTTGTCCAAGACTTTGTCGCGCTTCGGATAGACAATATAAAGTTCCGGCAATGCATAGCAATGCATGGCTCGTGCGACAAAACCCACATTGTGCGGGTGTTCCGGTTCTACTAAAACAACTCTAAATTTACGCATAATCAAAAACTCTTAAAAGATCTTCCTGAATCCTTCACTGCGCTACGCTTGTTCAGGATGACGCCTCACTGACTACCCACTTAAATCCTTTTCCACGGATCTCGTTTTCGATGGTCTCGCCGGGTTGAATTTCGGCACCTTTAAAAATCACAGAATGAGCAATTTTCACACCGTCAGGAATGACAACGCCGGGTTCCACAACCGCTTCATTCTTGTCGCGGCCACATTCCACCAAACGCGCTTCCACAGCAGCCATGAGACCTTCAGGCGAACCCATGTCAATCCAAGTAGCATGCAACTGCGACATATCGACAAACGGCGCACGGCCAGCCGCAATTTCCTGTTTCCAGAATTCACGGATATCAAATTCGCCGTCACGAATCCGAGACAAAGCTTCATCGCTGTACCACGAGATTCCGGAGAATGTCGCTGCAGTTCCTGTATCTGCACCGAAACGTCCGGCAACGCCCGCAAGGCAACCATCAGCCCCTACGCGGAACGTGTTCACCTTCGGGAAATCGACCGCCAAAAGAGCAGCCTCACAGCGGTTTGAGCCATCAGCCTTCCCCGCTTCGTACGCAGCTTGTGCATTCCGCACAAACGCACCCAAGTCAAAATTGCAGTACGCGTCGCCATTCATAATCAAGAGGCCTCCGCGATACCCCGCCGCATAAATCCGGCGCAACGGGCCTGCCGTTCCGAGGATTTCAGGCGTTTCGACCCAGACTTTTTCAAAGCCAAGGCGCTTTCCTTCGCTTACAATCTGGTCGGCCAGGTAATGCGCATTCGCGTGCAAGCGAACATCGCCAAGCGACTTCGCCCGCTCCATCTGGATTTCGAGAATGCTCCTGTCATAAACGCGAACCAACGGCTTCGGGATTTCCGACGTCAAAGGTCTCAGCCTTGTGCCAAGCCCAGCCGCTAAAATCAACACGTTCAATTTATCGTCAGCTCGCGTCATAACACAGCCTTAATTAGACCATTGCAGCGCTAAAGGAGGCGTTGCAGATAAGCGTTTCGCCCTGCCAGATTTCGCCAGTGTACTTGTAAATGCCATGGCGAGCCATCACGAGCGTAGCCTTGAGCGTCAAGTCCTGCGGCGGGATCACCGGAGCGCGGAAGCGGCAGTTTTCGACACCCATGAATGCCGGGCGCTTGCCTTCGACATCGGCCTTCTTCGCGATCATCGTCAAGAGCGTTGCGGCCTGAGCCATGGATTCGATCTGAATCACGCCCGGGAGCACCGGATTGTTCGGGAAATGACCGTCAAAGAACTTTTCCTTGCCCGTCACGTGCCAAACAGCAACGATAGACGGCTGGTCACCTTCGGTGATTTCCTGAATTTCGTCCACGAAAGCAAACGGAGCCTTCTGAGGGAGGAGGGCATGTACTTGTTCTTCATTGTAAAGCATAGGGCAACACCTTTTCTAAGATTGTTCTGTGGCTCAAGTGACCACCGTTGATGATTTCCAGACGAACTTTCGGGAGTGCGGGCTTTGCAAAGCAAAGGTCTCCCAACAGGTCGAGGATTTTATGACGAGCGGGTTCATCGGCAACTCTAAACACGGGGGCTACAGCCTCCGGAGAATTGTCAAGCAAGAGCCCACAGGATTCATCCACCCCGCCAAGCAAACCTGCCTTGCGGGCTTCGTCAAATTCGTTTTTTAAAATGAAAGTTCTCGCCGCAAAGACATTGTACAAGTCTTCTGCCGAGTAAATGGAAACATTCGCCGCCGACTTAAAGACGCGACCGTTTTCGTTTCGTTCCAGGATGTATTCCACTTCGAACGCTTCGCTCGGCATGATTTTCACGGAACCGTAAGGCTTTTGAGCTTGAGCATCATCAGCGACATCCGTGCGGAACAAGTCCCACGAAGTATGCACGGGAACATCGTAAAAAGCGAGTTCTTCGGGCGCACCCACATTTCTGCGAAATTCGCTAAAGAACGGAAGCGCACTGCCGTCCATCAGCGGGACTTCAGCAACACACCCTTTTTCACTTTCTTCGTTGCAGGCGACATCGACCACAAAGCGGCGAGACGGCCACATCAAGAATACTGGTGCAAGGTGTTCCGGGGACGCAAGAGTCAATGCTTGAGCGCCTTCGCCCAATTCGTAAATTGCGGTACGGGCCACGCTAAACTTCAAATCCGTGAAGCACTTTGCGCAATCGGTACTGTAAAAAGAACGACCGCCCACGCGCCATTCAACGCGAGGCTCCAGTTGCGGATTGTACTCCTGGACCTCAATTTTTACGTTCGCCTTGCCATAAGACAAAGACGCAGAACTAAATTCCCACTCACGCGGGCTTTTACGAGAATCTTTTTTCATTTAGATAACGGGAATTTATAAAATTATTTCTTGCCCATCATTCGGAGTTTCACGACGGAGCGGCGCCAAACGTCAATTTCTTCGGCCGGGTAGCCCGCGTAAACCTTGCCCGCCTTGAGGCTCTTGGTCACGCCCGCCTTGGCTGCGACTTTCACACCCTTACCAATCGTCAAATGCCCCGCCGACTGCACACCACCAGCGAATTCCACGTCATCTTCCATAATCACGGAGCCCGCCACGCCAGACTGCGACGCCATCATGATGTTGTTCCCAAGACGGCAGTTATGCGCCACTTGCACGAACGTATCGAAATGGCAATCATCGCCAATCACCGTCGGAGAAACAAAGCCTGCAGCGACCACATCATTAGCGCTAAAGCTACAGCGGTTCCCAATGTGGACTCCCGCCAAATGCGGCACCATACGACGTTTGCCTTCGTACTCATAAAATCCAAAACCACGAGGACCCACGACAACGCCCGCCTGGAACACGCAATCTTCGCCAATCGTCACACGCGGGTAAACAGTCACACTCGCTTCAAGAATCGAGCCTGCGCCAATCGTAGCGCCTTTCATCACTACGCAATTCGGGCCGATAACAGCATTCTCGCCCACCACGCCCTCGACAACCGCCGAAGCATGAACTTGTGCAGAAGCTGCAATTTTCGTTTCTTCAAAAACTTCTCGACGTTCCACAAATTCCTTCATGAACGTCACCATCGCATGGTACGGACTTTCAACCGGGCATACAAAATGCACATTCGGCAAAAGTTCCGAGTGACCATCCACGCAATATTTTTCGTACAAACTCGGTACAAAGAGGAGTCCAGCCGTAACGCCCGCAAAAGCACTTGCGCTCACGCCACCGGCATTCCCTGCAAGCCCCGTTTCTGTTTTGGCATCGCCAGTCCAGAACGAGACATCGTGCATTCCCGCCTGATCCAGCGAAGAAAATCCAGTCAGTTCAAAATTTAAAACGCCCTCGTTCGAAGGCATTTTAAGATTCATCGTTTCAAGAATTTCAGATAAAGAAACCGAAAACATCATTCCTCTAACGTGAGCATGCGCACCTGGCTTGCAAAAGCGATGGTAACATGTTCGCCCACTTTACCACTCAAGTCTTCACCATCCAGCTGGATGTATTCGTCATCTGCAAGATCAAGTTGCAGAGAACGCACCTTATGCGACTTGAGCAAATACTTTTTCATGATATAGCCAACGACCGGAATGTTTCCAACCGCAATCGCAAGCAAAAAGTTCAGCATATTCGGCACGCAGACCACTTCCAAATAGCCATCAGCCATGTTGGATTTAAAGAACGGGTTGGCGCCACTGGCAAAGCTCGGGATATTCCCGACAATGACGGTCTTGTGGCCCGTCAAATCAACACATTCCTCATGATCTGAATTTTGCACTTTCATGGAAATCCGACCACGCTTCAAGTAATACGCCCTATCGGCAAAGAATCGCTTAACGTAATGCAATTTATTTGCAACTACGGAATTCGAAGAAATAACGCCTGTTGCACGGTCCTGGTTAAAATCGTGCGCAATACGCGCATCAATACCCGCCGAGAAATAGTTTGCAAGCGCATACTTGCCGTTCACGGTCCAAATATCAAACGGCCTAGACTTCGCCATGAGGAGCCTACGCACCAGATATAGAAGTCCCTTATCCACAAACGGCTTGTAAAGTCCAAGCACGCGGGCCAGGTCGTTGCCAGTACCAAGCGGGATAAGTCCGATCTGAACCTTGTCCGCAAACCTGGACTCAAGCATAATCGAAAGCACCGACGATACCGTTCCATCGCCGCCAACTGCCACAAGCGTTTCTGTCGAGGAAAGCGCCGTCAGGATTTGTTCATCCATTCCTTCCTTGCGCGTAAATTCAGACTTCCACTCGTCTGATTTAAAATCCATCGACTCCATAATTTCAGGAAGAAACTTATGGATGACCTTACCTTGTCCACCTCCACTCACCGGATTTATTAGGAAAAAGAACTTATACATCTTTTAGAAGTTCATCCTTTGCGTCCAAGTAGTGTTCTACGCCAATCTTTACGTTTTTAATTTCGTCTGCAGTCAGTGTTCTAGCGATGTGCGCCGGAGATCCCACGATCAAAGAATTTTCGGGGAAATTTTTTCCAGCCGTCACAAGAGCGCCTGCACCGACAATGCAATTTTTCATGATAAGGGCTCCATCCATGATAATTGCACCCATGCCCACAAGAACATTGTCTTCAATCGTACAGCCATGGAGCACAGCACCGTGACCAACAGTCACCTCGTCTCCAATGTTTACGCCGACACCCGTCGAAACATGAACACTCACATTATCCTGGATATTTGTACGCTTGCCAATCTTGATTTCTGCCAAATCGGCACGCAACACGGCATTGTAAAACACAGACGAATCATCGCCGATGCACACATCGCCCACAAGGCATGCACCTTCGGCGATAAATACGCGCTGCCCCACCTGCGGGGCTTTGCCTTTATACTTAATTATGGAACCCATAGTTTCAATTTACAAAAATACATGAATAGATGAAACAGAATAATTTTTAAAAAAGCTTTGTTTTTCAATACCAAAAACGCCGTTTTTGCTCAATTTGTTCTATCTTATTGTGTATGAACGAAATACATGGGATCGATATCAAAAATATTTTTGAAGCTCAAGGGGAAAATCGCTGGAAAATAGCCCAGACGAGCGCCAAGGAGCGTATCCAGAAGCTGAAAAAGCTTCGTGAAGCCGTCGTGAAGCACCAAGAAGAGTTTTACGAAGCGGTTTGGCAGGACTTCCACAAGCCCCGTTTCGAAGCTTGGCTCAGTGAAATTTTCCCAACCATCGAAGAAATCGACCACACCATCAGCCACCTAAAAAAGTGGATGAAGGACAAAAGCGCAAGTCGCGTGTTCTTTTTGCCCACGTCCAAGAGCCGCCTCCACTACGAGCCCAAAGGCCGCGTGCTTATTTTTGCGCCGTGGAACTATCCGTTCTTGCTACTCGTGAACCCGATTATTTCAGCAATTGCGGCAGGCAACGTGATTATGGCGAAGCCTTCACACAAGACGCCGCACGTAAGCGAAGTTCTCGTGAAAATGTTTAATGGACTTTTCCCTGAAAATGAAATTGCACTGATTGAAGGCGAAGGAGCTGAAATTGGAGACAAGTTACTAGAGCTTCCGTTCGACCATGTATTCTTTACAGGGAGTCCGAAGGTCGGCGCACACATTGCAGAAATGGCAGCCAAGCACCACGCGAGCATCACGCTTGAACTTGGCGGAAAGTCGCCCACGATTCTACTCCCCGGCGTTAACGTCAAGAAGCATATCAAGCAAATAGCCTGGGGCAAGACGCTAAATGGCGGGCAGACCTGCATTGCACCTGATTACGCCCTTTGCCCTGAAGACAAAGTTCAGGAATTTGCAGCAGCATTTGCCGAAGATATCAAGCGCAGATTCGGCGATACCGAAGCCAAGCGCCATGAATGCAAAGACTTTGTACACATCGTCGACAAGCGCGCCACAGAGCGCCATGCCGCACTCATCAAGGATGCAATTGCCAAAGGCGCTAAGCAAGTCATCGGCGGAGTGAGCGATATCGAAAATTGCTACACGCCAGTTACAGTGCTTACCAACGTCACGCCCGACATGGAAATCATGAAGTCCGAAATTTTCGGACCGATTATGCCGATTATCGCCTACAAGAATCTTGACGAAGCGATTGCTTTTGTGCAAAGCCGCCCAAAACCGCTTGCGCTGTACATTTTCGGTACAAACAAACGCGATATCAATTACGTTCTGAGCCATACCACATCGGGTTCCACTTGCGTGAACAACACCATTATCCAAATCGAGAATCTTGAAGTTCCCTTTGGCGGTGTGGGCATGAGCGGTACCGGCAATTACCACGGATTTTTCGGATTCAAGACGTTTAGCCACGAGCGCAATATCATGGAACAGAAAGGGTTCGATGCAGTGACATTTTTCCACCCGCCTTATGGAATTGTTCCGGGCAGTTTGCGTTCCAAAATTCAAAACTTTGCAGAAAAAGCATTACGCTTTTTAAAGTCGATGTAGGAGGTCACTTATGGCATCTTTCCTTTACAGATTCGCCTGCCGCGCTTTCCAAAAAGCGTTCTTTGTCGGCGTTCACTTTATGCCATGGCGCGAGCCGCAGCTCATTCACGGCGCAGGGAGCTTAAAAGAACTCCCTAAGCACCTCAAGGCAAACGACATCGAAAAAGTTTTGCTCGTTACAGACGAATTCCTGGCCAAGACTGAGCATTTCCAAAACATCAAGAAGTACTTGGATGAAGCAGGAATCCATTACGCTATTTACGACAAGACCATCCCCAACCCGTCCATAGACAACATCAACGAAGCGGCTCGCATTTATCGCAAAAACAAATGCAAGGGGCTCGTCGCCTTTGGTGGTGGTTCTGCAATCGACTGCGCAAAAGGCGTAGGCATCCGCATTGCAAGGCGCTGGACGCCAATTACTTTTATGCGAGGGACGCTCCGCGTTCTTCGCAAGATCCCGTATCTCGTGGCCATCCCGACGACGGCGGGGACAGGGAGCGAAGCGACTGTGGCCGCCGTGATTTCTAATCCGCAGACACATGAGAAGTATCCGATTAACGATTTTGTCTTGATTCCAAGCCTTGCGATTCTCGATGCCAACATCACGCTCGACTTGCCTCCGAATCTTACAGCGACAACAGGCATGGATGCGCTCACGCATGCAATTGAAGCTTACATTGGCTACAGCAATTTCAATGGCAGTGCCGAAGCCGCAATTCTCGCCGGTCGACTGATTATTGAAAACATTCAAGACGCTTATCGCGATGGGCACAACATCAAAGCAAGAGAAAACCTGCAAAAAGCAGCATATCTCGCAGGATTTGCCTTTACGCGCGCCTATGTCGGTTATGTGCACGCCATTGCCCATAGCTTAGGCGGCATGTACCACACGCCACACGGACTTGCAAACGCCGTAATTCTACCGCACGTTCTGGAATTTTACGGAGAATCCTGCGAAGCCCGCCTTGGATTCTTTGCAAAAGCCATCGGCGCCGTCCCGGCAGAGCTCGACAACCATGAAGCATCCAAGGTTTTCATTATGCAAATCCGCGAGCTGAACCGATCTATGGAAATCCCAGAACACTTGGAATTTATCCAAACCGAGGACATTCCAAGACTCGCGAAGTCGGCAAGCAAGGAAGCGAACCCGCTTTACCCTGTGCCGAAAATATTAAATGCGAAAGAGCTCGAAACGCTCTATAAGATTGTCAAAGGAACAAAAATGTAATCCAAGATGGCGATGCCAGCTCGGTGGCCGGCATGACAAAATGGAAGCCAAGCCCCCAAGAGGCCGGCATGACATTCCTTACTTTACTTGAAATCGGTCTTTAATTTCTTGAGGGATGGCGAACGGCCGTCCCTTTTTCATATCCATGAGAACCCACTGCGTCTCGGATTCAAAAACGACCTTGCCATCGGAAACGCGTTCAAAGCGGCACTTGCGTACGCTCGCGACCTTGCTGTAGCCAGCGACCCAAGTCGTACCACGGATTTCATCGCCCAAGAACGCCTGATTCTTGTATTCCACAAACTGCGTATGGATCATCCAGCCGCAACCGAACTGGTACATGACATCCGTCGCACCGACAGAATCCGAATGGGCAATCGAAATATCCTGAACCCACTGCACCGCCCAAACATTGTTCATGTGCTTGTTTTCATCAATCATCTCGGGCGTCACCTTAAAAAGCTTTTCAAACTTCATCGGATTTGCATTTTCTTCCATCACTACAGCCATTATAAGCCTCCATTCGATACAAATGTAATAATAATCCAAATATTACGGTTTTTATTGCAATTATTCGCATAACATTCCCATTTTATGTTATTTTTCTTTGCGTTAAAACATTAAGTGAGAAAATCTATGGAATGGAACGATTTCACGAGCCTGACCGCAGAAAACATGCAGGCAATTTGGGACTTCAAGACTAAAGACCCGTTTTCAATTTTAGGTATCCACCCGCTCGAAACCGATCGCGGGATCAAGACCGTCATCCGCACCTACCAGCCGCAGGCCAGCTTTGTCCGCGGTGAATCGTGCGACGGCACTGAAGAATTTGATTTTGTGAAGCTTGGCGACACAGGATTTTTCGAAGCCATCCTCGACTTGGAATATAAGCCGTTCTTCTACAAGCTCATCATCAAGCAGGGCGACGGCATCGAATACACGCTCGTCGATCCGTATGCATTCTTGCCGGTCCTCAGCGACTTTGACCGCCACCTGATTGCAACAGGCACGCACTACGAACTTTATCGCAAGCTCGGCGCTAACCTCATCGAACACCAGGGATTCAAAGGCGTACACTTCGCCGTCTGGGCTCCGAACGCTCGTGCCGTTTCTGTAGTCGGCAACTTCAACAGCTGGGACGGCCGTCGTCACCAGATGCGCATGCTCGGCGCTTCGGGCATTTGGGAAATCTTCATTCCGAATCTTGGTGAAAACGAACTTTACCGCTTTGAAATTCACGGTGCCGACGGGAACCTCCATGTGAAGGTGGACCCGCTTGCAAAGCTCGCCGAAGTCCGCCCGGCAACAGCATCCATCACGACCCACCTCGACGGTTACGAATGGGGCGACGATCTTTACATGAAGACGCACTGGGCCACAAAGGTCTTTGGCGCTCCGATGAACATTTACGAAGTCCACGCCGGTTCCTGGCGTCGCGACCCGGCTAATCCGGACCGTTTCCTCAACTGGGACGAACTCTCCGAACGCCTCATCCCGTACCTCAAGGAAATGGGATACACGCACGTGGAATTCTTGCCGCTCGCCGAACACCCGCTCGACGAATCCTGGGGCTACCAGGTTACCGGTTACTACTCCCCCACGAGCCGCTACGGCACACCGGACCAGTTCCGCCACTTTGTGGACCTCTGCCACCAGAACGAAATCGGCGTGATTTTGGACTGGGTTCCGGCCCACTTCCCGAAGGATGCACACGCTCTCGGACGTTTCGACGGCACCGCCTGCTACGAGCACGCCGACCCGCGTCAGGGCGAACACCCGCACTGGGGCACATACATCTTTAACCTCGGCCGTAACGAAGTCAAGAACTTCCTCATTGCAAATGCGATGTACTGGCTCAAGGAATTCCACTGCGACGGTCTCCGCGTCGACGCTGTAGCCTCCATGCTTTACCTCGACTACGGTAAGGGTCCGGGCGAATGGGTGCCAAACAAGGACGGCGGCAACATCAACTATGACACGCTCGAATTCCTCAAGCACTTGAACAGCATCATGGGCCGCCTGACCCCGCATGCCATCCTCATCGCCGAAGAATCGACAAGCTTCCCGAGCATCACTCGCCCGCCAGAGCAGGGCGGTCTCGGCTTCCACTACAAGTGGAACATGGGCTGGATGAACGACTTCCTCTCCTACATCCAGCACGAACCGATCCACCGCAAGTACCACCACAACCAGCTCACGTTCAGCATGGTCTACGCTTATTCTGAAAACTTCATACAAGTTTTCAGCCATGACGAAGTGGTACACGGCAAGGGTTCCATGCTTGGCAAGATGCCTGGCGACAACTGGCAGAAGTTTGCAAACCTCCGCCTCACCTACGCTTTCCAGTACGCACACCCGGGCAAGAAGCTCAACTTCATGGGCAACGAATTCGGTCAGTTCCGCGAATGGAACGAAAAGCGTTCACTCGACTGGCACTTGGTCAGCTGGGATAGCCACGGCAAGCTCCTCGAAATGATGAAGGTCTTGAACCACATCTATAAGGAAAATGCTCCGCTGTGGGAAATCGACCATTACTACACCGGCTTTGAATGGATCTGGTGCGACGATGCCGACAATTCCATCGTAAGCTTTGTCCGTAAAGATGACCACGGCAACATGATTCTCTGCGTGTTCAACTTCACGCCAGTTGTCCGTAACGATTACCGTCTGGGCGCTCCTGCTCGCGGTGCTTGGAAAGAAATTTTCAACACCGATGCAGCCATGTTCGGCGGCTCTAACGTGGGCAATCTCGGTGAAGTCTGGACGCAAGACGTTCCGTGGCAGAATCGTGAATGGAGCTTGAATATCAAGCTTCCGCCTCTTGCAGCAGTCTACTTCAAACTCGAGAGATAATCGCGCCTTCGACGCAGTTATTAAAATCCCTGAATTTATTTCAGGGATTTTTTTATTGCTAATTCAATGTCACCGAGAGCAGGAGCATTATGGAAGACGAGCGGAACACGCCATCGTCATCGGACCAATACTCCGCAGAATTGAACTCGACAGATGCGCCCACGGCAAAGTGTTCACTTACCCACCAGTCCTTGCCTACTCCGACGTCAAAACTGAACGCCTTGAGCCCCGTATTGCCATTATACCTGCGGCAATCCAAATCGTAACCGGTCACGCCAAGCGAGCCACTGAAAAAGACGTTATTCCATTCAGGCACGTAATACGTAGCGCCACCCCCCAAGTACACAGAACTCAGAATATTGAATTCATGGTCCGTATATCTGGAAACGCCATACCAAGCCTCACGAAAGTTGGAATACATCACATATCCCAAATTCACATGCAACGCCACGTCTTGCATCACATAATAGCCCAGTTTTCCATGGAGCTTTGCGCCAAAACCATTCGCTATTATAGATTTTTCACCATCAGCGTTTTCAAATGAAGCGTAGCCAATTCCAGCAGATGCATTTGCAAAAATACCGTCATGCGTAAACGGCGCAGAAAGCGGCGCAGCAAAAGCGACGGTCGACACAAGCAGCAACAAAGAGAGGATACGTTTCATAATCTAATTCTAGTGACTAAATTAGAAAATTCAATACCTCACTCTCATTACATGCCAAGTAAAACCTAATGAAATGAATGGTGAATATCCTTTTGCATGCCCGAATTCAGGAGCATTGACATTCTGCATCCCAAGCTTTAGCCGCACGCCGAATCGGTTCCCTATCCCCGGCTCGAAGAAACTATCGATAGGCTTCCCGATCAGCTTCGGGAACAGAGCTTCGACATGAACACCAAAGCCATAGCGGAAGTAGCGTTCATGCTGGTACTCTGAATCATCTTTTCCCCGTTCTGGCGGGATTTCGATTGCCGCGAATCCAAGATTTCCCCAGACTCCGCTCTCAATATAATCCGTTTTCAGCCATAAAAAGCCAAGCTCCACGTGCGCACCAAAATCGCCCGTACCACATGAATCGCATTTAGCATCGAGTGTGCGAATGCTAACCCCAAGCCCTCCAAAAAAGTCACCCAAGTAAACATTAAAACCAAAATCCAAATAAAATACAGGGTCAAAGTCCGGAAAATCGCCAACCAAGAACGGCCGCCCAAAATCGGCATACGCATTGAACCGAATAGGTCCAACATCTTTAACAAGTTTTTGCGAATTTTTCTTCAACATTTCAGCACTTGTAAGAGTTGATGTTTGGGCGTTCACCGCATTCAAATCAACATCATATTTCAAGCGATGTGGAAAGTACTGCAGATTTTCAAAAATAGATGTATCGACTAGAGAATAGCATTCTTCAGAATAACCATCCATAAAGAAGATTCTCCTGACTGGCATAAGCTTTTCTTCAGGTTCATTCAAATGACTCATCATCCGCTGAGAAATTTTCCACGACGTATCCTGCGATATATCCGGCCCCACATACGCAAAAGAAAAGAGTTCCTTTTTCTCTTCGCCAGGCTTGGGTGTCACCCACGTTTTTGTTTCTTTGTCATAAACTTTGTCTACACGAATTTCATCGTGGATCAAGAAGAACCCCTTCACATTCATTGCGGAATAACGTTGTTCAAACACCTGTTGCAATTTTTCAGGCGCCTGCGTCAACAAGTCATTTTGCCGTTTCAGCTTGTAGTCAGACCATCCCATAAATGACTGGTACACTTCCGGAAAGTTCTTTTCGAATTCTGGATTGTACACATCAAAATATTCACGTTGCAGATATTCTCTTTGGATAAGCTTGCCATAATAGGCGACCGGGGCGGTTTCCAGCTTTTCGGCCACAGTTTGCATTTTAGAGAATTTGTCTATAACAGAACTAAACGATACACGCCAATCAGCAATGTTCCAATCCGCAAACGAAATCGAAAAAGCAACTAAAAGGAGTACAAGGCTACGCATTATCATTTTCACGATTCTCCTTTTATTGAAGGTTTTATTGAAAGTTCGAATTCAATAGACTTTTGGGATTAATATACACAAAGGGTGGTTTTGAAAACCACGCCTTTTACACACAAAAAAAGAACCCCGCACGTATGCGGAGTCCTTTTCAAGATTTCGAGAATCTAGTTTGCGAGCCTTAGCTCAACACCTTATTCCAAAGTGATGAGGGTAAGGGTGCGCTTGCCGACCTTGATACCCTTAGAGATATCGACAGTCTTAGCCTTCTTGGATGGGTCATTTGCCCAGCCTTCCTTAAGCTTTTCGGAGGTCTTGTCCAAAGTCTGGACCTTGGCCTTGCCCTTGAAGCCCGGAATGTCGAGCTTGATGTCGAATTCGCTGTACGGGCTCTTGTTCACGAGGAGGAGCTGCTTCTTGTTGCCGTTTACAGTGTAGTAAGCGGTGAGGAGAGCGTCTTCGTCACCCTTGATGGTGGTCTTCATGAGCTTGCCACGGAGAGCGTCGGAAGCCATCTGGAATGCCCAGTAGCTCGGGCGCGGGCAGTTCATGCATTCTTCACCAGAACGGGTCAAGTAACCGTAGTCACCGCCTTCCGGAGTGATGTCGTTGTGGATATCCCAGTACTGAGCGTTGTCGACGTTTTCAGTAGCGAGCATACCGAGGTAGTCAGCGACGAACAAGCCGTTTTCGACAGACAAGGTCTGCGGACCCGGGTTGAAGTCAACAGAGTTCCATTCGGTGAGCCAGAGTTCAATCTTCTTGCTCTTGTTGAACTTTGCAGTCCACTTGTCCACGACCTTGTGCAAACGTTCGTAGATTGCAGTGAGGGTCTGCGGAGCAGAGAGCATAGCGAAGTCGTTTTCTTCACCGAAGTGCTGCGGGTAGTGGTGGACGATAAGACCGTCAGCAATGTCACCCGTTTCAGCAAGGACCTTTTCGTTCCAGTCGCCTTCGAGAACGCCGAGCACAGCCACCTTGATGGTCGGATCAACTTTCTTCATGGCTTCGATGAACTTACGAGCGCGCTTACCATAGATGGTACCGCCGTCCTTACCATACTTTTCGTAATACGGATGCCAGTTACCGTAGATTTCGTTACCGATTTCCCAGTAGAGGATGCCGGCCTTCTTGTCGATGTTCGTGTGCTTGACCCAGTCAGCAGCTTCCTTTTCAGTGCCGGAACCGAAGTTCACAGTGAACATTGCGTTAGAGCCAGTCTTCTTCAACCATTCGAGGAATTCGTCGGTGTCGACCATCCAGTCGTGGTTGTCGAGGATTTCCTTCCAGTGGTCGTCATCAGCACGGAGACCACCCGGATAACGGATAATGCCGTGGTTGATGCGCTTTGCAAATTCACGAGTCTGAACCTTGAAGTTCTTGTTGTCGAGCATGTCGCCGTCCCAAAGGGCTGCGTTGATACCGAACAAGCCACCAGAGATTTCCGGGTTGAGAACTTCCTTTTCGCCCTTCACCAAGACCTTGATGACAGCCGGACGTTCCTTAGCCTTGACTTCACGCTGGTTGGTCAAGCGGACGTTATCGATCTTGAAGCCACCGGCAGTACCTTCGCCACTCGGCTTGAAGTCGAGGTTGACAACACCCTTGAGGTCAAAGATGCCGTTTTCGACAGCCTCAGGCGGCTGGTAGTACGGGAACTTGCCGAACGTGCGGAACGGAACGAGGAGGGTCGTCTTGCCCTTCGGAGCACCGACGTTGGAAACGAAGATTTCGTTGCCTGCATCCTGCACCTGGACGGTAATGGACTGCCAAGCCTTTTCGGAATAGACATCGAACATGAGGCCCCAGTGCTTGGTCCAGTCACGGTCAGCAGCCGGACGGCCAGACTTCTGCATGTCGAGCACAACGTCAACCCAGTCAGCAAGGAGGTAGTGTTCGATATTCAAGCAGTTGCTCTTGAATTCGGCGCAGTTTTCAACCTTGAACTTGAGCTGAGACTTCGGACCGGTGGACGGTTCCCACTTGTCCTTGGAGAACTTGCTTTCGAAGTCAGTGATCACGTAGTCCGGAGCGTTGGACTTGAAGGAATCCCACTTGAGATCCGGGTCCACCCAGTCGATGTTGGACGTGAAGGTGATCTGGTCCACAAAGACCGTCACAGGAGCCGGCTTGCCCGGTTCGCCTGCGTTTTCGCCCTTACCGACAGAGAAGCGGATTTCCTGAATCTTGTCCCACTTGATGTCCTTAGCGACTTCAGCAGACTTGTTTGCATCCCAAGCCTTACCCTTGTCGGTGAAGCGCTTGAGAGGAATCTTGGCGAGCTGCCAATCCTTGGAGACCTTGATCCAGTCGTTGAGGCCGACCTTGGTCTGGCTCTTGATGTCGTTGCCCTGGTTGTCGAGGATACCGACGTAGAGCTTTTCGCCGCCGAGCTTACCCTTGATCCAGAAGTAGAGACCGCCCTTGTCGCGAACCTTGGAGAGGTCAATGAACTTGCCTTCACCGAGAGAGTAGGTCACGCCAGACCAGTCGTTGTTATCGATGTACATGGCGAGCACGTTCTTGTTGCCCGGAGTCTTGGACTGAGCTTCACGCTGAGCAGTGAGACCACCGTAGCTGTAAGAGAAGCCCTTGACCTGGTTGTCATAGAACGTAGCGAGAGTCTTGGCCTTGCCGTCGAGCTTTTCCGGGTTCTTCGGGCCGTCAATGATATCATTGTTTTCGTCCCAGTAGACCATCTGCTTCTTCGGAGCAGCCTTCTTGTTGCCCTTCACGATTTCGATGTTGTCGATCCAGACTTCGAATTCGCTTGCAGCGCTCTTGTCAATGGAGAAACGGATTTCAGCAATCTTGTCCCAGTCGATACGAGACGGGAATTCGGACTTGCGGGTGTTGTCCCAGTAGAGACCACGGTCCGGGAAGTCCACGAGAGGAATGGAAACCTTCTTCCAATCCGTCGTCACAGCGCCGCCTTCGATGTACTTGTTCATCGGAAGCACGACCTGAGTCTTCTTGCCATCAGAAACTTCTTCGTCGAGGAGGCCAACCTTAACGGCTTCGCCACCATGCTTGCCCTTGATCATGAATTCGACCTTGGAGTCGAGCATGTACTTGTTCAAGTCGAAGAATTCGTTGTAAAGGCAGATGGAAGCACCGGAGTATTCCTTCGGGTCCAACTTGATGTTGAGGGCGGCCTTGGACTTGTAACCACCAGACTTGGTGATGGTAACGCCCTTGCTCGTGCCACCGTAAGAGTAGTCGTATCCACCCGGACGATACTGTTCATCGAAGAACTTGTAAACGGCCAGATGCGGCTTTTTCGGCTGAGCCATTGCAGCTGTAACGCTCAAGCCGAGGACGGCGAGCGAGGCAACTTTCAATGATTGCTTAATCATAATGTGCATCCTTTTGTTGTTTTTGATTTTAAATTACAAACTTGATAATTAAAAAGCGCACACGTCAATCGATTTAACGTGCACGCCTGAAAACGTAATTACTTGGCTTCCTTCAAGAGCTTTTCGACGAGATCCGGGCTGAAACGGTCCTGACGCTTGCCGTTGATGTAGAAGTTCGGGGTGCCCTGAACGCCGACCTTGACGCCCAACTGGAAGTCCTTGTCGATGCGTGCGCTCATAGCAGAATCGAGAACCATGTCCTTCTTGAACTGTTCGACGTTGAGGCCAACTTCCTTAGCAACAGCGAGGTAGATGGAATCGCCGAGTTCGCGAGAGTGCGGTGCGAGAGCATAACGGTATTCCCAGAACTTGCCCTGCTTCTGAGCTGCAATAGCGGATGCTGCAGCAGCCTTAGCATTGGAGTGGAAGCTGAGCGGGAAGTGCTTGTAGACGAACTTGATCTGGTCCGGGTACTTCTTGTTGAGGTCCTGCATCACCGGAGCAATGCGAGAGCAGTACGGGCACTGGAATTCGGTGAATTCGACAATCGTGAGCTTCGGGTTCTTGGTGTTGCCAAAGACCGGGCTGTCTTCGTCAGGGATGTCCCAGACCTTGTTGTCGGCTTCCATTTCAGCACGGGCCTGTTCAAGCGAGATGCCGCGCTTTTCAAGAGCGTACTTGAAGATTTCGAATTCTTCCTTGACCTGCTTGAAATCCTTTTCAAGGGAGTCGAGGCGAGCCTGCTGGTTGAACGAACCGCCAGCGGAAGCTTGGTTGCAAGCAACGAGGCCGGAGACTACAAGAGCCATAGCAAAGAGAGAGAGACGTTTCATTTTTGTCCTTTGAGTTAAAACTTGAGGGCACAATCAGCCCACGATGTGTGAGAAATATAATAACGAAAACTTACTTTGATTTGGGAAAAACATCAAAAAAGCATACACAATCGTCTCATCTGTATCCAATAAAATCGATTGTAAATTCCGAAATTTTGACCATTTTCCGCAAATCGTAATCCGTAACTATAAGCAATTCAATAAGTTACAAAAATGAGAGGGGTAAAAAACGTGACTAAAATCGCACGAAAAGAATTTACAAAGTAATTGTTAGTCAATGGTCAGTGGTCAATAGTAATTGGTCAATGGTCAGTGGTCATTGCAAACACTCTCTTAAGAATATATATTGTACGTAATACGACATTGAGGTTTTAAGGGATTTGTAAAAATGAAAAATTTCATATTGGAGCTCATTCTGTGCATATCAGCACTATCTTTTGCGGCACCCCCACAACAAAAAGAACCAACTGTAAAGGTTACTTTCGCAAAGGACCTCGTCGTCAACGGAACATACCAAAAGCTCGTCACGTCAGCAGAATCAAATTCCGGTCCAATACTATACACACTCTATGACGGCGGGCATTTATACGAAGAGATACCGACGGCAATCAATGCGGGGACATACACTGTTTATTACAGCACTGAATCAACAGAACAATACGAATCATTCTATGCTACAGCAACAGTCACTATAGGAGGAACAAGCCAAACCATAGGTGCAGTAACCATAAACGAAGATAACGAAAAGAAAAAATTTGTCACAATCGAAGGGTATTGCGCAGCTGACGAAGACTTTAAAATATCCGAAGACTTCAACGCAGAAAAAGTTGTACTAACGCGAAAGTTCGACCACCTCGATGTTTATGCAACAATATTTTTGCCATTCGAAGCCAGCACGAACCAATTGGAAGGCATTTCAGAAATTCTCCAATTCGCAGGAGTCACCCCCAATGCCGAAACAAACAGACTGCAAGTTGAAACAATATCCATATGGGATGATTCCCCCGAAACAGCTCCAATTACCATTCAAGCCAACACGCCCTACATCATAAAAATGAAAGCACCGAGCCTAGAAATCAAAGGCCCTGTGACATTCAAGAAAACAAAGCCGCCCTTTCAACACATCGGCAATTGGACCTTTGTTGGAACATACACCTTCAAAAAATGGGATCCCTTCTATTCCAATCCCTACGCTCACGAAAACGAATTTAGAGGAAGATATTACGGATTTGCGGCACAAGACCAACGAGAAGGAAAAAGCAATTATATAAGAGAATACCAAACGGCTGTTAAAGCAGGTGAATTCGTACAGTTCGGCATAGGAGCTCGAATCCATCCAATGCGCGCCTTCCTTGTTTATGACCCAGACGGATCGTATGCCGCTGAATCAACAAACTCAAAAGCTTTAGCGAAGAGTGCCGCTTACAATTACAGCAGCACACCCCTCGACTTCGAACTCCCCTATTCTATGGATGTTATCGTTATCAATCGAAAAAATAACACGACCTCAGATATCGGAAAGATTGACCCTGACCCAAATTCGCTCAAGAAAAACCGGTACTACGACTTGAAAGGCCGTAACCTACATGGCAAGCCCAAGGCCAGAGGAGCCTATTATAAATCACTATGAAAAACAAACAGAAAAAAGTTTATATCACCCCTGAAATAAAAATCATCAAATTGAGCCATCAGGCCCAATTGATGGATGTTAGCTCAGAAGCCTACGCTCCAGCTTACCATGGCGATGCAGGGTAAATTCAAGTAATAATCATTTATCAGGTTCCACAGACCTGCTAGATGTTTTACTATATTTATGCATATGAGTGAATATTTGCATAAATCATTTGGTCCCGTAGTCCCGAAAGACTTCAACAAGGATTATGGTGAACAGGGCTTTTTGCTGGAGAATGGCAAAACTCTCCCGGCCCTGACCATCCGTTACGAGACCTACGGCTCTTTGAACGACGCCGGCGATAACGCCGTGTGGGTTTGTTCGCCGTTAACCGCCGATGCGCACGCCGCCGGCTGGTACACCGAAAATGACAAGAAACCCGGCTGGTGGGACGAACTCATCGGACCAGGCAAAGCTATTGATACCGACAGATTCTTCGTGGTTTGCAGCAACATCCTCGGTGGATGCAAAGGCTCCACGGGCCCAGCAACGATCAACCCGCGTACGGGCAAGCCCTACGGCAGCACATTCCCTACCATTACGATAGGAGATATGGTACACGCCCAGAAGGAACTCGCGAACGCACTTGGCATCAAGGAATTCTACAGCGTCATCGGCGGATCCATGGGTGGATTCCAGGCGATGAAGTGGGCCATCTACTACCCGGAACAGGTGAAGCGCATCATCGTGATTGCAAGCTCGCCCAGATTCTCGAGCCAGGCACTCGGCTTTGAAGTTGTGGCCCGCGATGTCATCACGCAGGACCCGAACTTCCACGGTGGCGACTATTACGAAGAAGGCCAAACGAGACCGGACATTGGCCTTGCAAACGCCCGCAAGCTTGCGCACATCACCTACCTCTCTGCCGTGGGCATGGAGAAAAAATTCAAGCGCGCCCAAGACCAGGAGAACAGAAGCCACGCCGTCACTTACTCGACGCCGTACGACCTGGACTTGCCGATTGAAAGCTACTTACGTTATCAGGGAACAAAGTTTGTTGACCGCTTTGACGCCAACAGCTACTTGCACATCGCCCATGCGACCGACGCATTCGACCTCGAAACGGAATACGGCAGCATCGAAAACGCCTTCAAGGACATCAAGGCCGAAGTTCTGAACGTGAACCTTTCGACCGACTGGCTTTTCCCGCCGCACGAGAGCCGCCGCATCACAAGCGCCCTTTTGAACGTCGGCAAGACCGTGACGAGCCTCGAACTCGACACGCAGTTTGGCCATGACGGATTCTTGATTGAAGTTGGCGAACTCGGTAAGGCTGTGGGCCGTTTCCTCGATTCCAAGATTATCCCGCAGAACGGAACGCAGGCATTGCCAGTATTCCACGACCAGAGCGACTTCCAGCGCATCAGCAAGCTCGTGAAGGAAGGTAGCCATGTACTCGACCTCGGTTGCGGCAGTGGCGACTTGCTAGATTACCTTATCCGCAAGAAAAACGTCACGGGCTTTGGCATCGAAAAGAACATCAAGGGAATTCTCGACTGCCTCGAAAAAGACGTACAAGTTATCCAGCGCGACTTGGATGAAAGCGGTCTCACGGACATCAAGGACGGAAGTTTCGACTACGCGATTATCAACCGCACGATTCAGGAAATCCGCGACCCGGTGGCACTTTTGAACGAACTTTTGCGCGTAGCAAAGCAGGTCATCGTGACGTTCCCGAATTTCGGCCACTGGTCTGCTCGCGGAAGCCTCATGCTCCACGGTCGCATGCCGATTTCCAAAGAACTCCCCTACGAATGGTACGACACGCCAAACATCCGCGTGCTTACGCTCAAGGACTTCTATACGTTGTGCAACAAGGAAGGTTTCAAGATTGAAAACTTGCACTTCCAGAATGAACACAAGATAAGCAAGTTCCTGACCGCCATTGGGCTCGCGAACTTTGGCGCCGAACATGTGATTGCGACAATTTCGAAAAAGGTTTAGAATGTCTATTATCTCCATGACCGGATTCGGCAAGAGCGAATCCACATTGCAAGGAATCACGTGCGTTATCGAAGTGCGCAGCGTGAACAGCCGATTCCTCGAAATTTCGAGCAAAATTCCGAAGAACTTCGCCTATCTCGAAAACGACTTCAAGGCCCAAATTAAGGACAAGCTCGTTCGCGGTTCCGTGAACTTTTCGATTACGCTTGGTGCAGGCAATGCCGGGAACATTCCCGTT
This sequence comes from Fibrobacter sp. UWB16, assembly GCF_900215325.1. NCBI lineage: Bacteria > Pseudomonadati > Fibrobacterota > Fibrobacteria > Fibrobacterales > Fibrobacteraceae > Fibrobacter > Fibrobacter sp. UWB16. The sequence goes on along the minus strand of NZ_OCMS01000002.1, from coordinate 649,251 downwards.
TGCTACAACGAAGCTGCCGTGGAAAAGTTCGTAGAAATCACGAAGGCGATGCAGAAGAAGTACGGCATTGCGGGCGACATCAAGCTCGAACATGTGCTTGCCATCCCCGAAGTTTTGCAGTTCACCGACGGCAACGGCGACAACGAAGTCTGGGAAAAGCACCTGAAGGCTGAACTCGACAAGGCTTTGGACGGCGTCATCGCCATGCGCGAAAAGGAAGGCGCAAACCTCGCCGTAGACCTCACCCGCCGTGTGATCCACCTGAACGAAGTCATCGACAAGGTCGAAGTCCTCGATCCACAGCGCATTGAAACGTGGAAGGTCAAGTTCCGCGAACGCATCAACACGCTCATGAAGGATTCCGAAATCGACGAAGTCCGCCTTTTACAAGAAGCCTGCATCATGGCCGACAAGCTCGACATCCACGAAGAGATCACGAGATTCAGGAGCCACAACAAGCTGTTCCTCGACGCGCTCGCCAAGGGTGGCGCCCAGGGCAAGAACCTCGGATTCATTCTCCAGGAAATGGGTCGTGAAGCGAATACGCTTGGCACCAAGTGCCAGAACGCCGACATCGCAGCACTTGCCATCGAGCTCAAGAACGAGATTGAGTGCATTAGAGAACAGTCCATGAATGTTGCGTAAGCCGAGCGATATAGGAGTAAGCTTGCTTACTCCTATATCCGAGGCGAAGCAACACGCACTACGAAGTAGTGCCACGTGGCATAATTCTCAACACCATTTCTCAACATGGATTTTTTATCCATAAAAAGCCCTACGAAAGTAGGGCTTTTTGTTTCAAAACAATCTAACTTATAATCAGAAAGAATAAAACATCCACACTCCAACAACAAGCGTCTCGTGCAAATCGCACGGGACGCTTTTGCGTAATGCAAGACTTAACTGGACCCTTCCGCTTCGCGTCAGGGTGACAAGTGCGACCTACGTCTTCGTCTTGTTGAGGGGCGAAGCCCTGAAACATCCAGTCATTTCTTGTATTGCGATAGCGAGAATTGACTGGACCCTTCCGCTTCGCGTCAGGGTGACGAGCGTGCGTATGGGGGACGAGCGTGCGTATGGATGACGAGTGTGAAAAATGCCCGCGCAATGGCGGGCATGACAAACTTTATTTTTTCTTTGAAGATTTCTTTTTCTTGTCGTTCATTTTGACGCGGCGAGAGCCGGAGCGGATACGTTCCCACGGGGCAAAAGACATCGTCCCGAATGTAAAACCGAAGAACCACACGTTAAACGACACCCAAAGAAGGGCTGCAATACCGATTCTTCTCCAGTCCACAACGACGCTCATGTCAATGACAAGTGCCGAAAGGGCCAAAAGCGAGGCAATAATCACTGGGGCAAGCATTTTCTTGCCAGCCTTTACGAGAGCGCCAGCCTGAGGCGCACCTTCGCCGAGTTCCTTGCCGGCAATCAAGGCAAAGGCAACAACGCCCGAGAAAGCGATTGCGCTAAGCACAGCCCACATGAGCCAAGCCTTGCCAATCATCAACGGGAACCAGCTTACAAATCCCGTGAGCAAAAGCCATGAAAGGGCAAACGGGAACAGCGCACAGGCGACACTCCACTTGGCAAAGAGCACCAGCAAAAGTGCAAGGCCAGCAAACACGCCAAAGAACATGAGCAACATATCTTCATCGCCGCCCAAGGCAAAAAGCGAGCCCACAAAAGCCGCTAGTGCAAGCAAGCCACCGAAACCGCCACGGACTCCGCCAAAAACGAAATACAGCACAATCATCGAAAGTGCGGCCACAAAAATGTACTGCGAAGAGTTCCATGCCGACATGACATTCGTAAATTTTGCAATCCACATGCCAAGCGCTTCGGATGCGCCCAACGGGAGCGAAGCCATCTGTTGCCAACCCGTAGCGAGGAACGCCACAGAAAAGCCAATCATCAACAGAACAAAAATCAGGCGAAAGCGGAGAGAAAGTTCCAAAAGCTTTTGCACTTTGCCCGGTTTTTCACGTAATTCCATATTTACCTCGAAATCAACAGTTTTTGTTTTTTAGTCCAAGTTTGAGTTTTTGTCTTAGAGTCCGAAACGCTGACCTTAGCTTTGCTTCGAACAACATAGTGGTACAATCCATTAGCGAGCAGGCGCCCGTAATTATCCTTGCCATCCCAATGGGTCAAGCCCGATTTGGCATCTTTGATAACCTTGACAAGACGGCCATGCTGGTTATAAATGAATATCGTCACTACAGAGCCCGATCCGGCAGCGAGATCCTTGAAGTAGAATGTCGTGCCCTTCTTGCCCATCGGATTCGGGATGTTGAACACGTCCGAAAGTCCGGTCTGCATCGATTCCGTAATCTCGATATTGATAGTCTTTACAGCGACATTTCCAAGGACGTCCAAAGCGCGGACGCGGAACACGTAATTTCCCGGAGGATAGTTTTCGGTCGTCATCGACTTGCGAGCAACGGCACGCTTAGATGCCTGTTCCAGGAACGGAGCAGGATGGTACGGATTTTCAAGCCCCACCATTTCAAATGTAATGCCTTCATCGGCCTGTTCGCGATAATCCAGAGCAGTTTCGTCTTCGACAATCACTTGCAGGCAAGCTGGAGTCCAAAGCTTGACAAGCTGGCCATCGGCAAAGGATGACGAAGCACCCGCATTGCACGATTGGATCGTAATCACAGGTGGAGTCTTGTCATTCAAGGAATCGGCATATTTCGAGACACCCGAAATCACAATATTCGTATCGAGATAGCGACCAACGGCAATGTCATTTGAAGAATATGCCCATGCACGCAATTCAGCAAGAGAATCCCCGATATTCAGTTTTTTCGGCGTCACAAATTCCGTCTCGAAACGTCCATTCTTCACAGGAAGAACTTCCGAATAAATTAGCGGTCCATCGTACTTGACGTTGATGGTATCGTTAAGGCGATTCTGCATTGCAAGGCGCTTTTGAATACGGCCTTCTCTCAAGGTCAAGGCGATACTTCCCGACGAAATTCCAGACACCTTTCCAGACAACTTCATTTTATCCAGAGCCTGAATGGAATCCACCGGATTATCCAATGAAATTTTCAACGTAGCATAAGGCATGCGAATCACAGGTTCACCGACAAATACATAGTGTTCCGAGTTATACACATCGCCGGTCATATTTTTACTCTGCTTAACCACATTGTCCTTGGCAAGCATGTAGGCTTCACCAAGATAAATACCGTTTTCAAGAACAGCGCGGCTTACAAAATTTCTAGCAAAAATCTTGTTCGAACTTTCAAACGTTTCACGAGAGGCACCAATTGCTGCAATAGCTCCGACATCCGGGTCCAGAACAAACGCTTCAGACATGGATTTCGTATCGCCTTCATCAAAACGTCCGACCGTACACGAGAAGGAATTCAAAATCGTGAAAGCCTTTTCATTTGTCAGCTTTGGCAAGTATGCCGGTTTCAGCAAGCCTTCCGAAGCCCACGCCACCTTAGAACCATGACCAAAGTACATGGTCATCAAGGCGCCCTGACTCATGATATTCAAGAAATCATTTGTGGCTTCCTGTTTCTGCCCTGCTGCATCATACTCGTAATCCAGCAGATAGACCTTTTTCAAGTTCATTCTAAAGCCAAGCTTGTTCGAAACGGAATCAATCAAGGAGGCAAGTTCTTCCTGGTCTTCAGTATGCTTTGCATCGTCAGCGACAGTACCATTGCGGGCATCATCTGCCGCCATCAGTAACGTAGACTTCCATTCGCCATGGTCAAACACACCAATCTGATCGTATCGTTTGGCCTTATCGACATAATTGGCAAATTCGCTTTCGCTCGAAACAGGCAAGCGTCCCACAGCCAAATCAACATCGTACGCAACAGCGCCACGAACAACCTCTCCAGAATCGAGCACGGCAAAGAAGTCTTCGGTTACCGACGATTCCTTTTCAAACGGCGGCATATAGTTCTTGCCATGTCCATCGATGCCACGATAGTCATAATGGCCCGACCCCGCAAGCAAGACAAAACGCAAGTCCGGGCAAACGCTACGAGCATAGGCGATATAGTTTCTGATGGCAATCGGGGAAGCGGCGCCACCTGTGTAATGCCTATAGATATTTTCAGCAGCGACAACCGCCGTTACAAATCGACTTGCCGACTTGTCACTCGAACGGAATACCGCCAAAGACTCTGCGGGTGCCAAAAATTCTTCGGGCGTGATAATCAGGTATTCCGTCTTCTGCGATATATTGGCAAGATTCTGCACCACATTTTTAGAAGGCTCCGGAATGGCATTGATACTAATAGCCTTGCGACGGTCGCTACTGCGATAGAGCATATAACGCACATCATCGTTATAGCCAATGCTATCAAGAGCTACCCCATTTGCAATTTTCAAAAGACCGACAGGCTCCATGTTCTTGAACTTCATCAAGTTCAAGTTTTCATCCTCGCCCACTGGAATGCGGATGACGCCCGAAACAAAACCCGGCAACAGCCATTCCGCAGAATCTACTGAAACAGACGACGGATCCCAGGGGTAAGCGACAGAATACCCGTCAAAGCGGTCATACTGATAATTATTGGGAAGGATAGTCAGTTCATATTGGTTTCCCGTCTTCTGGAACGACTCAAACGTCATCGCAAAGTTGCCGCCCGGCAGAAGAGTCCCATCATACCAGATATCTTCTTGACCATCGGTCTTCGAATGCGTTTCGCCATTAACGTCAAACTTGAAATGAATATGCTTCATCCTATTCTTATAGGATTCCGTAGAAAAAACGCCCGAGCTCTGGTATTCAGAAATACTGGATTCCACGCCACTGATAGACCTGTAAGGGAAGAACGAAACGGCAGCGTAGCCAGCCTTGCCTTCGATAAGACCAGGCAAGTCTACGGTTGGCTGCTGAGCGCCAAGCTTACTTGCCGGCACAACAGTTTCTTCGTTTCGGGCGTGCCATTCCCAGAACCATTCCTTACCAGTCGTATGTTCCCAGTCCTGCACCATACCATAATAGGTGTCGCGCAAGTACACGTCCTTTTCGGCACGCAAATATCTATACCAGTCAATCGTCTTCGGAGTCGACTTCGGCGGTTCCAGAGTTTCCAAGCGAAGGCCAGTCCCAGATTCCTTATACCCAAGAATAAAGTGCTGATAGTAGGAATAGGGCGAATACGAATGGAAATAGCTCATGCTCGTTCTAGGAGCATCATACGGTTCGGCATCGATACGTTTCCAGAAAGCGTTGCCGTACCCCACAAAATAGATGGAGTCTCCACGACTAGAGCTGGCATCGTCAAAAATACCATTGGAGTTCTGGTCCACAACTTTGATAGGCAGTTCAAAAAGCTGGTTCGGGTTGCGGAGTTTTGCACCAGGGCCCATGTCAGGGAGTGTATCTGGAGAAGCCGCAAAAATGCAAAGCTTTTCTATAGGAATGCCATACACAAGCTCCTGACGGTTAATCTTGCTGAGCGCACTACGGATGGCATTGAACCCAATGGCGTACACGCCATCTTCGCTAAATGTCGCAATATTCTTGTCGCCCACGACCAGTTCGACCAACTGGACAACTTTGTCAACTTCGGAACTTGCTTCACGGCGCAATACGGAACGGGACGAAGCCAGACCAAATTGGGAGGCAGCCTGCTTGTTCACCACATGCATCAATGCACGTGCGCCAGGATTACGGCCACTAGCCGAAGCCGTTGCAAAATCGACATTCAGGCGGAATTCCTTGCGAAGCGCAACAGAACCGCCCTGTTTTAAGTAAAGCGGGACAAGGACATCGGTCACCCACACGCCATCTTTGATATACGGAGTCGAAACAGATACCGACTGGACCTTTGCAGGAGTCGACTTGCAAGGCGAAGAACCAAGCGGAACAAGCTTACTGTTCGTCACAGAAACCGAAGGCTTTTCGCTCGACGGCAAAGCCACGCGATAATGGCGGAACGGAACAGAATCCATGTAAACGACACGTTCGGGATGAAAACGCTTTCCCGAGCCATCTTCACAAGACTCCCTGGAAGAATCCAAGACCTCGTCGTCCAAAATAAAATGTTTCCTGGAATCTTCTATGACAGAAGAAGCCAAGCTAGAAACAGTTGCACAGGCAACAAGAAGAATCTGAAATTTTTTGATGATAGATTTCACGAATTCTAAAATAGTAAAAAACAGAAATAGAGATGCCCGCTCAGCGGCGGGCATGACAAATGGTAACATCTTTTTGGGTGTTAAAATTAGGGTCTTGTAATGACCATTTCGAGGAATCCGTTGCCAGTTGTACGCATTTCGATCATTTCGCCCCCTGCGGCTTTCGCCTTGAAGACCGTAATGTAGTCCGGACGCACACCCTTGGCAAGAATCATTTCGATATCCTTGGGAGAAATCATGTAATTGGAGTTCCATTTTTCCATGTACCAGTGCCATGGCTGCCAATTGAATATGCCACGAGTCGACTGGACAAATGCACGGAGCATCATGGAATATTCGTATTTTAGGAACCCGAGGTAATCATTCACTTCGGCATGTTTATCGACGAGCGTTTTCGTCGCAAAATCAGGATCGTAACGGAGCGGCGTCTTATCGGGGTTATCATACGTAAAATGAATTCGCTTATCTGTAACAGAAATTTTCAAGTTCGAGCGGTCCAGATGCACAAATTCCTTTTCTGAAATTTGTTTGTAATCTCGAAACACGACGTCGGGTGTAAGGACCTTGTTGAGCTTGAGCTGGACAGGCTTCGCGTCAAGCGCCCCAAGTTCGTAAAAGACAATCACCTCGCCGGAGCCCTTAGGCAAAAGCACCGAGAGCAAAGGCTTTTCACGTTCGGTAATCGCCCAGATCATCTTGGGCTTGTTCGAGGAATTCAAAAGCGGGTCTAGAATTTTTGCAACAGACGGGTCACGGACGCCATTTACGTCCCATTCCATCCACGTTCCCGTGCCACCGACAGAATCGAGCACGTCAAAGAGGCGACCGCCTAAAAAGCCTTCCTTCGCTTCGACAGCTCCATAGATTTTAGTCGAGCCCGCCGGCTTTGCTTTCGAAGAAGCTGGGGCCGCCAAAACAGAAGTCGAAAAAACAGATAAAAGCGCACAAACCGCAAGAAACTTACGCATAAATTCTATACCCTGCTTTGGGATCCTTTAAATGACTAGAAACCAATCGGTTCCAAGAGAGAGTCGTCCAAGCGCGAATACTGCAAGTGGTACTTCTTGTCAAGCCAATAGAGCGCAAGCTTAGCACCGGTCCAGTTTTTCTTTGCGGCCGTCGCTTCGACACCCTTCGTAATGAGCGGGAGCGTTTCAATAAGGTCCAGTTTCCACTTGGTATCATCCCAGGTAAACAGCATAATGGGGACTTTCGGGCTAGAGGCAAGGCCAACACTGCCACGGTCGTTCTTGACCTCGAACGGGCCCATCTTCACATGATCGGCCAAGTCCAAAAAGCCGCTATCGTAAAGCAGCAAGTAAAGCATGCGGTAATCCGGCACGGTCCACAAGTGTTCACGTTCATAGAGCCTGTAAAGCACGATGGCATAAGCTTCGTAGAACTGGCAGGTATCCATGGCGGCGGCATCGTAGGTCTTGGCGTGGCTTTCAAGTTCATTAAGCCAATCTTCCGAAGGATCCGTCAAGAAATCGAGCAAGATATCGGACGGGGCGCGATTCCTTACCGAAGACTTGAAGAGTTCATACATCTCTTCGAGCATGACAAGCTTTTGGGATTCCTGGGCCTTGACCTTTGCGTCGCGGACAGCAGCCGTCTCGGCAGATTCACCCGCAGAGCCCTGAGAAGAACCGGCACAACCAGCCACAATTGCAAATACGCCCACCAAAAGCGCTAGAACTATTTTATTTTTCAGAACATGCATCGCGATACCTACCTGAAAATGAATCTTGATGAACTGTTACGCGCCTGCTCCCTGAAAGGTTATCAGGGCAGCGGGCCCGGTGGCCAGCATAGGAACAAGACCAATACCGGCGTTCATCTTTCGTTACAACAATATAATTTAGAAATCAAGTCTTCCGAAAGCAGAAGCGCAAAAGAGAACAAAATTCATGCCCTCCACCGCATGCAAATGGCGCTTGCATTGAATGTACGCGAAGAACCTCCCGCCGTCGAGATGAAATTTCCGGGTAGCAACGGACACATCCAGCCGAGCAATCCGCAGTTTCCGCTATTTGTGGCCCATGTCTTTGATATCATGGCGACCAAGAACGGGGATACGAAAGCGGCGGCCGCCGCATTCGGGCTTAGCCCGAGCGCGCTCGTGAAGATTTTACGGCAAGACAAAGCCTGCGCGGCCAAGTTGCAAGGAAATCGCGTCGAGAACGGGAAAAGCAAATTGCATTTGTAAAGAAAAGGCGAGAGGGAGATGCCCGTTCGGAGACGGGCATGACAGCAAAAGCGGGATGACGAGCTGCGCCCGTGTTTAGAAAATTTTACAGATTTCTAGCGAAAAATTTGGCGTTTACTTGCGTGTTAAATAAGTGGGACCCACCCTAAAAACAGGAGGTTATATGAGTCCTACTTTCAAAAAACACGTCTGCCGTTGTGCGGCTACAACACTCACCGCTCTTGCCTTGTGGAACTGCTCCGAAGATTCTCACGCAAGCGATTCAGACCACGCCATCTTGCTTGGCGAAACAGCCAATGTAGCATTCCAGCTCGATTACGCAGAAACACCCCTGCTTGACAGCATTGTTCTGGACTGCTATGGAACGGACACAATCCACCTTGTGCATTCTGCAGAAAACAATTCGTTCAATCTAGACCTTTTCCCTGGCGAAGACTGGATTTTCAACGCCAAGCTCTACGCAAACGGCACTCTGATGCAACAAGGAGAAGTCACGACCTCGCTAGAAGCGGGCTCTGCCGTGAATCTGAAAATTCCGATGCATGCGCTTATCGGCTTTGTCTACGTCAAAGTTCCCATTGGATTTGGAAACCCCGCCGGAATCAAGAAAGGCGAAATGAAACTCACAAGCAAAGGAGAATCGTTCACCTTCCCCATGGAATTTGAATCAGACTATGTCACCTTTACAAGTGACGAGCTCAAGCTCGACCGCGAATACCACATTACAATTTCGATGGAAGACAAAAACGGAAAGGCCATTTTCAGTTTGGAAGACGACTTTATGCTTGACGAAAACACGCCTGTACCAAGCTTTCAGATTGAATCGCTCCGCAGCAAGATTGCGCTCGCCATCGACCTTGCGAAAGACGTAAATCTGCAAGTGTCGCTCACGCTCCCCGCAATGAAACGCGCTCCAGCCGTAGACGACATTGTGATAAGCGAGTTTTTCATATGGACAAGTACAAAGGACACAACGCAATACAGCTTCGTTGAACTGTACAACGGCAGTACAGACACGCTCATTTTGGACAAATGCACAATCGGCAAAACATCAAACGTGAGCGGTTCTGCCGAATTCGAAACCGTTTCTTTGCCGCCAAACGAAATTCTCGTTGTAGGCAACCGCGACAAAGCAAATACGGCGGGCATCTACAAGTCCGTCGAAAACATGCCTGCATTCGTCAAAAACGCGGGTTCGCTTGTGCTGCAGTGCAATGGAGCCGTAATCGATTCGCTGTACTATGGCAAAGCCGATTCCATACACGTATCGCCGTTGCCTGTTGGCACCACCTCCCCTACAGCCCCGAAAAGCCTGCAACTGAATATCGGTTTTTGGGATAAACGAGCCGAGCCTGATTCCTGGTGCACGGACACGCCTACGCCGGGCATGATTTCCGCCTGCGGGAATTAAAAACGCCGATGCCGGAATAAATCCGGCATGACAAATAACAAGGTCGTCCCGTTTGGGGCGACCTTTTACAAGATGACGATGCCGTCCCCATTCGCGGATCATGACCACATAAGAGCTAAAGCTCTAAGTGGTCAAAGACAACTAAGTGCGGCATGACAGCATAAACAAGATTTTACTGGGTCCTTCGCTTCGCTCAGGATGACGAGAGTGAAGCGTCAGGAGACAATGCTTACGCGTGGATCTGGGAGCTGGCGCGCTCGATATCGAACAGGCGGCGCAAGTTTTCGGCCTTGGCCGGTTCACGTTCTTCAGGGAGCGTAAGCGGGCCCATGTTGATAGCCACGAGGATGGACCCCGGATAGTTGTTCACGCGCTTGATGAAATCGCTGACGGAAACACCTTCGGTGTAGAAGTCCACGACGAACGTATCCCAGTCGTCTTCTTCGAGCTGCTGCAGAGCTTCTTCTTCGGTCCTCACGGCCTTGAAGTAGGCGCCCACGAGCAAGTCCGAAAGGACTTCGAGGCAGGCTTCACGGCGGACATCGTCTTCTTCCCAGATCAGGATGCGGCGGTCGCTGTAGTCACGGACTTGCGGGACAAAGTTTTCTTCGGCGTTCAATGCATCGAGCATCGCACCGTTGGCTTCGTCCATTTCTTCATCATCAAAATTATCGAGTTCTTTAGCCATGTTGTAAATATAGTAAAAAGTAACTTAACTGGATTCTTACCCAAGGGGCATAACTCAACTAAAGCTACTAAAAGTAGCTAGTTTCGTATATCGCTTCGCTCAGAATGACGAAAAAGCGAAGTGGTTAGGGGTTCTCGTCGAACCAGCGCTGGAGTATGATAGCGGCGGCGGTGCGGTCGATAATGGCCTTATTCTTCTGCTTTTTCTTTTTGCTCATGTACGAGGTGAACTCCTGCGCCTGCACGCTGGAGTACGATTCATCCTGCGTATGGATTTTCATCCCCGGGAATCGCAGTGCCAAATCCTTGATAAAAGCCTCCACCACCACGTTTTTACCGTCCTTGCGGCCATCCGGGTGGTACGGCATCCCGACGACAAATTCGTCAATCTTGTTGAGGCGCACGAGTTGGTCCAGGCGCTCGAACAGGTTCGTCGTCTTCTGGTCAATCGTTTCGCGCGAAAACGCCATTTTGAGCTCGGAATCGCCAAAAGCGACCCCGACACGATGCTCTCCGTAATCCAAAGCCAAGTAATTCACGCCCCTAAATATAGAATACGAACGCTAAATATTGCATTTTTCCACTCATTTTTCTATCTTTGCGCCGAAAATTAAAGCCAAACGGTAAAATATGGATCAATCAAAAATCAGAAACGTTGCCATCATCGCCCACGTTGACCACGGTAAAACAACCCTGGTGAACCAGCTCCTCAAACAGTGCGGAACCTTCCATGAAGGTGAAGAAATCGTGGACCGAGTGATGGACTCCGACAACCTCGAACGCGAACGCGGCATTACCATCCTCTCCAAGAACACGAGCGTGATGTACAAGGGATACCGCGTGAACATCGTCGATACCCCGGGGCACGCCGACTTCGGTGGCCAGGTGGAACGCGTTTTGGGTACAGTCGATGGCGTTCTTCTGGTCGTTGACGCATTCGAAGGCCCCATGGCCCAGACCCGCTTCGTGACGAAGAAGGCTTTGGAACTCGGCCTTACCCCGATCATCGTCGTGAACAAGATCGACCGTGACGGTTGTAACCCGCTCCTCGCCTTGGACAAGGTCTTTGACTTGTTCTGCGAACTCGATGCTACCGAAGAACAGCTCGATTTCGACAGAGTTTTTGGCAGTGGCCGTAAGGGCATTTGCCGCGCCGAACTTGAAGACCCGGATGGCGACTTCAGCATCTTGATGGACAAGATCATCGAACGCATCCCGGCTCCGAAGGGCGATCCGAACGGCGAACCGCTCCTCCAGATCGCCTCCCTCGAATACTCCAGCTTCCTCGGCCGTTTGGCTGTGGGTCGCGTGCAGCAGGGCGTGTTCAAGCCGAACCAGACCTACGCTCAGGCATTCCCCGACGGAACCGTCAAGAACGTCCGTCCGCAAAAGATCCTCCGCTACGAAGGCCTCACCCCGAAGCCGATCGAAGAAGCTGGTCCGGGCGAAATCATCCTCATCGCAGGTCTTGACTACTTCGATATCGGTGATACGCTTTCTTCTACGAACAATCCAGTTCACTTGCCGCGTATTCACATTGACCCGCCGACAATCTCCATGCTCTTCACCGTGAACACTTCGCCGCTCGCCGGCAAATACGGTGGAAAGTTCATGACGGGTAACCAGCTCCAGGAACGTTTGGAACGCGCCCACATGGCTGACCCCGCCCTCCTCGTCGAAAAGGCCGAAGGTGCATCTACATTCAAGGTTTCTGGCCGTGGCATTTTGCACCTCACGATTCTCGTCGAAAACATGCGCCGTGAACTTTATGAATTCACCATCGGTTCCCCGCAGGTCATTTTCCAGAAAGACGAAAGCGGCAAACTTTTGGAACCGGTCGAAGACTTCAAGGTCGAAGTTCCGAACGAATTCAGCGGCGCCTGCATCCAGGAAATCCAGCAGCGCAAGGGCGAAATGGTCAACATGACCACCGACGAAAACGACCGCGTTTCTCTCGAATTTATCGTTCCCTCCCGTGGCCTTATCGGTATCCGTCCGAAGCTTCTCTCCCTTTCCAAGGGTTACGCTGTGACGCAGTCCTTCTTCAAAGAATACCAGCCGTACAAGGGAGAAATTCCGTCTCGTATCAACGGTGTACTCATCGCCAAGGAACCGGGCGAAGCTGCAAGCTACGCTCTCTCTAACTTGGAAGATCGTGGCTACCTCATCATCGGTCCGGGTGCCGAAGTTTATCCGGGCATGATCGTGGGTGAACACAACCGCGACGTCGATATCACCGTGAACGTCACGAAGGGCAAGCACCTCACCAACATGCGTTCGAAGTCCGCAGACGACATGATCCAGCTCACGCCGTACCGCCGCATGACTTTGGAAGAATGCGTCACCTTCATCAACGAAGACGAATGCATCGAAGTCACTCCGGAAGTGCTCCGCATCCGCAAGACCGAGCTCGACCCGATCAAGCGTAAGCAGATGTCCAAGAAGCCGGCTGAAGACGACGATTAATTCGCGGCATTCCGCAGAATTTAAAAGAAGCACCCTGCGGGGTGCTTTTTTATGTTACTGGATCCCTCACTTCGTTCGGGATGACGAAATGAAAAAAATTCCCGACCATCACGGCCGGGATTTTTTTTTACAACTTAAAAGTCTTTAGCCAATCGCCCCTCGCCACTTTGCAATAGCTCGGTGAGGTAATTCTTCGCTATTTGGCAGGATTCCGGGAGCGTATGCCCAAGCGCCAAGTTCGCTAAAATAGCCGATGACAGATGGCAGCCAGTGCCATGTTTGCCATTTCCCGGGATTCGCGGACTCGTGAACTTGTACTGTTTACCGTCCTTGTCCCACAAGGTATCAACGGCTTCGTCATCCGTCGAATGCCCGCCCTTCAAAAGCAAGGCGAAATCCTTCCCGAATTCAAACTTTCCGCGAGAAGCAGCCTGTTCAAATCCCAGGAATCCGAACTCGTCCAGATTCGGAGTGACCAAATCAATCTGCTTCATCACCGGCATAAATTCTTCGCGTTCTGCCGAGCGCATAAAATGGAAACCCGCCGAAGCACTTGCAATCGGATCCCAGATAATGTAGGCATCCGGAGACTTTTCACGGACAAATTCTACAATTCGCTGTAAGACCTTCGCTTTTTCGACAAGCCCGATTTTCACGAATTTGAACTGGCGCTTGGCAAACAACGTTTCAAGTTGCGCTTCGATGCGTTCCCAGATAACCCATCCTGGCGCAACAAATTCATCTTCGTTCTGTTGCGTGAGTGCGGTACAAACAGATTCACTGAACACGCCAAAATGCGCCATCGCCTTAACATCCGCTAAAATTCCAGCGCCCGCAGAGCCATCGAAGCCTGCGATAGTCAATGCAAATTTCATTTTTTCAGACATTTTATACCACCGAATAAATTCCAATCATCACTACGGACACGCCGCAGATAAGCCCCACCGCCGGGAGAATCGGGCGGCGCATGGACTTTGCCCCAAGGAAATACACCATGCAGCCCTTGGTAAGCGTATTGGCAAGGCTCGCAAAAAGGAGCGCCAAGATCAAGTTGTGGTGTTCAAGAGTCGCCTTTCGGCACATGTCGATGAGCGAAAACGCCACGGCATCCATTTCAGCCGCACCGCCCAAGAAGCTACAAATCATCAACGCACCTGAGCCAAAATAAGCGTGAGCCGCATTCGCGATGAACATGACCACCGTAAAGACCAAGCCAAACTTAATTGCAGGCAACAGCTTGAACGGGTTGTTAAAATCAGTTGTCTTCTGGCGATGATCCTTAGATTCACGGAGTTTCAGGTACGCCGCATAGCCAAGCCCCGGCACCACAGGCACAAGCAAAGGCGCCAACAACGGGAGCGCAAGTGACGGCATCAGGAATACGCAAATGAGATAGAGTCGCGCATACATCACCGACCAGCTAAGCACAATGCCTAGCGTAAAGTCCGCCGCATACTGTTCGTTATCAACGCTACGGCCCGCCAAGTTCAGCGTGAGTGCGGTACTGCTCGCAAGCCCGCCCAAAAGTCCCGTGAGCCAAATGCCTTTACCCGGACCGACAAGCTTGATGAGCACATAGCCCACAAAGCCGATGCCGCAAATGAACACGACAAAAAGCCAAATCGTATGCGGATTCAAGACTTCAAGCCCCGCCGGGCCATAAGCATGGTTTGGGAGGAACGGCAAAATCATGAGAGAAATCACCGCGAACTTGACTGTCGCGATAATGTCTTCGGTCGAGATCTTTTTCGCAAAATCGTGAAGTTGCCGCTTGACCGCCAACAGCCACAAAAGCACAATCATGAGGATACACGCTTCCAAGAGCCGGTTGAACCAGCAAAGCGCCCCCAAGAAATAAATCATGATAAGTGCCGCACTAGTCGTGACGCCCGCAGGCCCGCCATTATTCTGGTTCGAAAGGCCGTACGCAATATGGCTTGCCACAAGCAAAAGCCCAACGATCACAAGGCCAACGACAAAGGGAACAATGGAGCCCATCAGGTCGCCCAGGTAGCAAGACAAGGCGCCACAAAGGCTTACAATTGAAAACGAGCACAACCCAGCGGGGTGCCTAGAATTATTGCGGGAATACGAGTTTTCACGCTGCATACCGATAATAAAACCGATACCCAGCGCAGCCGCAAGCTTATAAAAGATATTGAACTCAATCATCATTCAAAATCTAATCAAAAAATTGCGGAGAATGAATTTTTTTGTGAAATTACGCCATTCGCTGTTGCTTAGAAGCGAGCTTCATGGCGTACATGTTTGCATCCGCCATGCGGTAAACATCCATTGCTGTCACGGCATCACCGCGACGGCGTACGGAGTAGCCATAAGCAACGTTCAGAGCAATCGGCAACTTGGCCTCTTTTTCCAGAAGCACCATCGTCTTTAACGCCGTGCTCAAATCAGAAAGGTGTTCGGCACGAACAATCGCCACAAACTCGTCACCACCCATGCGAATAGTCGTCCCGATGCCATTAAACGCATTCTTGAACACATCGGCAAAGGCGCACAAAAGCTTATCGCCCATGGAATGCCCAAAGTGGTCGTTTACGTACTTAAGTCCATTCACGTCGATACTCACAATCGCGTAGTCACTATCATCGCGGTTGAGCACTTCAAAAATGCGTTCGCACTTGGCGCGGTTGTAAATGCCCGTCAAGGCATCACGATAGGCAATCTGGCGGAGCACTTCTTTCTCAGTCTTGTCCATGAGTTCCTCGTACATGTAGACGAGATAGCCCACCATCAAGAACAAGATGAACAGGAGCGTCCCCACAGGAAGGCAAGTCGCATCCAAGAAGGATTTTTCCAAGCCGAACAAATTCTGCACATTGTAGCGGAACAAATCGGCAATGCCAAACAGCACAAACACCACCGTTCCCGACGCAAGAATCTTTTCTTGCATTCCGGCACCACGATCGTAAAGCACCTTGAAAATGACCATGAACAGGAACGATACAAAGATATAGCAATGGTAAACGAGCAAGAATGTCGGGTAATGCGCAATATCGGTCACATGCAAAATCGTCGTCACCAAGAAGAACAGCACACCAAAGCCGACAATGACTTTCAGCACGTTCAACTTCCAGGTCGAAATCTTGCCCGCACGCATATTGATAATCAAAAGGCCAAACGGGATTGCTGCAAGGTAAAGCGAAACGTATTCCAACGTCGTATCCAGCGCATAGTTCGTGGAAACAATCTGGATACCCTTCGCGTAATTCAGCGTCCAAAGTCCCATCAAACCAGCAAACAAGCCAATCAGAACAAGGCGGTAATAAGCCCTGTCAAAGCCGACGGCACAGCAGCCCGTAATAAAGGCAATGGCCCCAAAGAACATCAGGAATATGCCAATGGTAATGGAATCAGAATTTTGCGAAAAATAGTCTGTCATGCTATTTGAACGCAAAAGTTCAATCTGCGCCACAGATTTTGCGGCCGCTTTTTCGGTCACAATCGTCACCACGCGAATGACATGGTCGTCAAGAAATTCCGGCATATTCACAAGGTGGATGCCGCTACCGACCAGTTTACCCTCTTTAAAGCGTTCAAAACCATAACGGTAATAGCAAACACTGTCAACATAGACAGCTACAGCAACGTGATACGCATGGAAACGGAGCGTTGTCGGCAAGGGAATTGAATCATTCCGCATGTCGCGCTCGTAGATAATCGTATCGCCGGGCTGAATATTTGAGGGAACTCGGAAATCGGAGACATGTTCCATCGGCGGAAGATGAATGCCGCCAAAAGAAATGGACCAGCCATCGTTAAGGGCGATGACATTGTTGCACGAACCATGACGGCACATGCCGTTAAAACTGACGACAAATAGAACAACAATTACAGCGGCAACCACTGCAATGAGAAGTCTAAGTATTTTCTTTCCATTCCTCAACAACATCTCTAGTATATAATAAGTAATTCTAAGGGCAATAGAACCTTATTTTTTTCGTACCCAAATTTCAAAGGTTGTCGGGAAGTCGTTTTTTTCGTCTGCCGGGAAAGATTCTTCGCTTTCTTTCTGGAACTTATCGTTCCACTCCGGGAAGAAAACATCGCCTTCCACGTGCGACAAAACTCTCGTCAAATAGAGCTTTTCGACCAGCGGCATCGCCTCACGATACACGGCAGCACCACCAATAATAAAGCATTCCGTCTCGCCTGCAGCGCGAGCGGCCTCAATAGCCTCACCGAGCGAAGAGCAGACAATGCAGCCCGGGGCCTGGAAATCCCTGTTGCGGGTGAGCACGTAGTTCGTGCGGTTCGGGAGCGGGCGTCCGATATCGTCATAATTCTTGCGACCGAGGATGATGGCATGCCCCGAGGTAATCGCCTTGAAGCGCTTGAGATCGGCAGACAGGTGCCACGGCAAGTGACCGTCACGCCCGATGACATTGTTTTCAGAAACCGCTACAATTGCAGAAATTAACATCTTTCGTCTCTCGTCTCATCGGTGATGATATGGGTGGTTTTGCATGACCATCTGGACGCGGTAGAGCTGTTCTACCGTAATAATCCTGGCGTGGTCGTGGGTAAAAGTCAATGGAGAAAGGCTCAAGAGCAAGTCGGCGGACTTTTTCAAGTTCTCGTCGATGCCGTACGCGGAGCCAATCAAAAACACAATATTTCCCGTAAAGCGGGCCTGTAACGTATCGGCGAGCTTAACCGTCGTCATGAGCTTGCCCTCTTCGGAGAGGATCACTCGGCGGAACTCGTTACGCGGGAATTTTTTCTCGAAAAGAGCGGCTTCCTGAGCAAGCGCCTGGGCGTGGTCGTCAATTTTCGATTCCTTGAGCTCCACCACTTCCAGTGGCATCGCGGAACCGCGCAAACGCTTCACATACTTTTCCACCTCGTCCGCAATGAACGGGGAACCAGCCTTACCAAACACCGCCAACACCCACTTCATCTAACGCCCCACCGATAGTCGGTCAATCAAAAACGAGGGCATCCCCTGCTTTTTCATGCGGTTCTGCGTCTCACGAATGTCGTATTCCACTCGAATGAGCCGCACGCACTTGGTCTCGGTATCGAGCAGACACCAGCAGGCTCTCGGGTCGCGGTCGCGGGGCTGCCCCACACTGCCGACGTTCACCAGCAAGCGTTCGGTATTCGCAATCACGTACTCGTACTCGTCCAGAATCTTCGGGATCGCCAAGGGGCGGCTAGCAATGATGACCGGGCTATGCGTATGCCCCACAAAGCAGTAGCGCTCCGAGAAATGGTCAAAAGCGTTCAGCGCATCCTCGAGATCGGTCACATAGACCCAATCTGCCGGAGACAAGGGCGACGCATGCACAAAGCAGATATCGTTTTCTTCCTGGATGTACGGGAGCGAGCGGATATACGTCACGGACTCCTTAGAGAGGTTCTTCTGGGTCCATTCAATCGCCTGCTTCGCGTACGGGTTGAACCCGGCGCTGGATTCGTACCGGACCGCCACGCTGTCGTGGTTCCCGATCAGGCACACATCCATGTTCTCTTTAACCAAATTGACGCACTCATCGGTATCGACGCCATATCCCACAATATCACCAAGGCATACTCTCCGTTCCACGCCATTTTCGCGCATGGACTGGAGCACAGCCTCGAAAGCGGTGGCATTGGAATGGATATCTGAACAAATACCGTAAAGCATGTCCGTAATTTAGAAAAACAATTTAATATAAGTGGCGAAATTGACCAATTTTACTACATTTACGCCCGTATGGTAGTCATTCAAGACAAGATGAAGGTGAGCATAGCCTACACCCTCAGAGAAGGCAAGCGAATTCTTGAAGAAGTTCCCGCCTCCCAGCCGTTCGTGTACATCCACGGATACAACAATATCATTCCCGGACTCGAAGACGCATTGACGGGGCGTCGTCTGGGCGAAAAGTTTACGGTGAGCATTCCGGCAAATCTCGGTTATGGCGAATACCGCAAGGACCTTATCCTCACAGTCCCGAAAGAAGAACTCCGCGACGTCGGAGAGCTCTGGCTCGGCATGGAACTCGAAATGTACCAGGATAACGACATGCGCGAATTCCAGCTGCCGGACACCGCCGAGGAATTTGTAAACGACTTGAACCTGGATGGCGATGACGACCAGTGCGACGGCATTTACACCATCAAGGAAATTCTCGAAGACACCGTGATTGTGGACGGAAACCACCCGTTTGCAGGCAAGGATTTGATTTTTAACGTCGAAGTTGTAGACATCGTCGAAGCAAGTTTCACCGAACAGGAGTCCGGCTTCCCGGATGAAGACGAATTTAACGATGGATACGATAACTACGACAGTTACGACAATCGCATGGGCGACGACAATTTTGACTCAAACGAAAGGAGATGGCGCTAATGGCATCGATGGATGAACTCAAGAAGGCTGCAGGCGTTCGTGCCGCAGACATGATCAAGGATGGAATGATTGTCGGTCTCGGCACAGGCAGCACGGCAGCTCACATGGTGAACCGCCTTGCCGAACGCATCAAGACCGAAGGCATCCACGTGACGGGCGTTTCGACCAGCTGGAGCACCACACTCCAATGCCGTAGCCTCGGCATCCCGCTCAAGGAAATGGGCGAAGTGAGCCACCTCGACATGGTGATTGACGGTGCAGACGAAATTGACCCGAACCGCAACCTAATCAAGGGACGCGGAGCCGCTCACCTCCTCGAAAAGATTGTCGCCTCCATGACGGATAACTACGTGATTATCGCAGACTCCGGCAAGGCCGTGCAGCTGCTCGGCACCAAGTTCGCAGTCCCTCTTGAAATCATCCCGGGAGCTATCGCCGTCGTGACAGAACGCGTGAAAAAGCTCGGTGGCGAAGTCAAGGTCCGTATGGGCGCTCCTGGCAAGGACGGTCCGGTGATTAGCGATTCAGGCAACCTCATCGCCGATGCGAAGTTCGCCCCCATCGCAGACCCGGACAAGCTCGCCCGTGATCTGGAACACATCGTGGGTATCGTCGGACACGGCCTGTTCATCAACATGGCAACGAAGGTCATCCTCGCTGACGAAGCCAAGGGCTTGATCGAATTCTAGTCATTGGTCATTAGTCAATAGTTATTAGAATTGTCATCCTCGACCAAGCGTAGCGCGGGAGGGGATCCAGTGAATTGTCACCCCGGATTTATTCCGGGGTCTTCTTTTTTTTACTTGAGTTTACACGACGGAAAAAGTATATTGTCGAGAACTCTGGTGTAATTGCCCCCTCGTATGAAATTTGCAAAGATATTCGTGCCCTGTTTGTTGCTCGCGCTCGTAGCAATAGTCTCATTGGTGGACGTCTATAACTTTGGCGAAAGCAATCCGCTGATTCCAAAACAGGTCAAGTTCAAGCGCCCCTTAAAAGAATACCAAATCGAGGGCATGCAAGTTCTTGAGATGGCGGCCGCAGACGAAACCAAGCCCGTCATTCTCTACCTCCACGGCGGTGGCTACAGGCAAGGCTTTCAACTTTTCCATTGGAAAATGCTAGCCGATCTCTCCAAAGCAACTGGTTGCGGCTTGGTGATGCCGGACTACCCCCTTTTGCCGGAACATACGGCGCTCGAAGCCCATACACTCGTATTAAAGCTCTACAGCGAACTCTTGAAACGCTTCCCCGCAAGCAAAATCATCATCATGGGAGACAGTGCCGGTGGCGGATTCTCGCTTGCGCTCGCCGAAGAAATCCTAGAGCAATCGCTCCCCTCGCCCATGCACCTCATCCTGATTTCACCGTGGGTCGACATCACTGGCGGCGATGAATCCATAGCAGAATACGACAACTGGCTTCATATCGACGAACTACATCAATTTGGTCTATCTTGGGCTAACGGCATGGATGCACACGATCCAATGGTATCGCCACTCTACGGCAACATGCAGGGGCTCCCGCCCACCGACATTTTCGTCGGCACCTGGGAAGTATTCTATCCCGACATCGTCAATTGCGGTGAAAAAATGAAGTCTGCAGGCGTATCCGTCACGCTCCACGTCGGAGAAGAACTGGGACACGTGTTCCCCCTCTACCCCGCCCCCGAAGGCGAGGAAGCCCGCCAGACGATTGCGGACATTGTCAAGAGCAGCACCGAAAGAACGACGGCGCTCTCCCTGACAAGCCTTATGCAATAACTATATTTATTGCATAAACTAAAGAAGGAAAAAACAATGGAAACAGAATCCAAATTACAGCCCAAAGTGCAACCCAAAATACAGCTTCCCAAAAAGAATTACACAAAAGCAATCATTGTCGCGGTCATCGTTGTTATCGCTCTTATTTTGCTCAAATGTAATATCGGTTACAATAGCGCAACGCAGCTTCTTGTGAAGCAGTCTCCGTTTGGTACCCTCTCCTGCATCGACCACGCCGGTTTCTACTTCAAGGGTTTTGCAAGCATCTACTCTTACGACAGAACCAAGGACTTCTACTTCAACTCCTCTACCGATAAGGTAAAGGGCGAAGGCTGGGAAGGCGGCGACGACGACGAGGACGATATTTCCGTTACCTTGTCCCGAAATGCAAACGCCGAAATCAGTGGCTACCTCAAATACCAGCTCCCCACGGACTGCGAAGACCTCGTGAAAATCCACCGCGAACAACGTTCCGACAAGAAACTCAAGCATGACCTTGTCCGTAACTCCGTGCTCTCCGCCGTTAGAAAGACCGCACCGCTCTTCACCGCCGAAGAAGCCAAGGTGACAAAGATTGCTGAATTCAGAAGAATCGCCGAAGACCAACTCACGGAAGGTGAATACCTCACCACAATCGAAGTGCTCACCGAAAAGGCCGGCGAAGACGATTACGATTCCGAAGGCAAAATCATCAAGAAAGCCGAAACGCAAGAATACAAGGTCACAAAGCTGAAACTCGATAAGAACGGCAACCGCATCTTGACAAAGCCCTCGGCACTCCGTCTTTACGGCATCAGAGTGGTGCAGTTCGAAATCCAGAACGTCCGCCTCGATCAGAAAGCTCAACAGCAGCTCGACATCGTGAAGGACCGCGAAATGAAGCGCGTCTCTAACGCAACGGCAGCAGAAACGGCAAAGCAGGCAGCCATCACCGCCGAAGCCGAAGGCAAGGCTCGCATTGCTCAGGCAAAAGCAGACCAGGAAGTGGAAAAAATCAAAGCTGTGACGCAGGCAGAAAAGGAACGCGATGTTGCCGTTCTCCAGGCGCAAAAAGAACAAGAAGTGGCACGCCTCGAAGCTTTGAGAGCTCTCGAAGTCGCTAAGAAAATCAAAGCCGAAAAAGAAGCAGAAGCAGCCGCCAACAGGGCTCTCGTCAGCGCCGGTTTGACTCCGCAAGAACGCGCCG
This sequence comes from Fibrobacter sp. UWB16, assembly GCF_900215325.1. NCBI lineage: Bacteria > Pseudomonadati > Fibrobacterota > Fibrobacteria > Fibrobacterales > Fibrobacteraceae > Fibrobacter > Fibrobacter sp. UWB16. The sequence goes on along the minus strand of NZ_OCMS01000002.1, from coordinate 627,054 downwards.
AATGGGATTACAAGACCAAGGTCGGTGTTGCTGAAGCTCTCGCCAAGTCCGCACATCCGCTCGTCCCGGAAATCATGATGACCGGCGACTCCAAGGGCGGCGCAAGCACTGCCATGGACGCAGTAGGCTTGAACATGCTTATGGGACTTACTGAAAAGCTCTCGAAGTAAGTGCTGAAAAGGTTTAAAAAGCAAAGGTCCCGCCCAACGAGGCGGGATTTTTTGCCGCAGAAAGCTCTGCAAAATCACGCAATTTGCATTATTTTGCAGAGCATCAAATTCAATCTATTGCACTTTGCACTACATTTTTGTAAATTGAGTAATATAAAAAAGGAGCATTTTATGGCACAGGCAACAGTTTCCGCACGAATCGACAGCAAAGACAAAGAACGTTTTGACGAGTTCTGCAATAACGTAGGGCTGTCCACCTCTGCAGCCATCTACATGTTCATCAAGAACGTCATCAATGAGCATCGCATTCCCTTTGAAGTCCGTGAACCTTCTGCCCGTTACAACGCCAAAGCAAACGACATCGAAGCTCTTAAGAAAGGCATCGAGCAGCTTAACGCCGGGAAGGGTGTTGAACATGAACTCATTGAGGTTGACGACTAATGAAGAAAATTTGGTCCGATAAAGCTTGGGACGACTACCTCTATTGGCAAGCCCAAGATAAAAAAACGCTCAAAAGAGTTAACCAACTTGTAAAAGACATCGAGCGAAACCATTTCGAAGGCTTAGGCAAGCCTGAAGCATTGAAAGGAAACCTCAGCGGATTTTGGAGTCGACGAATTGACGATGGCAATCGGCTAATCTACAGAATTAATGGTGAATTTATCGACATTCTTTCTTGCAAAGGTCACTACGAAAACGTTTAGCATACAAAAAAAATCCCAGTCCGGTTGGACTGGGATTTTTTGCAAATTCTCGTGAGAATTAAGCTTCTTCGGAGAGTTCCGGAGCCTTCTTGATCACGTTGCGGCGGCCATAGCGGACCTTGGACGGATCAAAAGCGGTTTCTGCAGCAGCTTCTGCCGGGGCTTCAGCAACCGGAGCGACCGGGGCAGCTTCGACAGCCGGAGCGGCCGGAGTTTCAACCGGAATGCGCGGAGCGAGCGGGCGACGAGCTTCGGCGACCGGAGCTTCAGCAGCCGGTGCAATCGGAGCGGCCTGTTCTGCAGCAGCAACAGGAGCTTCAGCGTTAGCTTCACGATGCGGGCGTTCCGGGCGGCGTTCGCGGCGCGGGCCACGTTCCGGACGCTGTTGTTGTTCATTGCGATCACGCGTTGCAGGGGCATGAGCCTGAGCCTGCTGCTGATTGCGGTTGTCCTTATTATTGTTGTTCGGACGTTCCTTGTTCTGGCGATTTTCCTTATTGTTGCCACCACGCTGAGCCATTTCCTGTGCGCTGATCGGGCGACGGGCGGACGGCTTCAAGTTCATGTCCGGGGTGAGCTTCTTGAAAATCGGGGTACGAAGCATCGTGAGAAGCTTATTAACCTTAACAAGGATAACAATGCACAGAATCACTGCGAGGAGTGAAAGTGCGAGAGCGATTATTTCCATGTGGGCACCTCATAAAGTAAGGGTTGAACCACACGAGCAGGCTGGAAAATAACCTGCAGGCGGGGTGACTGGAATGTGTGGGTTAATTAAAGACCATCTTACTAGCGCCTCCTTGGAGACTTGACGGTCGCGGGGGCTTCACGTGGGAAGCAAAAATGGTTTTCGCCGTGGCGACAAACCGGGGCCAGTCACGAGCGCAAATTTAACAAATTTTTCTTGCAGAAATTCGGTTTATTGTAAGAAAATGAGAGAAAATTGTATGTTTTTTTGAGCACATGCGCCCAAAGGTTCTCTTATTTCATGTCCAGAGACTTGAGCGAGTGATCCACAGCCTTGTTGTGGGCGTTCAATGAATCCAAAGTAGCCTTGAGAACAAGGACTTGACGTGCCAGACGGGCATTTTCTTCGGTAAGAGTTGCAATTTTGTACTCAGCCTCCTGGTTGGAGCAGCCCGAGAATCCAAACATTGAAATGCAAACTAAAGACGACAAAATAAGGGATTTCTTGAACATATCGCAAAATTAGATTATTTTTTGAAGGAATTATGACAGTCGGACAAAAATGGTTGAAATTTAAACAGGATGGCTATTGCGGTTCTCTTACGATCCGTAGCCGTTCCGAGCAATCATTCGAGAGCGATCCGGGCTATAACGACAAGCACATCCACGAAGCCATCCTTGAGATGGATCCGGAATACACTTACGTGAAGGTCATCCACGAGGGTTACAAAGGTTCGCAGGACATACCTACCATTGGACTTGGGTTCGATGCAGCGCAAAACCAAGACACGCTTGACAACGCCATCCTCGAAGGGCTTGCCCACTTGCGCATTTTCCGTGAAGCCAATACCGGCGCCATTGTGCAATTCGGCTACAATTTAGACGAAGTGTAAATTCTATTTTTGCGGGTATGAACAATCCTGAACTTCTTTTGCCTGTCGGTACGCGCGACATGCTGGAATCCGCCATTAACAACGGGGCGGACGCGGTTTATTATGGTGTACCTCACTGGAACGCACGCGGTCGAACCGAAGATTTTTCATTTGAAGATGTCGAAGAAATGATCCGCTACGCAAGGCTTCGCGGCGTAAAGACGTACCTTGCGATGAACATCCTCATCTTCGAGCGCGAAATTCAGGAGTTGCCGGAATTTTTGGAACGCTTGATTGCGTTAAAGCCGGACGCGTTCATCATCCAGGACATCGGGCTCGCAAGGCTCATCAAGGCGATTAGCCCAGAACAGGAAATCCACGCGAGCACGCAAATGACGCTCGCGAGTTCCGAAGCCGTGAACTTGGTCAAGGACATCGGATTTTCAAGAGCGGTCTTGGCTCGCGAACTTTCGGCAAAACAAATTGCGCAAATCAAGAGCCTCACCGACTTGGAACTGGAAGTTTTCATCCACGGGGCGCTTTGCGTCTCGTACTCGGGGCAGTGCCTTACCAGCGAAAACTTTGGCGGACGCTCGGCAAACCGCGGGCAGTGCGCCCAAAGCTGCCGCCTTCCCTACCGCATTTTTGTGGACGGCAAGGAATGGAAGGACCCGAAGGCTCGCTACTTGTTCAGCACGCGAGACCTGTGTGCGCTTCCGAAGCTTGAAGAGCTCAAGGAAATCGGCGTGGAATCGCTCAAGGTCGAAGGGCGTTTGAAAAGCCCGGAATATGTGGCCGCCGTTTCGCACGCGTATCGCAAGGCATTGGAAATTCTGAGCGAGAAAGGTTATAAAGCAAATGCCGAGTGTGCGAATGGAAATGCCGCCGAGCTTACCGCACAGGACTTGGAACCGCTGGAAGTCCTGTTCTCCCGCGGGCTCAACACAGGTTGGCTCGATGGCGTAAATCACCAGGAACTCGTCGACGGATCGTTCTCGAACCACCATGGTGAATTTATCGGAACTGTCGTTCAAGTAGACCGCAACGGCGTGATTGTGGAACTTGAAGACAAGCCTGTTCCATGCACTTTATTGCCGGGCGACGGGATTTTATTTGAGGAATATAGGGCAGAGCCGGAACCGCGACAAACGGGAAGCCGACTGTACAAAGCGACGTTTGCTAGCCGCGCCGGGAAGTCGCAAGTCCGTTTGGAATTCGGCCGAGAATTCAACTTGCGCAAAGTCTCTTACGGCATGAAAGCATACCGCAACGACTCCCCCGCTCTCGAAAAAGAACTCCACAAGACTTTTACGGATAAGAGTTTCGCCAAGCACATTCCTGTTTGCATGACACTCGAAGGGAAAATTGGCGAACCACTGAAATTGACAATATCGGCATCAGATAACGAGACGCGCGCGGTCACCGTCGAAGGAGCCATCCTCGAAGCAGCCCGCAACGAAGTCGCTCCCGATGCACTCCAAGCCATCGCCAAGAAAGAACTTTCTGGATTGAGCGCGACCGCTTACGTTCTCGACAAGCTCGAAATCAAGTTGCCAGCAAACGCATTCCTCCCCGGCAAAGTCTTGCGAACGCTCCGTCAAGAAGCCGTTCAAGCCTTGGACGAAAAGCGCTTGCAGTGGAAAGAACTCGCCCCTTCTGCAGACAATGGTCGCGCATTCCTACACAGCGTCGCACGCAGTACAAGCATGGTCGCGGGCACTCCCGGCAGCACTACGAGCACTTCCAAGAATCGTCGCACGATAACCGTTCTCGTCCGCCGTCCCGAACAAATTGACGCATTGCAAGGCCTCGACATCGACAAAGTCGTCATGGATTTTGACTGGGGCGTGAAATACGACGAACCGCTCGAACACATCCACAAACTCGGCTTTGAAGCAGGCATCGCCACGCTCCGCATCCACAAGCCAAGCGAAAACCATTACATCAAACAAATTCTTACGCTCATGCCGGAATTTGCTCTGGTGCGTAACCTCGGTTCGCTCGCGCTCCTCAAGGATTCCGGAATCCCGATGGTCGGCGACTACAGCTTAAATGCCACTAACAGCGCAAGCTACGATTGGCTTTTGGCACAAGGACTTGAAAAATTGCACCCGTCGTGGGACCTCAACAGCACCCAGCTTTTTGACTTGCTCAAGAACATTGACGGAAGCAAGCTCGAACTCGCTCTGCACCAGTACATGCCCGCATTCCACTCGGAATACTGCGCCTTTGCACGCGCCCTCACGACCGGCCGCCGCTTCCCCGAATGCAAAAAGATTTGCACACAGCACAAAGTCGAAATTCTCGACCACAAGGGCGAACGCCACTTCTTGCAATCCGATGCCGAATGCCGCAACACGCTCTTTGTCGGCAAGCCGCAATCCGCCCTCAAGCTTTTGCCAAGGCTCATCGCACAAAACGTGAGCAGCTACCGTTTGGAACTCTTGGATGAAGAGCCCGAATCCGTCCGCCGCAAGATCGACATTTATACGCAAGCCATCCGCGGCAAGCTCGACATTGATACCGCCATTTCAAAAGCAGGCGTCGAAGAAAAGTACGGACTCTCCGAAGGTCAGCTGTTCAATCAAAGCGTCTGGCAAGACCGAAAGAAAGGTTGTGTTTAGAGATTAGTAGGAAGTAGACAGTAAATATTTTCTAAATGAATATACAATATTCATCAACATCGAAAAATTGCTGTGCGCTCTCATTTTATTCGCTTATTTTATCTCGCAAGTTTTTACTTGATTAACGCATTTTCCTGTTCGCGGAGTTTCTTATAGCCAGGGCTTTCGAGCGGGAGAATAGATGGGTCGAGTTTTAGGTGCTCGTAAGCGGAAGAATTCTTAAAATCTTTCAGAATTTTCAAAGAACGAACACGACCTTTTGTGGGTAAAGAAATTTCGTAGAAAGGACCATCAAAATATATTTCATCTTTCTTTTTTTCAAAATCAGAATCAAACATACATTCTTGGGGGTCTTTTTCAGAGCAAACTAATCTATGGTTGTAATACTCTCCAGAAAGAATTTGAATACTATCACCACCATAAAGAATCTTGAAAACCGAATCCTTAAGAGTCCATACGAGACGATGCTGGTTCAACATTCTTTTTATCAACAAATCATTAAAAGAATAAGAATTTATAGGTTTCTCCGGCTGACTGAAACACTCCACTATTATTTTTTCTTTTTTTTCATCATGAATCAATCTTCCAGCAAAGAAACCTTTAATGCCAGAAACATCTCGACATACAAATTTAACAGAAGAATCATTGGGAACAACTTTTTTATTCCATTTCACATTAACGCCATATCCTGTTGTACGGATTAAACCCCATTCTTCAAAATAATCTGTTTTCAATTTTTCAACAAAAAATTTTCGTTCATACAAATCGCCTTTGTAAGTATTAATTGGCAACAAACTGCACGAAGCCATTAAAAAAACAAAGAGCACAAAACAAAATATTTTCATCGACACTCCGGGAAAACAATCTTTTCGTCTATATTTTCCATAATTTTGAACACATTCGCATACACTGCAAAACGTTTTTCTTTCTTTTCCCAAAAGTCATTATATTTGACATAATAAAAATAACGTCGTTTCCCGTTTTTTTGTGAAAAGCCCATTATTACATAATCTAAATTTCGGTTATACGATTTTCCTGGCACAACATAGAGATGCATATCAATATGTAAAGAATCTAAATCAGCAAGCAGAAGTTCATCTGAAGGTATTTGCGTCTTACATTTTTCAACAAAAAAATTTTCTTTTAGCAATTGACTTCTTTTTTCCATGTATTTTTCAGGATGAAGCCACGGTAGCATATGTGTTTCAGGCAACTGATAAACATTCCATTCCCTTTCACGATTTTCATCACTTCTAACATACAGACGTTGAATTCCTAAACGTTCGTAAAAAATGAACAAACCATTTTGTTCAAATACAGTATTTCCAAATACTGCAGAAAAGTCGTTTTTACGGTATTCATTCGGAGCTACCATATTCTTTAATGAATAAAACGAATAAACAAGACTATCATTATAAGCCAAGACAGATGAACAGGCCAGCAACAAATAAACTATTAGATGTTTCATAATTCTGGGCAATCCTTTTCTGTTAAAACAAGCGACCAACCATCCCGTTTATATTTTTCATCCGAAAATTGTTTAGGGTTCGGAACTAAATTCCGCCAATCACACTTATCATCGAAAGGCTCGACAAGTTCCTTGACTAGAGAATCTACAGCACGCCATTCTCGAACAACTGGATCAACATCGAAGGAATCATCTAAACAAGTCGGACTGTCGAACTGTTTCATTCGAACACTTCGATCATCCATCACATAAACAATTGCAACTTTTATTTTATCTTCTCGATTACAGTAATTACTTAATTCTTCATATTTTTCTCTCATAAATGAAGCAAGTTGATCAAATACATCTTCATGAGAGAGAATTTTATCATAAAGGCATGTTTTTAGGAAATAATCCATATTCGCCTTCACATGTTTATCAATACAAGGAGTAAACCGTTCTATTTCAGAACGATACAAAAGCGGTTCTTTATATATCCACATTTTTTTCGATTCTTTGGGAATATAAGCATTTACAACAACACGTTCTCTAACATGTAAATATATCCCCGGTTCCATTTTTTCTAAAAAAGGGACCTCTATATAAGCTTTTGAATAATCAATTTTTCCCTTAAAAAAAGCCTGAGTATCTTCAGGCTTTAAAGAATTCACTTCATTTACAAAATAATCACACGATTCTGTCGCAAAAACAGAAAGTGAGACAAAGAATATGCTAAATAAAAATAATCTTAGTGGTAACCAATTCATCTTTAACATACCGCTAATAAATTCAAAAAAAACAGAAACCTAGTGATGCATTCTTTTTTCTTCATTTATTTCTTATCACGGATGCGGGCGTAGAGGGTTTCGGCTTTTTCGGTGTCGCCAGCGTTCGAGAAGATGTGGCCAACGTTTTCAGCACCGATGCGACCTTGAGAATTGCCTGCACGCCAAGCCTTCATGTAACATTCAAACGCTTCGTCGTAACGTTTTTGCGTAAAGTAAATCTGCCCTAAATCAAGATTCAAGTCCGCAATTCCTTTCTTGTGGCGGAGGCCTTCTTCGAGCGTGAAAATCGCCATCCACGGGGATTCATTCTTGACGTACATTTGAGCGAGATAACGGCGAGCGGAAACGTTTTCGGGATCCATCATGATGCCGTTTTCCATTTCATTGAGAGCGAGCCGCGTAGAATCCATGCTGCGGTAATAATACGAGAGCGTGTAATGTACGTCGGCGCCAGCGGTCGCTGTCATCTGGAGCGCATTTTTGAGCGTCTTCACCGCATATTCGTAATCGCCAAGCTTTTCATAGACTTCGGCAAGGCCGTACCAGGCATCCATGCGGTCCGGGTTTAGCGCCAGCGCACGTTCAAAATGCTTTTGGGCAAGCGTCCAGTCGCTGCCTTTCATATAACATTCCGCAAGGGCAAAATGGATGTGGTCCGTTTCCGTCCCAAGTTCAATGGCACGATTGTAGGCGACAATCGCATCGCTAGGAGATTCGGCGAGATAATAGAGGTCGCCGAGAAGCATCCAAGCCTTTACAAAGTCCGGAAGGAGTTCAACAGTGCGCTTGTAAGCAACCATCGCGACTTCTTTTTTGCCGAGTTGCACAAGGGCATTGCCCAAGTTGAACCACGCAAAAGGCTCGTAACGGCCATCGTCAATCGCAGCACGGTAATACTTCACCGATTCCTTGTAACGCCCCTGGTCGTAAAGTTCGTTCGCCTTGAAGAAGAAATCATCCGCAGCAAAAACATTCAACGGCAAAAACAGCAAGAAGCAAAGCACAGAAAGAAAGATGTGTTTCTTAATAAAAAACATTTCTTTCTGAGATAAACTTTTCATCACTACATTCGCGTCGGCCAAGGATGGGGAGGGTGCAGGGAGGGGCCCGTGCGGCCTTCGCAACTCCGAGCTGGGGCCCCGCCCGCATGCGGTACGGGTAGCATTACTCAAAGAGTTCCCAAATTTGTAATTAAAATTACTTAACAAAACGGAACTCCTTTGTAGCCTTCTGTGCTACTGGGAAGCCGCGTAACTGCGCCGGGGAGAACTTCCACTGGCGAATAGCCTTGAGCGCTTCGATATCAAAGCCATAGCCAGCCGGGTCCTGTGTCAGCACCTGAGCCTGCGAAACATCGCCGTTCACATCAATCACAATAAATACTTTCACGTAACCCGAAACGCCCATTTTCTTGGCGCGGTCCGGGAACTTCGGCTGGATTTCACGCAACACTTGCGCCTGTTCATCCACTTCGCCAGCCTCGTAAATTACGTTTTCCATCGTACCTGCATCCACGGCAACGCCATCGCCAGCGGCACCACGGGCAAGCGACAAATCCATCTGGAAATTCTGGCTACGGGATACGCCCATGTGCGCCGAAACCTTGAACGTGTTCGGAGTCGCCACCGTACGGATGACCTTCTGCTTCACTTCGGGCTTTTTCTCACTCACGAGGACTTCAACTTCGGTCACTTCTTCGAGAACTTTTTCGGACTTCACGCCTTTATCGAAGAACAACACGTTGATGACCGGGATTGCAAGGAAGAACACTGCGCCCACGACAAACGAGAGCACAAACGCCACCGGGAATCGGAAATATTTCGCACAAAAGTCAAGCATGAGAGCGAGAGCTACTCCTCCTTATTCGCGGAAATAGAGACTTTTCTCACCTTCGCCAAATTACATTCATCGAGGATATCAACAACAACACCGTTGGGGGCATCGCGGTCGCTCACGATAATCACCGGGCGGTCCGGTGCTTCGGCCATCATCTGGCGGAGCACGGTCTGCAAAGTCGAGAGGTTCACCTGCGTCTCGTTGATGTGGATGGTCCCCTGACGGGTGACACCAATCAAAATGCTTTCCTTCGCAAGTTCCTTTGCGGTACTCGCCTTCGGCTTCGTCACATCCACGCCTGTTTCGCGCGTGAACGTCGAAGTCACGATGAAGAAGATCAAAAGGATGAACACCATATCGAGCATCGGAGAGACATCAATGCCACCACCGCTTCTCGAACGTTTACGGATAAAACTCATTCAACCTCCTTGGCAAAGCAGCGTTCTTCGAACTTGAGCGCTTCGCTCCAGGCAAAATCACCAATAGAATCCACTCGTCTTTCGAGATAGTTATAAACGAGCATCAACGGGAACGCGACAAGCAAGCCCGCCTGCGTCGTGAGGAGCGCTTCGGAAATGCCGTCAGCCAATAGCACCGGGTTTCCAAAGCCAAACTGCTTAATCGTCTCGAACGTGTGCACCATGCCAGAGACCGTTCCCAAAAGTCCAAGGAGCGGAGCAATCGAGGCACAAGTCACAATCGTCTTGAGCGACTTGGAAAGGCTCACGTCCAGTTCGTGACGCGTCGCAAGCATCGCATTGCGCACAGCCACAGGACCATCGTTACGGTACTTCCGCACATTTTCGACAAGAGCCAAGAAGTAGCCAAAGCGGCGCTTGCGGAGTTTTGCAAAAGCAGCCTCCTCGCCCACCGTGTCCAAATCCTTGAAGAACTTCGAAGTCGAAGTGCCTTTCAGCATAAAATAATAGCCGTATCGTTCAAACATCAAGAACCAACCCAGCCACCCAATCAGGAATAGCGGGAGCAACACCCAGCCGCCGCGCAGCAGGATGCTCATGGTCGCTTCGATGACGGAATATTCGTCCATTACTTTTCCTTAATCCAGATAGCGTTGAGGACGGCAAGGCCCGTCTTTTCCATACGAGTACGGACAGAATCCGAGATGTTCACGAGGAGCGTGTGCAAGAGTTGGAGCGGGATAGCCACGATAAGGCCTGCTTCCGTCGTCACGAGGGCGATGGAAATACCGCCAGCCAAAAGCTTCGGGTCGCTCGTGCCGTGCATGGTGATGACATTGAAAAGTTCAATCATACCCATAACGGTACCCAAAAGACCGAGGAGCGGCGCCGTCGAGGCAAACACGGATATCCAGCTGAGACCCATTTCGAGCTTGGGCACTTCGCCAGCGAAGAGTACTTCGAGAGACTTTTCGGCACTCGCGCGGTCCTTGAAATTCTTGCCAAGCACAGAGCGCAACACCTTGCCCACTTCGCCATGAGCCCTCTGGGATTCAGCAGTTGCAAGACGGAGGTCGCTATTAGCGAGAGCCTTAGCCGCATTGCGGGCACCACGGCCACCAAAGCCAAGGATGAGGAGCCAAACAAGGCGCACGAGGAAGATGACAAGGCCGAGGATAAAGAGCGTTGCAATCGGGTACATCAGAATGCCACCGTTGTGGAAAAATTCAGCAAAGTCTTCTTTCCACGTGGTTTCCTGGTGGTTTGCAAGTTCGCTCGAAAGTTCGGTACTGAGGAGGACATCAACCGGCACCATCACGAATGCAGAATCATTTGCACCAGCAAAAGCCTTTGCCACATCCTTGCGCGTTTCGGGAGAGAGATTTTCTTGCCAGCTATAGACACGCTTCTTTTCGCCTGCCACCGGGAGCATCAAAGCCGACGGATGGAAACCGTTGATATCGGTGACCTTCGCCATCTGCATGGCAAAGAGGCCGCCCAAGCGCATGCGGTCGCCTTCGGCAACCGAGCTACCGAACATGAGGTCCGCCTTTTCAGTGCGGACTTCACGCGTAAACTTCATTTCTTTCTTGGCAACGTCGAGCATCGAGCGGGCAATGCGGAGCGGGTCATCGCGGTAGAGCCCCATCTCTTTCTTGACCTTGTTCTGCGCTTCGACGCGATCGGCAACCTTGAACGGCACACCCTGTTCCTGGAACTTGGCAAGCATTTCCAAGCGTTCCGGACCTGCAGCGAGCGAGAGGTATTCGGCACGGGCCTTTTCGGCCTGGAGCTTGACCTGTGCCAAGTCTTCGCGAGCCACGCGCACATCTTCGAGCAAGCGGGTGCGTTCGGACATCAAAGCGTCCACGCGCTCCTTGCCGAGCTGATACTTTTCATTGAAGAGTTCACGTTCCTTGTTGAACGTTTCGCGGTCCTTCCAGCGGGCGGCGACAGCCATGTCGCGCTTGCGGCGAGCTTCTTCGAGGTCGGCCTTCGCGCTGTTGAGTTCGGCGCGCTTCTTGACGGCATCGACAGTCGTGTTCTGCTGAGCATGAGAAGCAGGTGCAAAAATTGCGAAAGCTGCTACAACAAGAGGCAATAAGAAACGTGCACTGGATCCTTCGCTTCGCTCAGGATGACGGTTGAGGCTAATTCCTAATTCCGAATTCCGAATTCCGAATTTCATTAGTTAGCCTCCTTCGGGAAAGATACTGGGATAGTCACAAGTCTTGGTGCGGTCTTGCCTTCGGCGACCTTCATCACGTCCTTGAGAATGGTGCGCATCGTGAGGTCTTCAGAAACGTTCTTCCAGGAGTAGCCGAGGCCGTTACGAGTGAGGAACAGAACATCGTTACCGTCATTGCTGACAAAGATCGAAGCGACTGCACCGTAGCGCAAATACGTTCCGGCCACGTTGCGAGCGTCCACCTGCAAAAAGCCCTTCCAAACTTCGGTGGTGTAACCCAGGCGAATGCGGTCGTAAAAGACTTCCATCGTGCGGTTCAAGGCGTCGTCCGTTTCGATCAAGCCCTTGTGCAACATGCTTGCAATTTCCTGGATGTTCTTGACGGCTTCGTCCGTGCGGTACGGGAAATCCGATTCAAAGAACGGCACGAGAGAATCGATGACCGTTGCAAGAGAATCGGCGTACTTCGTCTTGCGGTTTTCGAAATAGCGAATCGAGCCATTCGTTTTGGCGCGAGCAGCAGAAATTTTCTTGAGTTCTACATTGAGCGAATCAATTTCGGCTTTCAAGGACTTGTTCTGGGCCGAGAGGTTCTGCACCTTTTTGCGACCGACTTCAACGAATTCAGCATGGCGCTTTTTTTCGGCTTCGTGCATGGATTTTTCGCGAGCGGTTTCGGCTTCGACCGACTTGATTTGGCGACGAACGCTTTCTACCGTTTCTTGGGCCATGGCAAAAACGCCAGAAAGCCCCAGACACAACAATACTTTAGGAAGGAATGAAAATTTCATGTGCATAAAATACAAAGAAGTTAGCCTAAAAAATTTAGAATTTCTACAAAAATAACGTAAAATCGAGATTTCTCGTCATTTTGAACCCCTTATAGGGGTGAAAAATCCAGTCAATTATGTTTTAGACTTAACTGGATCTTTCGCTTCGCTCAAGATGACGTTAAAAGAAAGGGTCAGGATGACGTAATAGGAAGGCGTCAGGATGACGTAATAGGAAGGCAGCAGGATGACGTAATAGGAAGGCAGCAGGATGACGCTGTAGGGAGTCTTATTTTTCCAGCAGTCGTTTCATGTCAGCAGGGTACGCGTGGCTTTCGAAGGTGCGGGGTTCTTTCCAGTACGGGAGCTGGAGTTCAACCTTGTACGCAAAAAGCATCTGGTTGTGGGCGCCAAGCACCTTGATATCTTCGTCGGTGAGTTCACCGCCCTGCGCGAGCTTCTGGTAAAATTCACCATCGCGGTAATACAGGCGGTCCCCCACAATCGGGTAACCCATCTCAGCGAGGTGCGCGCGAATCTGGTGCTTACGTCCCGTAATGAGCTCCGCCTCGACAAGCGAAAGCTCCGGCGCAATTTCTGGGCAATCCAAATGGCGCACGAGCTTAAAGCGCGTAAAGCATTCCTTGCCATCTTCGCGGTGGTGCATGCGCAAGCGAATCGGGTCTTCCGGGTCTTCACGCAAAGGCATGTGGCATTCCACTTCGCCTTCCGGGAACTTTCCACGCACGACAGCGAGGTAGAACTTGCGGAGCAAAATGCGGTCCAGATTTTTCTGGAAGCGTGCGGCCGTTTCGCCATACCTTGCAAACAAGATAAGTCCACCCGTATCGCGATCCAAGCGGTGCATCGGCGTTGCCGTCTCGGAATCGAATTCACGGCGGATGATCGCTGCAAACGTGTTGTAGAAAATGCGACCCGTATGGTGTACAGGCACGCCAGCCGGCTTTGCGACTAGAATAAATTCATCATCTTCAAAGACTGTTTCAAAATCAGTCGGGACTTCGGGCTCGCTGTAGTTTTCGACGTGGTAAACGACCTTGTCGCCGCGATGCGCTACAGTCTCAACATTGGCTGTTGCACCATTAATCGTCACGAGTCCGCGCGTCAGACGGTCCACCCAGTCTTCACGGCTGTGGTACGTGAAACGGTCGCAAAGGAAATCGAGCAAAAGGCGGCCTTCGTATTCCGGGCGCACTTCACTTTCAAAGAACATATCTGACGGAGCCTTGCCCATTTTATTCCCTGTACAAATCGTGCTTGATGATGTAATCGTAAACGGACTGTTCCAACCCCTGCGGGCACACTCCCCGATTCAGCAAAAGCGACCTGCGGATGGCGGTACTTGAATAAACGCCGTTAAAGCCCTGTTCCGGCCCAAGCCAGTAAAGCGGAGCGTAACCATTGCGCTTATGTTGTTCCATATCCGGTTGTGGGTAACCATTGCGAGCAAAGACAATCAGTTCAATATCGCGAAGCAGCAAATGGCCGTTGTAGTTCGTACCGTAAAAATTCAGGGGGTCGCGCCAATGCGGGATACCTTCGTAAGTATCGGCACCTGTGAGCAAGCGGAAATTGATATCCGGGAATTTTTCCTTGAGGCTCATCAAGAACACGTACGAGCCGCGATAATCGCCCTGCTGGATTTCTAGGTTCGAAAGGAACAAGCGCTTATCGCCCGAGAATGCAAGTTCGAGCATTGCAAAGCGGTCTTCTGGCGAAGCGTTCAGCTGCTTATCCCAACGGTCGGGACTCGGCATAAACCAGACTTCATCACAAAAACCTCGGTCCAAACAAGTTCGCGCCACACGCATGTGATCTTTATGGACCGGATCAAAAGCACCACCCAAAACAGCAACATTCTTCATAACACAACTCGTCAGTATTTATTAATAGACAAACACGGAGAATCCGAGATTCATCTGCCAGCGGCCACCCGAGACATCTTTATCGACAATCGGGTCGTAATGTTCAAGTACCCAATGGTAACCAATGTCGAGCGTCAGGAACGTTCTCGAGAAAACAATCCAGAACGTACCAAAGCCTGCGCTCCATTCATTCCAAGCAATGTCACCATTTTCACTGAGCGCGCTCGATCTAGAATACGAGCCCATTACATAAAATTCGCTAAATAAATGAACACCCAAGTCTACGTTAAAGTCCGAAGTTTCAACTTCATTTTTTTTGCCGTCATCATCCTTTTCTTGATAGCCCGAAAAGCCGTAACCCAAGCGAATAAAGGCAAGCCCAGGCATCCAGGCACCAATCATCGGCTTGATTTGGCAAAGACCGACACCGTGGCCATCGCCCACGCCCGTTCCAGAGCCAATTCCAAAAGAGCCTCCCAAAATCAACGGCCAGCGCATATTCGTCCCTGCACCTGCACTAGCGGGAGCCGAAGCTCCAAGCGGATTTGTGGCAGAAGAGCCCCCCATCGGAAGTCCCTGCGCAAAAGAAGACGTTGCCCCCACAAGAGCAAGCACCGCTATACTCATGAAGAGTTTAAACAAAGTCGATAAATTTTTCATATTACAAAACCAAAATCAAGGCAAAAGCAAGGCCCATCAAGGCGTTAAAAAGCGCATCGAATTTTGACACAAGATAGTTCTTACGCGAAAGCGTTCTTTCGTGGCAAACGTTAACCAAGGACCAATCTGAAATAAAAACCGAAAGAAGCAATTTAGCGACCAGCAAAACAACAAGCCAGGAGACCACACCTGAAAAGAAAATCAGCACGCAATAGACTGTAGACAAGCCTGCAGTCAACAGAAAATTTGACCGACGTAATTCAAAATCCGTAGCCGTAGAGTCTTTCGCCATTTGCAAGAACTGGCTTGCTTTTTCAGAAACGACCTTATAGCTAGCCACAAATTCCGAAATATTATAGCCCATCAGAATAATCGAAGCGATGAGCGCAATTTTTACAACATAATCAGACATTGAATTACTTTCCTGAATTCAAAATTCGTACATAGCTTGCATAACGGGCTTCGGAGATTTTACCCGATTCGACGGCTGCACGCACGGCACAGCCCGGTTCCTTGAGATGCTTGCAGTTGCTAAACTTGCATGTAAACAAGTCATTTTCAAAAAATCCCGGGAAAATTTTGGCGAGCGTTTCGGGTTCCATGTCCATAAGGCCAATGCTACGGATACCCGGCGTGTCAATCACGTAACCGCCACCCGGGAAATCGAACAAGCTCGAAGAGGTCGTCGTATGACGACCCTTGCCGTCGCGTTCGCGGACATCTCCCGTGCGCAGTTCGGCGTGCGGAACAAGCTCATTGATGAGCGTAGACTTGCCGACACCGCTCATGCCACTAAAGACCGAAGATTTACCGACGAGTTCATTGCGCAGGACTTCGAGACCATCCCCACTTTTAACGCTCACGGGAATCACCTTGTCCACGATTTTCATAAAGTCGCGAATATCCGTCGATAGGTCCGCTTCGCCATTCGGCAGCAAATCCATCTTGGTAAGCACCAGCACAAACGGCAAATCGTTCAAGTTTGCGGCAAGCAAAAAGCGGTCCATGAACCCGTAGTTGAATTCCGGCAGCGTCACACTCGCGACAATCACGACCTGGTCGATATTCGCGGCAAGCGTCTGCTGCTTGTAGAAGCTATCGCGCGGACCCGGGCGCTTGAGTTCGCTCTTTCGCGGGAGCACTCGCACAACGCAATACTTCTGCGAACCGACACCATCGCCTTCGTCATCAGCATCGTTCACGAGTCCGAGCAAAACGCGGTCGCCCACGGCAGGGAATTCCCCGAGCGTCTTGGACGTGGTCGCACGGTACATGGCGGTAACAGTAGACGGTAGGAAGTCGGAAGTAGGAAGGTTGTCATGCCCGCCTTGAGCGGGCACCTCCTTCTCGTTTAATCTCACTTCGCAGGTGCGGCGGTGGACTTCGAGCACAAGCCCTTCCACGCAATTTTCTTCACCGATGTTTTCGACCGGATTCTTGATGCGCTTGATTTTCGCCTTTTTAAATTCGCGGCTGAAACGCTCCTTGATCGGACGTTCATCAACGACTCCCGATTCCAATTCTCGCATCACGTCGATACGGCGGCTTCTGTGTTCGCGTCTGGACGTGCGAACACTCTTCAATGGAGCTTCATTTTCGTCGGAATCAAAATCGTTATTTCGCATCTTTCTTCAATTTAGAAAGTTTTTCGTCTTCGAGCTCCCGCGCTTCTTCCAATTCCTCTTCAGTCACCGGGCGTCCACGGCGAATTGATTCCATCAAAAAATGAATCGCCTTCAGGCGGCCATTGCACTTTTCGATGCAATTGTCATAAAAACCTTTCGTTTTCCAGTCACTTTCGGGAATATGTTCCGAGGCGTACAGAAAATGCTCGACACAAATAGAAAGCTGTTCCGCTTCCTTTCTCAAATCTTCCAAATTACTCTTCGTAAAAAAAGGCATAGTGTAAAGATAGTTAATCAGTAGACGGTAGAAAGTTAGAAGTAGGAAGAAGAAAGATATCGGCAAGGGATGGAACCAACAGATGTACTTTTTCGCACATTTAAGGCAATTTTAAAGACATGACTCTTTTCACAGAGGTATTTTTTGTCTATTATTCTGCTATAATCGAAGGGAAAATCAATGATTTCTACGATCTATAAGCTTTTTAAGATGACTCGTCCCGTGAATATCGTGATTGCCATAATCACACTTCTCGTGGGCTACACTTTACTACAGCACAACCCCACCCTCCCTGTTTTAATCCTGCAAATGCTCGGTTTTGCCACCGCCATTGGATTTGCAAACATCCAAAACGACATTCTCGATTTGGAGTGCGACAAGCTGAGCCACCCGGAACGCCCCCTTGCAACCGGCGAAGTTTCGGTCAAGGCAGCCCGCATAACATGCTATACCTTGGCAGCCATAACACTTCTTTGCGGAATTGGCGATAGCGTCATACAAAATATCAGATTCATTGATATTGTTAAAGACCCAGAACACGCTCTTGATTTCGGCTGGATGGGCGCACTCATCTTGTCTTTCCCGATGTGGTTCTTTGCATTGCTTTGCGCACTACTCGTTGCATACAACCGCACGCTCAAGCGTTCTCCAGCACTCAAGAACATCACAGTCGCGTTCCTTTGCACAACTCCGCTACTGTATGCCGTTCAACATTTCTTTAACTTTTCGAACCACGACTTTCCTGAAGAACACATGTGGGCCATCATCCCCGCGATTCCATTTGCGTTTTTGCTGACCATCGCCCGTGAAATCTACAAGGACTTGGAAGACAAAACGGGAGACCTCAAGGCTGGCATTATGACATTCCCGCTCGTTGTTGGAGACAAAGTAGCAAGAAGACTTGCTGGCGATATCATCATTTTCACGTGGATTTCGCTCCCAGTCCCGGTTTTCTTTTTAGACAAACTTTTCAACCACAATTATCCGCCGATTTTCCTCGCCATGACAGCAGCGACACTAACCCCTTGTTTCTTCATCGTCATCATGAGTGCAAGCAGCCAAAATTACCGTCGTGCACAGACATTCACAAAATTTGCAATGTTACTCGGGCTCATTTCACTCCTATTTTGCTCAATAGTCCAATAACAATCCGCGCTATTAACGATTTCCATGAAACTCCTCATTTTCGAGGAGTTTTTCATTTTATGTAATGTTTTACATTTTATGTTTTACAATTTTTGTAACGCAGTTCTCAAAAAGCGAGATTTACGTTTATGGCACGTATTTTGCTAATCCGCGGCGTCCGCTTCCCCGCTTGCACCCGTTTGGGTGAGCTAAGGCCCTCGAGGCAAGGGAGGCTCCACTTCAAAGAGGCGTTATGCTCGAAGAATTGCATGAAGAATGCGGCGTCATCGGTATCTATAACGGTGATAATGTTGCCCGCAATGTAGCCATGGGACTTTACGCATTGCAGCACCGCGGTCAAGAAAGTGCCGGGTTCGCTGTTTCTGACGGAGACAAAGTCCGAGTCCGCAAGTCCATGGGTCTGGTTTCCACCCTTTTAAGAGATTACAATATCGACGAACTGCAAGGTTTTGCAGGCATTGGACACGTGCGTTACAGCACGACCGGAGCCTCGACCCTCGCGAACGCTCAGCCGATTTTGATCAGCTGCAAATGGGGGCAAATCGCAGTCGCCCACAACGGGAACATCACAAACGCTCCCGAACTCCGCGCCGAGATGGAAGCCGACGGTCACATTTTCCAGACCACATCCGATTCTGAAATTCTCCTGCACGAAATCGCCCGCACCAAGGCGGACACTTTAGGCGAAGCCATCAAGATTGCCATCAGCAAATTTACCGGCAGCTTCTGCCTCGTATTCTTAAGCAAAGACACGATGTACGTCGCCCGCGACGGTTACGGTTTTAGACCGCTCTCGATTGCCCGCATGGGAAAATCTTGGTGCGTCGCTAGCGAAACTTGCGCATTCGACTTGCTCGGCGCGAACTACGTTCGTGACATCCAGCCCGGCGAATTCTTGACCATCACCAAGAACGGTCTCCATTCCGAACGCTTTACGCAAAAAGACCGCCTCGCCCACTGCATTTTCGAATACATCTACTTTAGCCGCCCGGACTCCAAGATTTTCGAACAGAGTTGCGACAAGATTCGCCGCAAGATGGGCAAGCAGCTCGCCAAGGAATGCCCGGTCGATGCCGACATCGTTATTTCCGTGCCGGACAGCGCCACCACAGCAGCACTCGGCTACGCACAAGCTAGCGGCATCCGTTTTGAAATCGGACTTTTGAGAAACCATTACGTGGGCCGTACATTCATTGACCCGACGCAAAACGTGCGCGAACAGAAAGTCCGCTTAAAGTTCAACCCGATTGAAGGTGTGCTTAAGAACAAACGCGTTTGTGTTGTCGAAGACTCCATCGTTCGCGGAACAACGCTCCGCATTCTCTCCAGAATGCTGCGCGATGCGGGTGCCCTCGAAGTGCACATCCGCATTGCATCACCTCCGGTCGCCCACCCGTGCTTCTTCGGGATGGACTTCCCGAGCCAGGGCGAACTTGCCGCAAGCTCCATGACTCCCGACGAAATCGCCAAGATGCTCGGTGTCGAAAGCCTCGGCTACCTGAGCGTCGAAGGCATGAAGAACTGCACCGGCGAAGGTGAAAACTACTGCGCCGCATGCTTTGACAACTGCTACCCCGACTACATCGGGGCGCACGCCGAAAAAACGAGATGCGGGTAATTTAACTGGACCCTTCGCGTTGCTCAGGGTGACGAAAATGCTGGTTCAGGATGACTGTAAAAGGAGATGCCGTCCCCATTCGCGGATCATGACCACGTAAGAACTAAAGTTCTAAGTGGTCAAAGAGAATAAATCCGGCATGACAGTAACAAAAAAACGCCCCAGCGGGGCGTTTTTTTTATGCGTTTTCGAAAGTCCAGCGGATGTGTTCGTCTAAGTAATCGTGAGCGTCAAACGCAAGACCGAAACAATCCCTGATTTTCTGGACGTCATAGAGCATCGGTTCATCGCCCCAGCCCATGTCGGTTTCCACAATCTTGGAAGTGCAGCCCGGCTTGAGAGCAATCATCTTCTGTGCGATTTCCTTCCAGCTGATCCATTCGGAACCGAGCCCCAAGAAGATTTCTTCGTTGTAGTCGGATTCCAGCAATTTCATATAAATTTCAGCTTGCTGGGAAGCATGGATAAACTGCGTACCGTCGTTCTTGATGATGTTGATATCGCGGTTTTCCTTGACGGCGTAAGCCATTTCAAAGAAGCGGCGGTCCGGCTGCGAGCAACCATCGGGGAACGCCGGATTACCGAACGTATAGCCCGGACGAATGATATTGCGTTTCATCTTGACTTCAGGGAACTGGCTTCCGTAACCGTGGCTAAAGCCAAGCACGTAAGCTTCACCCGCAGCCTTTGTTGCACCGTACAGATCAATCGGCAAATTGCTCGTGGTTTCACGCATTTCGGAACGCACACGACCCATTGCCGAAGTGCTACTCGTCATAATAAACTTGTCGCAACCAGCCCTAGCAGACATTTCAAGGAGAGCCACCGTTGCACGCGTATCGTTCATGAGCATGGCACTCGGGGTATCGCCCCAGCCAAGAGCCACATGAATGCAGGCGTCGCAACCAATCAGGCCTTCGCCCATTTTTTCAAAATCCGTAAGAGCAGCCTCGACAAACGAGACATTCGGATTAGCTCTTAATGTCGGCACCTTGTTCGGGTGGCGCGTTGCGACAACAACTTCGTGACCTTTCTCCAAAAGCGCCTTGACCACGTAATGGCCAATAAAACCAGTTCCACCCGTTACAAAAACTCGCATAAGAACTCCTTTTTCAACACCTATCTTTTTCAATATAGATTATGTCAGTTCAATCCGGCAAGATTCATAAAAATTTATTTGCTGATTTAGGGAGCTTTTCAGGTAGTTTTTAGGGATTTTAACATTGCGATTTCTACCAGCTATCAACTAATAACTATTGACCAGCAACTATTGACCAATAACTAATTTACTAGATTAAATCACGGAAAAATTCTAGTGAGGTTTTTATGTCCCGTTTACGCGTTTTGGTATTGATGGGCGGTCCATCTACTGAACATGATGTTTCTGTCGTTAGCGGTACTGGCGTTGTGCGCGCCATGGATCCGGAAAAGTACAACATCCACCCGGTGCTCATTGACAAGGACGGCACCTGGCACTGGTCTTCCCGTGAACTTTCTCCGTACCAGAAAGCAAATTTCTCGGCAAACTATTTCCACAGCCTCGAAGGTTCAGCCGCCAACAAGAAGAAGTCTCCGGCACTTTCGGAACTCCCGTCGGCTGACATCGCATTCCTCGCCCTCCACGGCAAGTGGGGCGAAGACGGTCACATCCAGGCCATGCTCGAAAACTGGAACATCCCGTACACGGGTTGCGGCCTTTTGGCATCGGCACTCGCCATGGACAAGATCAAGTCCAAAGAAATTTACCGTGCAAACGGCATCCCGACTCCGCCTTACCGCGTGATCTGGAAGCACGACTTTACCGGTGACACACTCGTAAGCGTTGCCGACGAACTCGGATACCCGCTTGTGATCAAGGACCCGCTGGGAGGCTCTTCCATCGGCATTGGTATCGCCAAGAATCTCGACGAAGCCGGCAAGATTGCACAGGACTTGTTCAAGGATTCTAACCGTTTGCTCTGCGAAAAGTTCATCGCCGGTGGCGAAGCTAGCTGCGGCTACATCGAAGGTGAAAAGCCGCTCCCGCCGACTGAAATGCGCATGACGACCCGCGAATACTTCGACTTCGAAGCGAAGTACAACGGCGAATGCCAGGAAGTCACTCCGGCTGAATTTGCACCGGAACTCACCGCACGCATTCAGGAACTTGTGAAGAATGCCCACTACGCTTTGGGCGGCGCAGGCTACAGCCGCACGGACGTCCGCATCACGAAGGACGGAGAACTCTTTGCAATTGAAACGAACACGCTCCCGGGCATGACCCCGACATCGCTGTTGCCGCAACAGGCAGCTTGCGTTGGCATCACCTACAGCCAGCTCATCGACCTCATCATCGACAAGAGCTTGGAGATTAAGCGTTAGTCATGAACTACGATCTTTTTGTAGACACATCCCGAAAGGGTATTGCAATGGCGCTGTGCGCGGACTCCGTGTACGAAGAAATGGTCGATCCATCTGCCAAGGGCGAAATCCTGAGCGCAAGCTTGGATAACCTTTTGGCTAAGGTCGGCGCCACTCTCGATGACGTGAAGCGCGTCATGGTGACTGTCGGGCCGGGCTCGTTCAGCGGACTGCGTACGGGCGTTGCATTCTGCCAGGGACTTTGCTTTAGTGGCAAACGCAATTTGTATGGTGTGACGACATTGCAAGCACTTGCCTGCTTCGCCGGCGCTCCCGATGAATCTGTTGCGGTCGTAATTCGCGCACGCAATGGATTCTGGTACTTGCGTTTGAACAACGAAGAGAGCTTTATCGAAACCGCAGACGTTGTAGCACGACTCCAGGCAAGTTCTGTGAAGAACGCCGTCGTCGATGCAGCCGCACTTGCAGACGAAGCACTCGTCGCCGTGTTCAAGGACAAGGGAATCGCAACGGTTCTCGACACCGACAAGAAGCTCAACATGTGGGCTCCGCTTTTTGATACAGTGAAGCCTTCGCTCATTCAAGAAGCGAACTACATCCAGCCCTCGTACTTCGAGAAGTTGAAGGTGTAGTAGGAAGTAGACAGTAGGCAGAAGAATGTTTGCTGTAGGATGAAAGCGTCATCCTGAGAAGCGAAGCGACGAAGGATCCAGTAAAGTCTTGAGATTGCAATAATGAAACTGCGAAATATGACAGAATCCGATTTGCCACAAGTTCTCGAATTGCAACGGGAACTTGCGTTTCAGGATTGGAATGAGAAGCAGTTTCTGTCGGAAATCCGCGCAAGTTACGCATACTGCGTTGTTTGTGAAGATGAAGCCAAGCTTTTAGGTTATGCCATATTCCATTTGCTCGGACCTGATTCCGAACTGTTGAGCATTGCGACTCGTTCATCTGAACAGAGAAAGGGCATCGGCAGTCAACTTTTGAAAGCGGGTTTAGACAAACTCACCGAAAGCGGCGATCAATGCTTTTTGGAAGTCCGCAACGGGAACGCCAAGGCTCGAGCATTTTACGAGAAGCACGGATTCAAGTTGTATAGCGTCCGCAAAAAATATTATTCCGATGGCGAAGACGCCGCATTGTACAAATTCAGCAGGTAATTATTTTGTCAATAATTCGAAAATCCGACAAGAACGATCGTAAGAAAAAGAACTTCAGCGTGGGCATAGCGCTGCTCATTTTGCTTGTCATCGCAGTATTGACTTATGTCATCTTCGAGAAAAGTGGCCTGTGGCTTGTTGAAGATGACGACTTTGAGCATGTCAAATGGGTTGCCGTTTTGGACGGTCAGACATCGGATTTGGAACGCAGCGACTTTGCCGCCAATCTTTTAAAAGAAGGCAAAGCGGATTCCGTGCTGCTTTTAGGCCGTCGCGTTTTCAGAGACCGCAGCAATTCTGAATTTTACGCGGACGATTTCATGAAACTCGGATCATTTGATAGCAATGCCGTTTTTCTCGTTCCGCACAACGACCCCTCCACCATCAGCGAAGCTTACACATTAATTCCATGGTTAAAAGCACGTAATATTGATACGGTTCTTCTCATCACAAGCGCAACATCTACATACCGCGTCAAAAGAATTTTCCAAAAGCTTTCTGGAAACGGCCCTGTATTTCTGACAACGAATATTCAACACATTACTTTCAATCCGGCCTGCTGGTACAACAACCGAGAATCCCGTAAAGACTGGCTCCGTAGCTGGGCTGCTTTATTCGCTTCGTACTTTGACTTGTTCAATATCGATACGCTTAGCGCAGGTGATTCTTCTTACTACAAGCCCATCCGTTCTTACGCCGAATACAAGAAAGAAATGCGCCCCAAGGTGAACTTGCAAAAGATTCTCCCGAAGATCGAAGAAAAGATAAAGGTTGAATCGGAGAAAGAAGACCTCAAGGATTCTGTCGCAACAAGTACAAAAGCGACTGTAAAAGAAGCTGTGAAAGATTCAAGTAAGGCGCAGGAAAAAGCTCCGGCAAAAGTCAAGGAGCAGCCTAAAGACGCGCCCAAAGCTACAGTTAAAGAAACGCCGAAGGACAAGGCTGCGGAAAAGAAAACTGATGCTAAAGCGCCAAACAAGACGCCTGCGAAGCAAGGCAAGAAATAACTAGAGAGACACCCCCTATTACGTCGTTCTGACACCGAAGGTGGAAGAACCCAGTAAAATCTAGCGATGCAACGACAAGAATTGACTGGATGGGGCAAAGCCCCATGACGGAGAAGCGGCTTCAGGATGACGAAGAAGCGGTGGATTAAACGCTTAGGAGCAACAGTGCTGCGGTGAGAGGCGCGCTCCAATTGATAGCGACTTCGTTGCTTGCAAAAGAGCATTGTTCGTCAGCATAGGACATGCCGCGAGATTCGCCCATGTAATGCGGGTTTCTGTGCGTATCCTGACGGTCTTCGTTAATGCCACCAACGACAAGCCCTGGCACCGGAGCCTCAACTCCATCGGAATGGCTAATGCGGTGATGCGGGAACTTCGGAGAACTCCAGGCCGAGCCCGTCACAAAGCTCACGTCCACAGGATTCCTGCCATAAATAAATTCAATTTGTTCCATTGCCGCATTGCGGTACTTCAAATCATCAAGCCATTCATACGCCAAATACAAAGTCAGCGCATGGTTTGCAATATCACCATTGCTACCCCAAATAAACTTGCGGATCGAAAGTCCATACGGGTCTTCATTTTGCAAATGCAAAATTTCATCAGCCGTGTACTTGAACGCCATTCGAGCGCGGTCTTTCCACTTGCAATCCGTCGTAGCCAAAGCAAACCAAGCCAAGTTCTGCGTCGAGCGCCATTGCAAACCGTACGTCGGCAAGTACGTATCCATATCCACCAACAATTGACTTTCCATGCGTTCGAGCATACCCGCAACGCCCACGTCTGCGATACTTTCAACATTTTTCAGTTCGCGATACAGCATGGCCCGCGCCCAGAAAAAGTCATCGCCTAAATCCGAATCGCCATAGCCACCACTGCCTTCGGTGTTGTGCGGCCAATCGACTTCGGGATTTTTCTCGGCCCATAGGAAAGCACGGATACTAGCGAACAAACATTTTTCAGCAAATTCGCGATCGACATTCGCGTAAACGTGATGCGCCTGAGCAAGTGCACCCGCAAAATTCAATGCCGAAGACGTAGACTTGCCAAGGATATAGCGCTTTTGTGAAGCATCCGATTCCGACGGCGTTACAAAGCCATCCCAACGGTATGGCGTCACCTTGAAGAACACTCCCCCATCTTCGTCTTGCATGCGCAAGAAAAATTCCAGTTCAAAACGGATTTCATCGAGCAAGCTTACCGGCAGTTCGTACGTTTCCTTGAACGCAGTACCACCAACAATCGAGGACTTTTGAGAATGCGCCTGCATGAGCTCGCAGCCAAGCATCAGAGTCGCAACACTCACGCCACCATTCACAATGTACTTGCCATAATCGCCCGCATCGTACCAGCCGCCATGAGCGTTCCAAAGCCCCGCACGTTCCATCGTCGGGTGGAATTCCAACTTATCGTCCAAATGCGCCACAGGGCGGGCCCAAATCCCCGCCAAACGCTCCGGCAATTCGACACCGCTCCGTTGGTAATAGAACGACTTGATATTCGCCTTGAGTTCGCGAACAAGCCATTCATCCGAAACTTCAAACCAATGCGACTTGACATCAAAGTCATCCAGGACAATCTGGTAACGCCCCGGTGCAGTAACGGCTGTAAAAAAGCCCTTATACAAGAACTCGCCCGTATATGCACAACGGCAGATTTTTTCGGTTGCACCCTTATAGACTTCTCGAGAATCGCTGTCCAAAATTTTGAACTTGACCGAAGACAAAGAAACGTCCTCCGAAAAAGCCACTAAAAAAATCTTGGAAGCCGAGGGAACGTAACCGGGATGACAATAATGGATTTTCGCGTTCATACCCTAAGAATAACTTTTTTCGGACAAAGACGGAAAACAAATCTCGACAGACGTGTTTACTACAGGGAACATAACATTTTTATCACAATTATATTTAGATTTTATACTATGAAAAAGCCACTCAAAATTACCCTTATCGTTATAGGATCTTTGATCCTCCTCTACTTCGTCACACTACTCGTAGCGCCCAAGATTGCACGTAGCTACATCGAAGAGCACTCCAAGGAAATGATTGGCCGAAGCATCACCATCAAGGACATCAGCCTGAACCCGTTCACCTACGTCTTGGACGTAGACACGCTCGCGGTCATGGAATCGGACGACAAGACGCCCTTTGTCGCATTCGAGAAGTTCAGCGTCAACATCAACCCGATGCAGCTCTTTACGAGGACGCTCGACATTAGCGACATCTACATGAAGGCGCTTTACGTGCGCGTCAAGCAGCATGGTGAGCGATTCAACTTCTCCAGCATTCTGGAGCACCTCGCCACAAAAGACAGCCTCTATTACGCCGAACACCCGGACGAAAAGAAGGTCCAGGACAGTACAAGCAAGAGCGCTGCAGAAATCGCAGCCGGGCTCCCGGTCAAGCTCAGCCTCCGCAATATCGTCTTTGAAAAGGGCAACATTATTTACCAAGACACAAAAGTGGGCTCGAAGTTCCACCTCAAGGACTTCTCCATCAACATTCCGGCAATCTACCTCGAAGATAACGCAACCGGCGTTGACGTGAGCTTCAAGTTTGCAGACGGTGGCGACCTGAACGTGAAGGTCGATGCCAACATGGCGACTTACGATTTCAACATTTACCTGAACCTGAACCGCTTTGCACTCGCCTGCATCAAGCCCTACCTGAACGACTACATCAGCTATAAGGACTTCTCCGGTTTCCTCTCTGCAAACATCGCCATCAGCGGCAACCTGAACAGCATCCTTTCTTCTAACGTCAAGGGCCAAGTCCAGCTTGACAAGGTGGACCTTACCGAAAAAAGC